>DATFFZ010000110.1:0-43374 GCA_035249845.1 Gemmatimonadaceae bacterium
GCGCGAGCTCGCCGTGCGCGCCGCGCTCGGCGCCGGCCGCGAGCGGCTGGTGCGGCAGATGCTGACCGAGAGCATTGTCCTCGCGGCGATCGGCGGACTCGCGGGAGCGGTGCTGGCGTTTCTGACGGTGCCGCTGCTTACGCGTCTCGTCCCTCCCACGCTCCCGATCGCCTCGCAACCCAGTGTGGATCTGCGCGTGTTCGCGATCGCCGCGGGATTGTCGGCCCTCACCGGCCTCGGGTTCGGGCTGATCCCGGCGCTGAGGGTCGGTGGTCAGCGGAGCTTCGCGGCGTTGCGAGAGGGGACTCGCGGAAGCGCCCGGCGGCAGCGGCTGCGGACGACGCTCGTTGCACTCGAGGTGGCCGTGTCGGTCATGCTGCTGATCGCGTCGGGCCTGCTCATTCGAGCGATGTGGCGCGTGCAGGCCGTCTCTCCCGGCTTCTCGACGGAGCGTATCCTCACGCTGCGAACCGAGCTGCCGGCGCCCCGGTATGCCGACCCGGTTCGCCGAGCCGACTTCTACCGGCGGGTGCTTTCCGGGGTGCGCGCGCTGCCGGGTGTCGAGGCAGCAACGTACACGAGCGGCCTCCCGATGGTGCTGACCGGGGGCATCACGCGCATTCTGCTGCCTGGCGAAGTGGATCGCCGGGACGGAACCCAGAACGCGAGCTTCCGACTGGTCACGTCGGACTTCTTCACGACGTTGCAGGTCCCTTTGCGTCAGGGGCGCCCCATCGCCGACGATGACACGCGTGACCGACCGCTCGTGGCCGTGGTCAGCGAGTCGTTCGTGCGGCGCCACTGGCCGAACGACGACCCACTTGGCAGAACGTTCGAGACCCGCGGCCAGGTGCGCACCGTGGTGGGCGTCGTCGGGGACATCAGGGTCAGGGGCCTCGAGCGCAGCAGCGAGCCACAATTGTACATTCCGTTCGATCAGGCACCCGAAGGCACGGGCGGGCTCTACCTGCCGAAGGACCTCCTGGTGCGATCGTCCCGACAGGACGCGGCGCTGATTCCGGCCATTCGCGAGATCGTCCGCCGGGTGGACGCGCAGCAACCGATCTCCAACGTGCGGTTGCTGTCGGACGTTCTGAACGATCAGACGATCACGCGTCGAGCACAGGTGCGCATTCTCGGAGCGCTGGCGGTGCTCGCGCTGCTGCTGGCGGGCGTGGGCATCCACGGGCTCCTGGCGTTCACGGTCGCGCAGCGCGATCGCGAGATCGGTGTGCGTCTTGCCCTCGGCGCCAATCCCAAACGGGTGGCCAGGATGGTCGTCTCGGAGGGGATCCGGATGGCGGTCATCGGCGTGGTGCCCGGCGTCTTGACTGCGTATGTCGCCGCTCGCGCGATGCGCGCGCTGCTCTTCGGCGTGCCTCCGGACGACCCGTTGACCATCGCGGTGGCGGCGATCGTCTGCTTCGTGGTGGCCGCCACCGCCTGCGTGCGCCCCGCGCTGCGCGCGGCCCGGATCGATCCGATCTCCGCCCTTCGAGCCGACTGACGCTACCGGTCGGCCTGGCGCGGCTGGCGACCCGTCCGTCAGCGCCGCGCCTCGAGAATCAGGTTGAAGGGTGTCTCGGCCGCGCGTCGAAAGTGGCGGAACCCGGCCTTGCGGAACACGTCCGCGAGGCGCGCCTCGCCTGCCTGCGCGCCGAGGACCAGGCTCCCACCCTCCGAGATTGCGTGGGCACAGCAGAGCATCGTCGAGGCGGCGTAGTAGATCCGCGCCACCGGGGTGAGGTTGTCTTCCACCCGGTCATTGGCGAACGGCTCTACCAGCATGACCGTACCGCCGGGAGCAAGGACCCTGGCGGCGTACCGCGCCGCGGAGAGCGGGTCTCCCATGTCGTGCAGACAGTCGAAGAAGCAGATGAGTCCGTAGTTCGCGCCGGGGTATTCCGCGGCCCCGGCCACGTGGAAGGCGAGCCGATCAGCGAGGCCGGCATCGGCCGCGTTGCGCCTCGCCTCGTCGATCGAGGCGGAGTGGGTGTCGAAGCCGTGAAAGCGCGACCGCGGGAACGCCTCGGCCATCAGGACCGTCGAGTGGCCGTGGCCACAGCCCACATCCGCCACGGTGATGCCTGCATTGAGCTGGTCGACGATGCCGTCGAGCGCGGGGAGCCACTCCGATACGAGACTGGCCCGATAGGCGTTGCGGTAGAAGGACGCCACGCCGCAGTAGAGACGACGGTCGTGATCACCCCACGCCACGCCCTTGCCGGTACGAAAGGCCTCGACGGCTTGCTCCTCGTCGAACCACATCGATGCCGGCGTCTGCCAGGCATTCGGAATGAACACCGGGCTCTCTTCGTCGGCCAGCAGCATCGCCTGCTCGGGGGAGAGCTCGTACGTTCCGCTCACCGCGTGGTAGTCGACGTAACCGCCCGCAACCTGGGCGTTCAGCCACTCTCGCACGTATCGCTCCGCGCAGCCGGTGCGGGCCGCCAGCTCCCGTGAGCTGAGCGGGCCGGCTCCCGCCATGGCCTTGAAGAGACCGAGCTTGTTGCCAAGACTGATCATCACGCCGCCGTAGCCGGAAGCGAGGTCGCCGATCGCACGTCTGAGGAGAGCATCGAGCTTCGTCTGCTCGAGCGTCGATTGTTCGATGCCGGTTGCGGTCATGGTTCCGACTCCTTCGTCGCGAGTGTCGTTGCAGTCCAATCGTCGCACCATGATCGCGTCTGAAGCGGGCCCTTCGAAGTGCCGGAATCGCCCCGGATCGGTTCGTTCGTGCCACATCGGTGTTGCCGACCCGGCCGAAGGCCGGTAGCGCGGCGCGCACCGCGGCGCAACTTTCGGTGCGGGCTCGAGGAGATCAATCACAGTGTCCAAGCCATTGGCCCAGCCCGGGTCGAATACCCGTCACGTCAGCCTCGTGGCACTGCCGGATTCGGTGGTCTCCACACTGTTCGGCATCTTCGATGTGATGAACGGCTTCGCGTTCGTGGACAGGTCGAACACCGGCCCGAGCGCGCCGGCGCCCTTCCACGTCGACATCGTCGGCGAGACAGTGGGCTCGCTGTGCGTTGCGAGCGGCGTCCCGGTCGACGTCAGGCGGGCGATCGACACCGTCGAGGCGAGCGACATCGTGATCGTCCCATCCGTGCTGCTGCGACAGGACGGCTGGAGAAAGGGGCGCTATACCCAATTGATCGACTGGCTCCACCGGATGCACGAGCGGGGCGCCGTGATCTGTTCGGCGTGCTCGGGGATCTTTCTGCTGGCCGAGACCGGGCTGTTCGACGGCAAGGACGCCACCGTGCACTTCGAGTATGCCAGGGACTTCGCGAGGGCATATCCGGCCGTCGTGATCCATCCGGAGCGCGCGTTGGTGATCTCCGGCTTGCGCGAGGAGCTGGTAAGCTCGGGCGCGTCGACGACGTGGCACGACCTCGTGCTCTACCTCATCGCGCGCTTCGCCGGCTCCACGACGGCGCAGGAAGTCGCGCGGCTCTTCGCGCTGCAATGGCATCAGGATGGCCTCACGCCGTACATCATCTTCGAAGGCAGGATCGACCACGGCGACGGCGAGATCCAGAGCTCGCAGCGGTGGTTGACCGATCATTTCTCGGTCGCCAACCCCGTGGAGGAGATGATCAAGCGATCGAAGCTGGCCGAGCGTACCTTCAAACGGCGCTTCGCGGCCGCGACCGGACTCACCCCCATCGCCTACGTCCAGCGCCTGCGCATCGAGGACGCCAAGCGCCGGCTCGAGCGAACGGACGCTTCGGTGGACGAGATCAGTTGGCGGGTGGGCTACGAAGATTCGGCTTTCTTCCGCCGGCTGTTCAAGCGGACCACTGGCATGGCTCCCGGCGCCTATCGCAAGCGCTTCCGCATCCCCGAATTCACGCGACCACGGTGACGGTCGAGCCGTCGGACGAATGGGCAGCTAGCTTGTCATCGTGAGCGCTTCGCATGTGAGTGCCGACCCGCGGTGCCAGCCTCTGGTGGTGCTGGAGGCATTCAAAGACCTTCTCCCGTGGATCGACGGCGTTACGCTGAACGAATTTCGGCGATCGTTGGCATTCTCGACGATCAGCGTCCGCTTCCGGTGGTGTTCGGCGAGTGCCGGGCGCTGATTCAGGACCTGCTCATCCATCATGCCGAATCGGCGATTGAATGAGGCCTTGCCCGCGGTCGACCTCGCGCTCGCGCGCCGACTCGAGCGTGCCGAGGCGTTGGCGAACGCCGCGACGGTCGACTCCCGGCGGAGGCTGCAACCAGAGGTTGGCGCGGAGTGGATCGAGGTTGCCGGCGTGTACGCGATGTTCGATGGTCCAGCCTCTCCGCTCACGCAGACCTTCGGCCTGGGCCTCTTCGAGCCGTTTCTCGAGCGCGAGCTCGACGAGGTGGAGGATTTCTTCACCAATCGCGGCGCCGCGACCTTCCACGAAGTGAGCTCGTTCGTGGCACCGGAAACGCTGAACCTCCTCGGCGTCCGCGGCTACTCGCCGATCGAGGCCTCCACGGTGCTGATCCGATCGACGGCGACGGCCCCTGCCGCCGACTCAGGTGCGATCACGGTCCGTTCCATTCGAGCGGAGGAAGCGCCGACCTGGTGTCGGATCGCGGCGCAAGGCTGGGCGAGCGAATCGGCGGAGCTCGGCTCCTTTCTGGAGAGTCTGGGCGCGGTCATGGTGCAGGCGCGTGGCGTCGCCTGTTTTTTGGCCGAGCTGGACCGAGAGCCCATCGCGGCGGCGGCGATGCACGTCACCAACGGCACCGCCCTGCTGGCGGGCGCCGCCACGATTCCGTCGGCGCGGCGACGAGGCGCGCAGCTCGCACTGCTCGACGCGCGTCTCGCGTTCGCGTCGGCGCGCGGGATCGACCTGGCCATGGTGGTGACGCAGCCGGGAAGCGCGTCGCAGCGCAACGCCGAGCGACAGGGGTTCCGGCCGGTGTACACGCGCGCAAAATGGCAGCGACAATTGGAGGGGGATCGATGAGCGACGTTTCGGTTATCGGGTTGGGCGCGATGGGTTCCGCGCTTGCCGGCGCGCTCTTGCGCGCCGGACATCGCGTCACCGTCTGGAATCGGACGAGCACCAAAGCCGAGCCGCTCGTCCGCGACGGCGCTACCCTTGCGCCCGACCCGGCAGCCGCTGCCGACGCCGCTCCGGTGGTCATCGTGTGCGTGGACAACTATGAGGTCACCCGGACCATCCTCTCCGGCGAGGATGTCAGGCCGCGTATCTCCGGTCGGGTTCTCGTGCAGTTGAGCACCGGCAGTCCGCGGGAAGCTCGGGAGGCCGAGCGCTGGGCGCGCGAGAACGACGCCGAGTACCTCGACGGCGCCATCCTCGCCTATCCCGATCAGATGGGCACGGCGGAGGCGGCGCTCCTGGTGGCGGGCGCTCAGCCGACGTTCAGGCGTTGCGAGCCGCTGCTCCGGTCGCTTGCCGGGGGGCTCACCTACGTGGGAGATCAGGTGGGGGCGGCTTCCGCGCTCGATTGCGCGGCGCTGTCGTTCGTCTTCGGCGCCCTGCTCGGCGCGCTCCACGGCGCGCGCATCTGCGAGGTGGAGAGCCTGCGCGTCGACGACTTCGGCTCCATGCTGGCGGAGCTCGTGCCTGTCGTCGGTGGCGAGGTGAAGCAGTTGACGGAACGAATTCAGGCGGATCGTTATGACGGCTCGCAGGCCGCGCTGCGAACCTATGCCGCCGCCGCGGTTCGTCTCGTGCAGCAGGCGCGCGATGCCTCGATCGACTCTGGCTTTCCGTCATATGCCTCCGGCGCCTTTCAGACGGGGATGAAGGCCGGTCTTGGAAGCGAGGACCTGGCCGCGCTCATCAAGGTCATGCGGGCGGGCGCTTAACGAGTCAGTGAGCGTGGCGGGCGGTCATGGTACGCGCGACTCGTCCGGCACCGCCTCGGTGAAACTCCAGAACGGCTCGCACCGTTTCTATGGCTGACCCATAGAAAGGAAGACAGTGACGCCTCCGCTCGATGCGAAGCACGCCAGGCTCCTCGCCAGAGTCGGCGGAGTCCTGTACCTGGTCATCATCGTCCTCGGCGCCGCGGGGGAGGCGGTGGTCAGAGGGAGCATCGTGGTGCCGGGCAACGCGACGGCCACCGCCGCCAACCTGCGGTCGATGGAGTGGCTCTGGCGTCTCGGCGTCGCGGGCGAGATCGTCCTCCTGACGTGCGCGGTCGCGCTGGCGCTCATCCTCTACGTCCTGCTGCGCCCCGTCGGCCGCGACCTCGCGCTGCTGGCGCTCCTCTTCAATCTCGTCAGCATCGCGATCGAAGGAGTGGCCGCGGTCTCACTCGCGGCGGCGCTCCTTCCCATGACGAGCGCCGCATATGCCAGCGCGTTCTCTCCGGAACAGCTCGACGTCATGGCGATGCTGTCGATCCGGTCCCACAGCACCGGCTTCGGAATCGCGCTCATCTTCTTCGGTGTCGAGTGCGTCATACTCGGCTACCTCATCTTCCGATCCCGCTACATGCCGAGAGTCATCGGCGTTCTCATGCAGATCGCCGGCGTCTGCTACGTCGTCAACAGCTTCGCCCTCTTGCTGTCGCCGCCCCTCTCGGCGCGCCTCTTTCCAGCCATCCTGGTTCCATCGTTGATCGCCGAGCTGTCGCTCGCTCTGTGGCTTCTCACACGGGGCGTGAGGGTGGATAGGTGGGACCAGCACGTCGTCACCGGGCTCCGAGGCGGCTAGCCATGCCCCTCAACATCGGAATCGTCGCCTGCTCGGCCGAAGGGGCGGCCCTCTGCTATCGCACCATCTGCGCGGAGGGCATGGCGCTCCTCGGAGGGCATGACCACCCCGAGGTTGCCTTGCATACGCCATCGCTGGCGCGCTACGTGAAGTGCCTCGAGGATGATGACGTCGCCGGGATCGGTGAGCTGATGCTCTCGTCGGCACGCGCACTGGAGTGGGCGGGCGCGGACTTTCTCATCTGCCCGGACAATAGCATTCACCAGGCCTTCGAATACGTGGAGCCGCGATCGCCGCTCCCGTGGCTCCACATCGCCGACGTGGTCGCTACGGAAGCGGCTCGGCGCGGGTACGCCCGAATTGGACTGCTGGGCACCCGGTGGCTGGTGGACAGCGACATCTACCCCGAGAAGTTCGCGGCGTTAGGCATCGGCTGCGTGAAGCCGAGCCCGGCGGAGCGAGACGAGACCAGCCGCATCATCATGGACGAGCTGGTGCTCGGCATCACGACGCCTGAAAGTCTCACTTACGTTCTGTCCGTCATTCGACGTTTCCAGTCGCAGGGATGCGACGCCGCCGTCCTCGGATGTACCGAGCTCCCACTGTTGGTGCGCGACGCGAGCTCACCGATCCCAACGCTGGATTCCACGCGGCTGCTGGCGCGTGCCGCGCTGCACCACGCGTTGGGAGTCGAAGCGGGACGCGACGCCTGACGCGGCGTCGGTACAGGGGATAGATTGCAGATCGTGCTCGGGAGTTCGTACCCGCCACCGGGAGGTCCCGCATGCGTCGCGTCGAGATTCACTTCTGCCCGGTCTGACCCGGCAAAGCCTTCATCGCCGCCCGTGTGGCGGCGCAGCTCGCGCGGGATCCCACACTCGATGTGCGGCGGCACAGGGGCGGACTGGGGGAGCTCCGCATCGCCGTGGACGGGACTGACGTGGTCGACTCCAACCGGCTCTGGTACCCGACGCCGGCCTCGGTCGTCGAGCGAGTCCGAGGCTACCTGACTTCGCCGACCCCAGTCGAGACCGGATAGCACGGGGTCCAGTCAGGGGTTTCCCTACCGGCCACCCGCATCCTACCGACAGACACTCGCCCTCCCTCCGTCGAAATTGCGAACGGTCCGCGCGACAGACGCGGGCGCCATCGCGGGGGGCGTGATGATGAAGATCGAGACGCCACGAGGGCCCGGCGCAAAGGGAGCCGAGCCGGCCGTGAGCGGTGACACACTCCGACGAATCCTGCTCGCGTGCGGAATTCTCGCTTTTCTCCTGTACGTCACCACCGACGTTCTGGGTGGCCTTAGATACGATGGCTACAGCTTCACCTCGCAGACGATCAGCGAGCTGGGGGCGATCGGCGCGCCGTCCAAATCGTTCGTCGATCCGCTCTTCATCGCGTACAGTGTCCTCGCACTCGCCTTCGGCATAGGAGTCTTTCGCGAAGCGGCGGGCCGAAGTCGCGCCCTGCGCATCACCGGCGCGCTGCTGATCGGAAGCGCGGCCGTTGGCATCGCCGGCTCGTCGCTCTTCTCCACGTTCTTCTCCATGGACCAACGCGGCGCCGGCAGCCTGACGGGCGACCTCCCGCACATCATCCTCGCGGGCGTGCTCGTCCTCCTCCAGCTCCTCGCCATCGGATTCGCCGCCTTTGCGCTGGGTGGGCGATTCCGCGCCTATTCGCTCGCGACACTGATGACCGTCATCGTGCTCACCGCGATGACGGTTCCGTTCGCCAGCCGCTTGGCCGCCGGCCAGGCCACGCCAGGGTTGGGGATCATCGAGCGCATCGACGTCTATGCGCTCGTGCTGTGGATGGCGGTGCTGGCCATCGCGCTCCTGCGTCGTCCGCGGCACCGCCAGACGGCTTCAGGTGGCGTGACGGCGACGACGCGCATCGATGGAGAGGTCGCCCCCGGGTTCGAGGAAGTGCGCGCCGAGTTCGAGCGCAACTTCGCAGAGCGGGGTGAGATCGGCGCCGCGGTGGCCGCGTACTGGCGCGGCGAGAAGGTCGTGGACCTGTGGGGAGGGCGCCGTACGCCCGAAGGCGATGCGCCGTGGACCCGCGATACCCTGGTCGTCGTCGCGTCCACCACCAAGGGGCTGTCGGCGATGACGCTGGCGGTGGCGAACGCGCGCGGATGGCTCGATTACGACGCACCCGTCGCGCGCTACTGGCCCGAGTTCGCGCAGAACGGCAAGGGGGCGATCACGGTGCGCCAGCTCCTCGCTCACGAGGCGGGGCTGGCGCTCCTCGATGAGAAGCTGACGCTCGACAAGATGCGCGATCTCGACCAGCTCGCGCGCCTCCTCGCGCGCCAGAAGCCGGCCTGGGAGCCGGGCACGCGGCACGGCTACCACGCGATGACGGTCGGCATGTTCATGCAGGAGCTGATTCGGCGCGTGGACCCGGCGCATCGCACGCTCGGACGCTTCTTCCACGAGGAGATCGCCGAGCCGCTCGGGCTCGAGTTCTACATCGGACTTCCACCCGAGATCGAGAGCACGCGCCTGGCGAGGCTCAAGCCGCTGTCCGGGGGGCGCGCGATCATGGCGCTGAGGAACACGCCGCAGGCCTTGATCAGAAAAGTCATCTGGCCGCGCTCGCTGCTCCGCAAGACGCTGGCGATCCCTTCGGACGTCGACTTCAACGACCGGCGCAGTCTCGAGGTGGAGATGCCGGCGGGCAACGGCGTCGGCACCGCGCGCTCGATCGCCCGGGCGTACTCGGCGCTCGCCGAGGGGGGCGCGGAGATCGGAGTCACGCCGGAGACGATGGCCCGCATCACCGCGGTGCCCGCGGTCGCGCGCCCACGCGACGAAGTCCTGGGCGTACCGACGTATTTTTCCCTCGGCTTCGCGCGGCCCGGGCCGGAGACCGCCTTCGGCTCGACCCCGCGCGCGTTCGGTTTTCCCGGTGCGGGTGGGTCGTTTGGCTTCGCCGATCCCGACGCACGCCTCGGCTTCGCGTACGTCATGAACAAGTTGGATTTCTGGCTGGTGAACGATCCGCGCGAGAAGGCGCTCCGCGATGCGCTGTACCGCGCGATGGCGCGGCTCGCCCAGCGACGCGACGGCGGCGACGAGGCCGCCTCTCGACGGACCTCGTTCGCCATGGCGGTTGCAGCCGCTCGGGGGTGAAGTAGCGTGCTCGACGGAACCACGCCGCGTGGCCTCGAGCACGGCGCGCCGTAGCGACAGGAGAGGGAGGTGGGAAGGGCAATGGATCGCGGTCCAGGGGCACCTGTTGCCCACCGCGAACTGAGATCACTTCCTTTCCAACTCTTCCGGGACAGGACCTGTCCAACCTGGAGCTCGCGTAGCCGACACGCGAGTCTTCCCAGCTTGGAACAGGAGGTTCGACGATGCGCGCCCGGGCGAAGACTGCCGCTCTCATGCTGTGGGCCCTCAGCCCACTTCCCGCCGCTTCGCAGCAATCACCCCCGAAGACGCCCACGGCTCGCGCCGAGGTGCTGGTGCTCGGCGTCTACCACATGGCCAACCCAGGCCGCGACATCTTCAACACGCGCGCCGACGACGTCCTCGCGCCCAAGCGTCAGGCTGAGATCGCGCAAGTCATCGCGGTCCTCACGAAGTTTCGGCCCACGAAGATCGCGATAGAGGCGGGGTCGGACAACGATGCCATCACCAGGCGGTACGCCGACTATTTGTCAGGCAAGCACGAGCTCAGCCGAAACGAGACGGAGCAGTTGGGCTTCCGTCTCGCCCAGGAGCTCGGCCACCGGACGGTATACCCAGTGGACACCGACGGAGAGTTCCCGCATCCGCGTCTCGTCGACTACGCCAAGGCGCACGGCCGCACGAAGGAGTTCGACGGGTTGATGGGAGAGATCGGCGACTGGGTGAAGGCGACGAATGCGTATCTGGCCTCCCACACGGTGCTGGAGACGCTGCTCTACATGAACGCCGACGAGCACGTCGCCGAGGACGTGGGCTTCTACTATCGCCAGGCGCACTTCGGCGAGCCATGGAATTGGGCGGGCGCCGACCTGGTCGCCGACTGGTTCCGGCGCAACATCCGGATCTACAGCAACATCGTTCGGCTCATCGAGTCTCCCGACGAGCGCGTGCTGGTCATCTATGGCGCCGGCCACCTCGGCTGGCTGCGACAGAACGTCGCCAACGATCCCACCCTGCGCTTGCGCCGGCTCGGAGAGTTCGCGAAGTAGGGCTGCCCGACTGCGTGGGGCCGGATCCTGGCCCGCGGAGCCGGCGTGCCCGTATCTTCGTGCCTGGACTACCGACCCCTTGCAACGGAACGGAAGCTCGTAGCCATACGGCTCACCATCGGAATGCTCTCGAGACTGCGGTCGTTCTTCCAGCGTGCCGCGCCACCAAACATCGAGATCACGTCCACCGGGTTCGCGCTGCGTACCCGCAGCGGGGAAGTGACGCCGGTCCAGTGGAGTGGCGTTCGGCGCGCGTTCGCCTACAAGCGCGATCACTTCACCACCGATTGCGTCATGCTCGTGCTCGAGCTCGACGAACCGGATGGCGCGGTTCTCGAGCTGTCGGAGGAATGGCCGGGATTCAGCGCCCTTTTCGACGCAATGGAGGCCGCACTCGGCGTGCGGCCGGGCTGGTACCTCGAGGTCATGACACCGGCCTTCGAGCCGACACCACGCATCGTGTACGAGCGACCTGGCCTCGACCCGACCACTCCTCCACCTGCCGCCTAACTGGCGCTGGGGGGCCGAGCCGGCAGGCATGGTGGCGTCACAGGATGAATGACGCCTGACGCCGGGGAATGCTCGGGCCCCTGAAACTTCCAATCGCCGTCCGCCGTCGGGTCCCTCGCGCCTGCGGCTGCGCGTGCCTCCGAGGCCGCTCCTCCTGACCCGCGAGACCGTGATGCTCAACCGGCTCCTCCCACGGCCCGCCGACAACACGTACCGAGGTCACAAGCTCGCCCTCGTGTTGTTCGTCCTCCTCCTGGTCATGAAAGGAGCGATCAGCCTGGGCTCCATCTTCAACGGGCGAACCGCGTCGAGCTCAGCGGACGGGATACCGATTGACAGCTACACGCCCGCCGGCGCACGGGCCGTGGTGTCGCTCTTCGGTGTGCTGGGCTTGTCCAACCTGATGATCGTCCTGGTGGGCCTGGTAGTTCTGCTCCGGTATCGCAGTCTGGTTCCCTTCATGTTCGCGCTGTTCGTGCTGCAGGACGTGAGCAAGAGGCTGATCCTCCAAGTCATGCCCATTGCCAGAACCGGAACGCCACCCGGTTCCACCATCACGCTCGTGATCCTGGGCGTGATGGTCGTGGGCTTGGCGCTGTCGCTGTGGACCCGGCACCATCCGGATAGTGTCCACGCGCCGAGCGGGTGAGCGATGATCTCCGGAAGCGCCGCAGCCTCGATGCTCAGCCCTGCTGCCGCGCGCGCCGCCAGAGCGCGGGTGCGAGTCCCGTCTCCTGCTTGAAGGCACGGCTGAACGCCGCCTCCGACTCGTAGCCGGCCTGGCTGGCAATGGTGGCGACCTTGGCGGGGCTCCGATACAGCTGGTTGGCGGCGAGCTGCAGACGCCAACGCCTGAGGTAGAGCATCGGCGAAACGCCGACCACTCGCGTGAAGCGTTCCGCCAAAACCGTTCGCGACGACCCGCTGGCGCGCGCCAGCTCGGCCAGGGTCCACGGGTGGTCCGGACGCTCGTGAAGGTGTGTCAGCGCCGGGCCGACGATGCTGTCGACGAGGCCCGCGAGCCAGCCGTGGTGCGCCGAGGTGTGATGCTCGAGGTAGTAGCGCACCGCCTCGATGAACATGAGCTCGGCCATGCGTGTGAGCATCGTCAGGTGGCCCACGCGCCCGATGCGTGATTCGGCCACGGCCTGCGCGGGAAATTGCGAGAGCCAGCCGCTGGTGATGCCGGGCACGTACAGGCGGCGCGGCAACGACGCCAGCAGCGGATTGAATGGGCGCAGGTCGCAGCCGAGGAATCCGCAGACGAAGGTGGTGTCTCGCGTGCCGGAAGGTCCGAGAAAGACCGTATCGGCATAGCGCTGCGATTCCGTGAGCACTCCGGTGCCGTCGCGCCGCCCGCGCCACTTCATGCTCGACATCACGTGCGGCTCGCCATGCGGGAATACAATGACGTCGCCGGGCTTCATCTGCACCTGCTCCTCGTCTTCGAGCCCGCCCCAACAGCTGCCCGTGACGAGGATGTGATACGGGATCAGATGCTCCGCATCCGGTAGCACCCGCGGAACCAGCTCGCGCGCGGCCACCGTGCACACCGACCAGGGCGAGGCCGCTTCCACGAAGTAGAAGTAGGCGCCGTTCAGGCGTACCGCGCGTATGACGTCGGAAAGCGGGTCCACGTGTCGTGTCTCCCGGACGAGCCGTCAAGCGATGCGGACGGCCCGTCATTCGTCGGGATGCGGCCCGGTGGTAACATGCGGCCACGAAGAACCGGGCGCACGAACCGGAGCTCGGAACATGTGCGCCGCCCAGCCACACTCACCGTAACGCCAAAATAATGCGCAATGCTCTTTGCCGCTCGTCGCTCGTCGCGCTGCTCGTCGTCGCTACCGCCTGTAGCCACGACTCGAGCGCGCCCGAGCGCTTCGACGAGCCGATCTCCGGCGTCAACGACGGGCTCTGGATCGCGAGCGGGAGCAGCCCCGCGATTCTCCGGCTCGCCGCACCCCAACTGCTCGCCGGCGGTCGTCAGAACGCGAGCGCCACGGTCACCACATCCAGCGCTACGCTGTTGACGATCAACAGCTTGGCGTTCGATCGGACCGGCACGCTGTGGGTTGCCAGTGAGGACGACTCGCTCCTGCTGGCCTTCTCCCCGGACGCTCTGGCCGCGTCCGGTTTCACGGCCGCGAGCCGGGTAATCCGGCCGACCCAGCGCTCCCTCAGCGCGCCATCGGCGATCGCGTTCGACAGGCTGCAACGATTGTGGGTGGCGAATTTCGAGACCGGAACGCTCGTTCGCTTCGATCCCGAGCAACTCGCCGCTTCCGGCGCGCCGACGCCGGCGGTCATCATCTCTGGCCTCTCCCACCCGACCGGCATCGCCTTCGACGCCGAAGGCTCGCTGTGGGTAGCCAACTCCCGGGCGAACACGGTGGAGAAGTACTCCGGCGCGCAGCTCGAGGCCTCCGGATCGCCGACGCCGCAGGTCGAGTTGCGCGCCAGCGAGAGCTCACTGTCAACTCCCTTCGCCCTCGCCTTCGACGTGCTCGGCAACCTCTGGGTCGCCAACGTCGGCAAGAGGACGGTCGTCGCCTTCAGTCCCGAGGCGTTGACGGCCAGCGGCTCGCCGGCGCCTCGCGTCGCGCTCTCGTCCCTGGAAGGCTCGTTCGGAATTCCGGTCGGGCTGGCGTTCGATGCCCAGGGGAGCCTGTGGGTGGTGAGCGGCGAGGGCGCCTTGCACAGCTTCACCAGCGCGACGCTCGCCGCCACGGATGCGCCGGAACCAAGCGCCGAGCTGCTGCCGAATGGTCACACCCTGCTCAGCGGCATCGCGTTCTTCCCGATGCCTCTCGGGCTTCCGATCAACTGAGGAAATCACATGTCGAAGGATGGCGTGCCGCGACGAGCGGCTCGACAACGACGAATACACGAGGTCGTGAAGATCATTCGGCTCGGAACCCGCGTCGCCAAACGCGTTTGCTTTCTATTCGTGATGGCCACGCTGGCGGCGCGTGCCGCGGGCGCGCAGGAGGCCACACGGGAGATCGCGTCGTCACTGCTTTCCGGCACGCTCAGCTTCGTGGGGCATGCGACGGTCGGCGACTTCGTCGGCGCGACGAGCCAGCTGTCGGGAGTGTTGATGGGTGACCTGCCCGCGGCGCGCGGCTGGATCGAGACGCCGGTGGCGACGCTCGTCACGCGCAACGATCGACGCGATCGCGATCTGCGCGCGTCGCTCGAGGCCGACAAGTATCCGACGATGCGCTTCGATCTCGATAGCGCGGTGATGATGATTTCTCGCGGGGATCCCCGCGATGTGGTCGATGTGCAGTTGCGCGGCAGACTCGCGATTCACGGTGTCACGCGCGCGGTCGAGCTGCCGGCGACGGTGTCGCGCCTCGGGGACACGCTTCACGTGACCTCGGCTTTCCCGTTGGACCTGGCCGACTACCGCATCGGAGGGTTGAAGAAGCTCTTCGGACTCCTCCGCATGGGGCGAAGGATCGAGGTACGCGTCGACCTTCGCTTCCTCCGCGCGATCAATCAGTGACCATCCTTTCACTTCAAGCAGACAGGAGAACCACTCAGATGAACCAGAACCTCGGCCGCACGATCGCACTCGGCGTCAGTCTCGCCGTGAGTGCCGCGTGCGGCGACTACGGAACCGACCCCGTCGAGGAGGTGCAGGCTACGGTACTCGCCGCGTCGGGGAACATCGCCGCCACCGTGGACGAATATCGCGCCCTGTTGGGCGAGCCGTCGAACGGTGGGACGGCTGGGGAGCAAGCCGCGGGTCGTCGTGAGATTTCGTGGGACGGCGCCGGGGCGAACCCATTCAACAACAGGGACGACTTTCCCGCATCCTTCTTCAACACGAACGTGAAGTCCGGCGTGGTGTTCACCACGCCTGGAACCGGATTCCGGAACGACAGCCTGAAGTTCCGCGAGATCAACGCGGAATACGCGGCGGAATTCGACGCGTTCAGCCCGACCAAGATCTTTTCGCCGATCGGCAGCAACGTCATGGAAGTGCTGTTCCAGGTCGCTGGTCAGCCGACGCCCGCGCGGGTGACGGGGTTCGGCGTGGTATTCAGCGACGTCGACATCGACGGCGCGACGACGATCGAGTACTTCGACGCGAACGGCAGAAGGTTGGGGACGGTGGCCGCGCCCCGGCGATCGGATGCCGCCGGCGCGTCCTTCGTCGGCGCGAAGTTCGCCACCGCGGTGGTGGCGCGCGTCCGCATCACCCTGGGTACCGGCATTCTGAGCGCCAACGCCGCCGACATCTCCGGAGGCGGCACCGCTGACGTCGTGGTCACTGACAACTTCATCTACGGCGAGCCGAAGCGCATACCGTAGCTTTCAGGCTCGCAGCTCCCGCCCAGGCGGACGATCACTCGATCGCCCGCCTGGGCGGCGAGCTTTGCCACCTCGCGAGGAAGGCCCACTCGGCGATCGGGCCCTCCCGGCGGTGCGTGTGGACGACGACGCCGGGCACCGCCAGGCATCACTCCGCGGCGACGGCGCGCTCGAGTGCGGCGATGTCGATCTTCTTCATCTGGAGCATCGCCTGCATGGCCCGCCCAGCCCTGGCGCGGTCGGGATCGCCCAGCAGCTTGGGGAGGATGGACGGGATGATCTGCCACGACAGACCGAACCGGTCCTGTAGCCACCCGCACCCGGTCTCGGTGCCCCCCTCGCTCAACTTGGCCCAGAGCTCGTCTACCTCCGCCTGGGTGTCGCAGTTCACGTACATGGACACGGCCGAGCTGAAGGTGACGCCCGGGCCGCCGTTGAACGCTATGAGCTGCTGCCCCTCGAGCTCGAACGTCGCGCTCATGAGCTTTCCGCCGGGTCCGGGCGATGTGTTCAGGACCTTCGAGCTCGGAAAGGCGGAGCGGTAGAGATTCATCGCTTCTTCGACGGTTCCGTCGTACCAGAGGAACGGGGTGATCTTCTGCATGGTCATCTCCCAGGTGATCTTGGGCGCGAACGGCGCGCGTTCAAAGCGAAGTCGGAGCGAACGAGGAAATCTCGACATCCGCGCCGAGCGCGCGCGGGCCCGTCAGCGGGGCCCGGCGCGGGGGGCCGGCGATCGTCCCCTTGCTTACCGAGAGGTCGTGCGGTATTCTCATATCGGTAACCGAGGGAGAACGCCGTGAGCAAGCCGACCGACCTGGTCCAGGGCACGCTGGACCTCCTCGTCCTCAAGATGCTGGCCCTCGAGCCCATGAACGGATGGGCGATCGGCCAGCGGCTGAAGCAGCTGTCGTCGGACGTTCTCCAGGTCAGCGACGGCTCGCTCTATCCTGCGCTCCACAAGCTGGAGCAGGAAGGGTGGGTCACCGCCGAGTGGCGACCGAGCGAGAACAATCGCCGCGCGAAGTTCTACTCGCTCACCCGTGCCGGCCGGAAGCAGCTGCAGATCGAGAGCGGCAATTGGGACCGCCTCGCCCGTGCCATCACCGCGGTCGTGCGCCTCCAGGAGGTGTGAGATGCCCATCGATCGCTGGTTCCGGATCATCCCGCTCCGGCTCCGGTCGCTCTTCCGGCGGCGCGCCGTGGAGCGGGAGCTCGATGAGGAGCTGCAGTACCACATCGAGCAGCAGACCGCGGAGAACGTGCGGCAGGGGATGCCGCCTCACCTCGCGCGCGCCGCCGCCGTCCGCGCGCTGGGCGGCATCGAGTTCCGAAAGGAGCAGGTGCGAGACACGCGCGGCACGCGCTGGCTCGAGGAGCTGGCCGGCGACGCCGCGTTCGCCGTTCGCAGCCTGCGGCGCTCACCGGGTTTCACGACGGCGGTGGTGCTCACACTCGCGCTCGGCATCGGCGCCAACACGGCGATGTTCACGCTGCTGCGAGGCACGCTGCTCAAGCCACTCCCCAATCGCAACGGCGAGCAGCTGGTGTATCTGCGACAGTCGGCGCCGGGTGCGGGCGAGGGGAACGTGCAATTCTCCGTTCCCGAGATCAACGACTACCGCGCGTCGTCGAGGACGCTCTCCGCCATCGCCGAGTATTCGTCTTTCGCCTTGCTGTTTGTCGTCGGCGAGCAACCGCCCGAGCGCGTTCTCACCGGGATCGTCAGCGGGAACTACTTCGAGGTCATGGGTCTCGATCCGGTAGCGGGACGGCTGACCAACCGGGGCGACGACGGACCTACCGCGACGCCGGTCGCCGTGCTGTCTCACCACTTCTGGATGTCGCACTTCGGCGGCGACCCGAGCATCGTCGGCCGTGTCGTCCGCATCAACGACAAGCTGGCGACGATCATCGGCGTGGTGCAGCGGGCCCCGCAGTATCCGCAGCGCACCGATGTGTTCGTGAACATGGTCACCAGCGCGCACCATCTCAGCGCCACGATGGTCACCGAGCGCACGCATCGCATGTCGGAGCTCTTCGGGCGACTGGCGCCGAACAGCACCGTGGATCAGGCACGCCTGGAGATCAACCGCATCGCGTCGAACGTGTTCCGCGAGCATCCGGGGGCGTACGAGAAGGCGGCGCGGTATACGATCACGATGATGCCGCTGCGAAGCGCGCTCAACGAGCGCGCTTCGCTCACGTTCTGGCTGCTCATGGGGTCGGCGGCCTTCGTCCTTCTCATCGCCTGCGCCAACGTCGCCAACCTGACGCTGATGCGCGGCGTTGGACGCGAGCGCGAGATGCACGTGCGGGCGGCGCTGGGGGCGGGGAGCGCGCGGCTGCGCCGGCTGCTGCTGGTGGAGAACCTCACGCTCGCGCTGTTGGGAGGCGCGCTCGGCGTGTTGGTGGCCATGGCGGGGCTGGAGCTGCTGGTGGCGTTTGCCGCGCAGCTCACCACGCGCGCCGATGAGATCCGCGTCGACCGCGTCGTGTTCGCCGTCGGCCTCATCACCAGCATCGTCGCCGCGGTGGCGCTGGCGTTCGTGCCGCGCATCGGTAGTGAGCGGGGACTGGCCGCGTCGCTCGCTCCGGCGGGGCGACGTACCACGCTCGGCCGCGGACGGCAGCGCTTTCAGCGCACGCTGGTGGTGGCGCAGCTGGCGGTGTGCATGGTGCTGCTCACGGGCGCGGGGCTGCTGGTGCGGACGCTCGGCAAGCTGCTGGCGGTGGAGACCGGCGTGCGCGCCGAGCACGTGTTGACGATGTCGCTCCCGGTCGACGGGTCGATGGAGACCGTCGTGTTCCGGCAGCAGGAGAACCTGGCGAAGTACGAGCGCATTCGGGACCGCGTGGCTGCTTTGCCCGGCGTGGAGGTGGCCGCGGTTGGTGGCGTGGCACCGCTTCGCAGCTCGATTCTGGTCCTCGAAGTGAAGGCGGAGGGGCGCGTCGTCGCCCCGAACGCGCCGACACCGCGCGCGTCCTTCAAGAGCGTCGATCCCAACTACTTCACGGCGGCCGGGATGCCGCTGCGGAAGGGACGAGGGTTTGCCTCGACCGACCGCCGGGGCACGCCGCCGGTGGTCGTGCTCAACGAGTCGTTCGCCAAGCAGCTGTTCGGCGACCAGGACCCGATCGGTCGTCGCGTGGCGTGGACGGGAGAGCTGCTGAAGGTCACCCCGTTCACGGACGAGTGGCGCACGGTGATCGGCGTGGTGGGTGACACGCGCGATGGCGGCCTCGAGAATGATCCCACGCCGACCATGTTCCATCCGTATGCACAGACGCTGGTGTTTGGCGGCGCGCTGGTGGTGCGCACGAAGGCGGATCCGGTTCTGCTTCAGCCGGCGATCGCGCGAGCGGTACGCGAGGTCTCCCCGCGGCAGTTGATCGAGAAGGTGGCGACGCTGGAGCAGATCCGCGACGAGAACGTTGCGCCGCGCCGCCTGAACGCGATGTTCATCGCGGCGTTCGGCGGGTTGGCCATGGTGATCGCGATGGTCGGCATCGCCGGCGTGCTCGCCTTCTCGGTGAGCTCACGCACGGCGGAGATCGGCATCCGCATGAGCCTCGGCGCCGACGCGGGGCGAGTGCATCGCATGGTCCTTGGCGAGGGAGGAATCCTGTTGGCGACGGGACTCGCCGTGGGCGCGGTGGGCGCGGTGTTCGCCGCGCGGTTGCTGCGCGGTCTGCTCTTCGGCGTCACGCCGAACGATCCGATGACGCTCGGCGCGGTGGCCTCGATGCTCGCGGCCGTCGGCCTCGCGGCCTGCTGGCTTCCCGCCGCGCGGGCCGCCCGCGTGGATCCCGCCGTCGCCCTTCGCGCGGAGTGAGCGATGCGATACACGTACGTGGTTCACATCCTCGGTGGCGGGGTGGCGCTGGCGTCCGGCTACCTGGCGCTCTACGCGGCGAAGGGCGCGCCGCTGCACCGCCGGAGCGGGATGATCTTCGTGTACGCGATGCTGACCATGGCGCTCGCCGGCCTGACGATCGCGCTCCTGCGTGGCGTGGCGCCGCTGATCAACGTCCCCGCGGCGCTGATCACGACCTATCTGGTGGTCACCGGTGTGGCCACGGTGCGCCAGCGGGCGATTCCGCGCTGGCTCAGCGTCGCGCTCATGCTGCTGGCGTTGGCGGTGGGGCTCACCAATCTGACGTTCGGATTCGAGGCGATCGCCAGCGCGGATGGTAAGAAGGGCGGCATGCCGGCCTTTCCGTTCTTCCTGTTCGGTGTGGTGGGAACGCTGGGGGGTGTGCTCGATTTTCGCATGCTGCTGCGCCGAGGCGGGGGCGGCCTTCATGGCGCGTCGCGCATCACGCGGCACCTCTGGCGCATGAGCTTCGCGCTCTTCATCGCTGCCCTGTCCTTCTTCATCGGGCAGGCGAAGGTATTTCCCGAGCGGGTTCGGATCCCCGCGCTCCTTGGCCTTCCGGTGCTGGCCGTGCTGGTGACCATGTCGTACTGGCTCTGGCGAGTTCGGATCAGGAGGTCCTTTCGGGGCACGGTTCGGGTGGGAGCACGCGACGCGCGCGTCGGCGAGAGCGCGTTTCGCATTGCCGCGCCTTGATGCGCTCGGCGGTAGCGCGCGAGCCCCACATCCTCCAGTATTCCGACGGTGCTGCTACTGGAGCCGCTGATGCGCCGCATGACCTTCGCCTTCGCCGCCCTTGCTCTCGTCGCCTGCTCCGACGGCTCGGGCCCGGATGCGCGCGAGCAATTCGCCGGTATCTGGGACCTCGTGAGCGTGGACGGGCAGGCGGTCCCCGTGGAGCTGGCCGCTGGTCCGCCGGCTCGCGTCGAGCTGCTGTCGATCGAGCTCGACTTCACCAGCCCCACCCTCCCCGGGGTCGAGACCCGCTCCTTCCGTAGCACGCCGACGGCCGGCGGAGCGCCCTCGCTGGTAGGCGGCATGACGGAGGTGAGCTTCGAGGTGGAAGATGATCAGGTGACGATCATCAACACCGGCTCCGGGCTGCCGGACGACGTCGGGACGCTGGATGACGACACGCTCACCATCTCCCGAAGCGTGCTGGGCGTCTACCGTGTGCACGTGTATCAGAAGCGACCCTGAGCGCCGTAGCCATCGCCTGACGATGGTGGCCGCTGCCGTCAACCTCCCGTCGTGAAGAGAACGGTTCTCGCCTACGGCATCCTCGGCGGCGCCTTGATCGCCGCCCTGAAGATCGTCGAGTATCGCTTTCTCGTCCTCGAGCATTCCCTCGAGATCTATGGCGGCATCGTCGCGCTGCTCTTCTCGGCACTCGGCATCTGGCTCGGTCTCAAGCTCACGAAGACGCGTGAGACGCTGGTCGTGCGCGAGGTGCCGGTGCCCGTCGAGGTGCCGGTACCGGTGCCGGTCAACGGTCCCTTCCAGCGCAACGAGGCGCGGCTCCAGCAGCTGGGCATCACACCTAGAGAGCTGGAGATCCTGGAAGCGCTGGCGGCCGGCCTCAGCAACCGGGAGATCGCCGCGCGACTGTTCGTGAGCGAGAATACGGTGAAGACGCACACCGCTCGTTTGTTCGACAAGCTTTCGGCGCGGCGGCGGACGCAGGCGGTGCAGCGCGCGAAGGAGGCGGGTCTGATCCCCTGAAAGGGTGATTTTTCGCGGCACGCCGCAGGATCACCCATTCGGGTGACGCGGGAAGTGGGCCGAGCGGCCAGAGTGACGGCCGTTCACCGGCACTTTCCACGTTCAGAGGACTTCCAGCCATGAAGAGAACCGTACTCGCCTTCGGCCTGATCGCGGGCGCCATTCTATCGGCGATGCTACTCGTCACCGTCCCCTTCCAGGACGAGATCGGCTTCGACCGGGGCGAGGTCCTCGGCTACACGTCGATGGTGGTGGCTTTCCTGCTCATTTTCTTCGGCGTCCGCTCCTACCGGGACAACGTCGCCGGGGGCACCGTGCGCTTCGGCCGTGCCTTCGCCGTCGGGGCGCTGATCGCGGGGGTGGCGTCGGTCATGTACGTGGCGACGTGGGAGGTGATCTACTTCAAGCTGGCGCCCGACTTCGGCGCGAAGTACCAGGCGCACCTCCTCGAGAAGGCGCGCGCCGAGGGCGCGAGCGCGGAGGAGCTCGCGCGGGAGAAGGCGCGAATGGACGAATTCGCCAAGCTGTACCAGAACCCGGCCATCAACGCGGCGATCACGTTCCTCGAGCCGCTGCCGGTGGCGCTGGTCGTGGCGCTGGTGTCGGCGGGGGTGCTGAGCCGACGGCGGCTCGATGTGGTGGCGTCGGCTCGTCAGGCGAGTCCCTGATGATCGCTGTCGTGGAGCTGGTGGATGGGTGAGTCGACGAGCCCTGCCGGATGGCGGTCGACCTTGGCCATGAAGCAACCAGCCTCGCCATTTCGCAGGTGAACGTAGTCGGGGGTGCTCTCATCGAACACGCGTGCCAGCACCTCTTCCGGTACCCGATCGCCCACTCGCTCTTGCGCCACGAGCTGTCCGCCGGCTCGGTATCCTTCGACGACCAGTGGCAACGCCCGAAAATCGGGGGGTAGCTCGAAGGAGTCGTATCGTGGGCAATGGTCGGCGTGAATGAAAACCGGGCCGGGCGCGGGCAGGCTGCCGGGCTCGTGGAAGGGCTGGTAGGTGAAGAGAATGCGCTCGTCCTTGCCGATCTCGAAGGTGCGCAGGCATAGGCGGCAGGGCCCGTACCCGCGGGCGAGCTCGCGGTGCGCCGGGTGCCCATATTGCGGGGCGCGCATGGTCTCGCGGACTTCGTTGGCCACGTCGTTCGATATTCCGTGGAAGTGGAACGGCCCCATTGTCGATCTCCACCGAAGGTGATCCCGGGAACGTAGGGTCGGGCCTGGGCATTCTCTATCCGACTCGTGTCATCAAAGTGAGCTTCCCCTCGACGGGGCTCGTGGATCCCAGTCTTCGTCGCCGGCTGGGTGTCGCCGGGTGCGGCCGTTCTTCAATCGGCGCCGAGCGAGGCGTTTCATGCCACTGATTTTTGCGTACGGCTCGCTCCAGCGTGAGGACGTGCAGCTGGCCACGCTGGGACGACGTCTCCACGGTCGACGGGACGAGCTTCCGGGATTCGAGCCATCCTCGGTGAAGATCGACGATCCTGCGGTGATCGCCGCGACGGGTAACAGCCACCACGCCGACGTGCGGCGGAGCGAGGCCGAGGACAGCCTGGTGAGGGGAATGGCGTTCGAGGTGAGCGAGGCCGAGCTTGCCGAGATCGACGTGTACGAGGCAGCTTTTTCCTACCATCGAGCGCTGGCCACTCTCGCGTCAGGCAGGGAAGCGTGGGTGTACGCGCACCGTGCACCGGCCGACGGGTGACCCAGGAGCGAGTGGGAAGACCGTGACGAGTTGCTGCATGATTGATGCGTGAACTCGAGCAGGGAGAGCCCATGGTGTGGGGAATGCTGGTGGGGATGGTCGCGGGAGTGATAATCGGATCAGTCACCGGCCGGATCGGGCTGTGGCTGCCGATCGGACTGGTGCTCGGGATGCTGGTGGGCGTGATTGCGGGGAAGCGGCGTCCACCCGGTGATTGATCGGCGGTGCACGTTCTCGACCTCGAGCATCATCCCGGCGGTCCGTCACCGTGAATGGCTGCCGGCGAGGGCAAGACGGTGAGCGGAGAGCACGCGGATGCGTGGGCCATCGGCGAGGCGTACGAGCCGTACGTGGGGCGCTGGAGCCGTCTGGTCGCGCGCGAGTTCCTCGGTTGGCTCGCCGCCGATCGTGGTGCGCGGTGGCTCGACATAGGGTGCGGCACCGGCGCGCTCACCGATGTCCTTCTCGACGCGGCCGCGCCGGCGCTCATCTGTGGTGTCGATCCGGCGCACGCATTCGTCCACTTCGCGCGGGCCCGCGTGCGCGATCGACGCGCCGCGTTTCTGGTGGCTGATGCGCGATCGCTGCCGCATCGCGATCGCTGCGTCGACGCCGTCGTCTCCGCGCTGGCGCTCAACTTCATTCCGCGCTGCGAGATCGCGCTGGCCGAGATGGTGCGGGTGGCGCGCGACGGCGGCATCGTGGCGCTGTACGTGTGGGACTACGCCGGCCAGATGCAGCTCATGCGGCATTTCTGGGACGCGGTGATCATGCTCGATCGCGACGCCGCGGAGCTGGACGAGGCGCGGCGGTTTCCGATCTGCGACCCGGGCAGGCTCGAAGCGCTATTCGGGAGCGCCGGATTGCGCGATGTGGAAAGCCGCCCGATCGACGTGCCGACGCGCTTTCGCGATTTCGACGACTACTGGAATCCCTTCCTGGGCGGGCAGGGGCCGGCGCCGGGCTACGCCATGGCGCTCAGCGCCGAGCGCCGCACGGCGCTGCGCGAGCGGATCCGCGAATCGCTCCCGATAGCCCGTGATGGCTCGATCTCCCTCATCGCGCGCGCCTGGGCGGTGCGCGGCAGGCGTGTCTGACACGTGAGCGACGTGATCATCGAGCGCGTCGAGAGCGCCTCGGGCGACATCGTGCAGGAGCTGGCTTCACTCCTCGTCGATGCCGTGGAGAGTGGGGCGGGGATAAGCTTCATGGCGGGGCTGCGAGTCGAAGAAGCCGCCGCCTGGTGGCGGAAGGCGCTGAGCTCGGCGACCTCGCGGACAGTCGTGCTCGTCGCTCGGGACGAGGCCGGTGTCGTCGGCACGGTGCAGCTCCAGCCGGCCTGGCCGCCGAATCAACCGCATCGAGCGGACGTTGCGAAGTTGATCGTGCACCGCCGAGGACGGAGGAGGGGCATCGCACGCGCGCTCATGGAGGAGCTCGAGCGACAGGCGCGCCAGCAGCGATTCACGCTGCTGGTGCTCGATACGTGCAAGGGAACCGCGGCGGAGCGGCTCTACTCCACGCTCGGCTGGACGCGGGTGGGCGAGGTTCCGGGGTTCGCGTTCAATCCGGACGGCACGCTCTGCGACACCGTCTTCTTCTACAGGCAGCTCGGGTGACGTGCGCCCTCGGTTTGTAGAACGCGCGGCGCCGGCGTTACGATAGCCGGATCCTGGAGGATCATCCGTGATTCGACGACTCAAGTCTGGGGAGTACCGGCTCTACTCGCGGAAGAAGAATCCGAAGACGGGTAAGCGTCGAAACCTTGGCACCTTCAAGACTCGCGCGGCGGCCGAGCGGCACGAGCGGGCGGTGCAGTACTTCAAGCGTCGCGCGTGAGACGGTGCGATCCAGACCTGGAGCCGGAGCGCCGCGCAGGATCGTGGGCTTCCATCGCGACGAGGAAGAGCATTGGGTAGCGGAGCTCGAGTGCGGCCACACGCAGCACGTGCGGCACGACCCGCCGTGGCAGGTGCGGCCGTGGGTGACGACGGCCGAGGGGCGCCGCGCGTTCCTCGGCACCGTACTCGACTGCCTGCGTTGCACCGAGCGAGCGCCCGAGCCTCGGGAGTGACGTCCACGCCCACCCCGTCGCCACGGTGAAGCCCGCCGCCAACCGCGCGGAAGACCACACTTCATACGGAGCGATCACTCGTGAAAGCGTATCTGGTGTCGACCGGCGTGGTCTTCGGCGTGATCACGCTGCTTCACATCTGGCGCGTGTTCCTCGAATCGGAGACGCTTCTCGGGGACCCGTGGTTCTGGCTGACCACCCTGACTGCCGCGAGCTTCGCCGTGTGGGCGTTTCGCCTGCTGCGGGCGTCGGGTGGGTCGCCGCGCAGCTGATTCCCCGTAGTGGACGCGTGCGGGGCTAGTCGGCGCGCGCGCCGCTCACGTCGGTCGAGAGCGTGAGCAGGAATTCGGTGCCGACGCCGGGGGTACTCTCGACCGTGAGGTCGCCGCCCATTCCGCGAGCGAGGTCGCGGCTGATGGGCATACCCAATCCGGTGCCCTTCTCGGGCGTCGTCAGCCGGTCGTCGAACTGCACGTAGGGCTCGAAGACGGTTGCGACCTGCTCCGCCGTCATCCCCACGCCCGTGTCCCGGACGGCGATCAGCGCTCGCCCCGGCGCGGGCACCGCCGTGCGCACCGCGACGCGGCCCCCGGCGCCGGTGAACTTCACCGCATTCGACATCAGGTTGAGCATGACCTGCACGACCTTCTGGCGATCGGCGCGGAGCACGAGCGACGAGTCGCACTCCTGGCAGTCGTACGCGATTCGCTTGGCGGCCAGCTGTGGAGCGCAGAGAGATTCGATGGCCTCCAGCAGCTCGCCCACCGCGATGTTCTCCATCCGGTACGTCATGCGCCCGGCCTCGATCTTGGCGTGCATCAGCACCGCGTCGATCAGACTGAGGAGATGCTGCTGGGCCTTCACGATCCGGCGCAGATAGTTCTGCTGCCCGTCGGTGGCGGGCGTGGGGATGCCGTCGAGCATGAGCGTCGCGTAGCCACCGATGGCGTTGAGCGGAGTGCGCAGCTCGTGACTCATCATGGCGAGAAACGCGGCCTTCGCCTTGTTGGCGTGCTCGGCCTCCGCGCGAGCGGCGCGCGCCCGTCCCTCGCTCTCCCGCAGCGCCTGTTCCGCGCGCGCCCGCGCGATGATCGTGGAGGCGAGCATGGTCGCCGTGCGCGTGAGCTCCAGCTCACGCTCGGTGGGGACGCGAGGCTCGTTGTAATACATGGCGAACGTACCGGCGACCGCGCCGAGCTCGTCCAAGATCGGCGTCGACCAGCAGGCGCGGAGCCCGTAGGGGAGCGCCAACGCGCGGAAGTCGGCCCAGAGCGGATCGGTGGCGATGTCGCTGACGATCACCTGCTCTCGCCGGAAGGCGGCGGTCCCGCAGGAGCCGGTCGATGGTCCGATCGAGAGCCCGTCGATCAGCCGGCAATAGGCCGCGGGAAGACTTGGCGCGGCGCCATGTCGCAGCGTGACTCCGTCGTCGTCGAGCAGCAGCACCGACCCGCGCATCGTGGGCAGCTCGTGCTCGATGAGGTGCACCAGGCTCTCGAGCGCGGCGTGCCGGCTGAGCGTCTCCCGGCGGTCGTACGCCGACGCCAGATGCTCCGCCGTGAACCCGTCACCGATGAGCTGTTCGTGCATGCTGCCTCGCTGGCTACGTACCCTCGCCAACCATAGCACGGGCAGCGGCTCGTGGCGAGCCCGACGGCCCCAGTCCGTCGTGGCAGCCACAGCGCCACTGGTGCGTCAGACGCGGCAGACGCACACTTGCCGGAGCCGGGCGCGCCACCGGTCCGCCCGACATCGCTGATCCAGCGTTAGATCCGCCCGCCAACACCACGGGAGCCGGCCGTGAAAGCATCATCATCCGCCAAGACCCTCGGGAGCCCCACCGAGCAGGTGAAGGCCTACCTCGCCGAGCTGCCGCCGGAAAGTCGTCGGAGCCTGACCAGGATCCGCGAGGCGATCCGCGCGGCGGCGCCCCGCGCCGTCGATGCGTTCAGCTACCGCATTCCCGCGTACAGGCTCGATGGCAAGCCGCTCGTGTGGTACGCCGCCTTCACACACCACTGCAGCCTGTACCCCATGACCGAGTCGATCCGCCGCGCCAACGCCGCCGCCCTCGAGGGGTACGAGATGTCCAAGGGCACCGTCCGCTTTCCGCTCGACCAGCCGGTCCCCACGGCTCTGATCAAGCGACTCGTCAGGGCACGCGTGGCCGAGTTGAAACAGAAGCCGAAGCGAAAGCCGTAGTGGAAAAGCGGCCAGCCGGCCGCGCGCCTCAGGTGACGGGAGGATCAAGGTGCCCTGCTTTCTGGTGGTGCTGGCGCTCATCGCGCCGCGAATCGTCATCGCCGTGCTGTGGTTCTTCACGCACTGGTTCCGCGGCATGTTCGACTCGATCCTCTGGCCGATCGTCGGTTTCATCTTCCTGCCGACGACGCTGCTCTGGTACTCGGCCGTCCAGCGCTGGTTTGGCGGGGAGTGGACGCTCTGGCCGATCGTCGGCCTGGTGATCGCGCTCATGATCGACGTGTCGCCGGCGGGCGGACGCAGGAAGGCGGCATCCGCCTGACAGGCGGAGCCGTGCCTTCACGCTTTGCGCGCGGCGACGTGCGCGTCCAACGGCTCGCCGGTCGGCGCCGCGACGCGCGTCAAAAGTGGAACGCCACCTTCGCCAAGCCCCACGGTCATTCGAGAGCTGATCACGGTGGTGGCGTGCCCTTTGCCTCGCTCACGCGGTCTTGGCGAACCATCCGGCTCGTGCTCAGCTAGGAGATGCTATGGGGATCGGCAGCACGCTCACCGAGACACGGTTGATCGGGAATCTCAACGATCTGCTTCAATTGGATCTGGATGCGGTGTCGGCCTACGCGCTCGCCATTCGCGCGCTGGACAGCGCCACCCGCAAGGCGGTTCTGCGGCGGTACCAGTCCGATCACAAGCGGCACGTGGCGGCGCTCAAGCGCCTGATCAGAGCGCACGGCGGCGCGCCGCTGGCCGTGTCGCACCTTCCGACAGGCCCCTTCAAGCTGGGGATGCAGGCGCTGGCGGCGGCGGGTGATGATCGGGCGGTGCTCCTGGCGTTCAAGACGAACGAGCGGCAGGTGCGCGACAAGTATCGCCGCGCGGCGTCGAAGAGAGGATTGCCCGCCGACGTCGCGCGCGTGCTGAAGCGCGGAGCGCGCGACGAGGAGCGACACTACCGCTGGGTGGAGAAGTCGCTCCGCGAGCTTCGCGTGGGACCGGGCACCGTGCTCGGGCGCGTGGCGGGCGTCGTCGAGGTCGGCAACGCCAGGGCGGTCGACGTGATCGAGGCCGCGGGGAAGCCGGTGATGACCGCCTTCGAGGCCACTCGCCGTGGGGTGAGAGCCGCGGCACGCCAACCGATGCGCGCGGCCGCGGTCGCGGCAGTGGCGAGCGGAGCGGCGGCAGCGGTGGCACTCACACGCCGAGGGCGGTAAGGCGTCAGGCGATTTCCGAGCGGCACGACGTCGGGCGTGTCGCTCCTGTTGCAACGGTCACGGGAGCGGGCACGCCTGGCGTGTGGCCCTGACGCACGCCATCCTAGTGATCTGAACGACGCCCGGCGCTGGAAATGCTCCAGTACACTCACGACTCCCACCGCGCGCTCCACCCCACGACGACATGACCACGACCCACCGCCTGACGATCGCGACCGCGATCGTCATCGCCATCAGCGCGACCGATGTCACCGCCCAGACCGCGAGCCCGCAATCACTCATCGCCCGCGCGGCACGCGCCATGGGTGGCGAGCAAGCGCTCGACTCGCTCCGAAACAAGACCATCGACTTCAACACCTCGGCGTTCGCCATCGGCCAGGAAGAGACGCCCGATGGGCCTCCGCGGGCGACGCTCTCCTACGGGCGACAGGTGATGGACTACGCCGGCCCTCGTCGGCTGACGGCGCAGGAGGCGAGGCTCGTCAACGGCACCATCAACCGGCAGCGTCGCATCATCCTCCCCACCATGAGCATGCTGGAGAACAATGGCGCGCTCACGATGGATCCGGCCACGGTGCCGGCCGGTCTCGATCGCCTGAACTCGCTTCAGCTCGAGCGCATCATGCTGGCCGCGATGCACCACGGCGGGAGCGCGACGCTGCTTCGACCGAGATCCTTGCGCGGACAGATGGCGGACGGCGTGCGGCTGCCGCTCGGCCCCGACACGGTGAATGTCTGGTTCGATCGCACCAGCGGGCTGCCGATGGCCACCGAGACGATCGCCGATGATGGCATCTTCGGCGACCGGCGCACGTTGACGTTGTACTCGCGATGGCAGGACGCGGGCGGACTCGAGCTCCCGCGTCAGATCGACGTCGAGGTGAATGGCCGATTGCAGAACCACACCGTGTTGACCTCGGTGGCGGTGAACCAGGCGCTCCCCGATTCGCTCTTCGCGATTCCTGATTCGATGCGCGCCAAGGCGCCCCCGATGCCGGCCACGCCCAACACGCCCGCGGCGCCGCCGCCCATCGTCGCGCCGCTGCTGAGCATCGCGCCCGGTGTGTGGCGAGCCGAGGGCGCCAATCACTACTCACTGGTGGTGGAGCAGGGGACCACGGGCCTGCTGGTGATCGAGGCGCCGCTCAGCGCGCAGCGGTCGGCGGCGGTGCTGGACACGCTGCGCAAGCGCTTCCCCGGGCGCGCGGTGACGGGGGTGGTGCTCACTCACCATCACCACGACCACAGCGGTGGCATCCGCGCCTACATGGCGCGGGGGATCCGGGTGTTCGCTCACGAGCGCAATCGTGGCTTCCTCCAGGAAGTGGCCCGCGCGCCGAAGTCGGTGTCGCCGGACCGGCTCACGCGCGGCGCGCCCGTGCCGATGATCACCAGCGTGCGCGATTCGCTGGCGGTGGGCACCGGAGCGGGGCGAGTGGTGCTCTATCCGCTGCCGTCGACGCACGCGCAGGGGATTCTCGCCGCCTGGGTCCCGTCCGCCGGAGTGGTCTTCACCAGCGACGTGCTGTCGCCCCAAGCCAACCAACCGCTCCCGAAGGCGGGGAGCGCGGAGATGGTCGCCTTCGCGCAGAGCGTCGGGATCGCCCCCACGCGTTTCGTGGGCGGACACGGAGTGCCGGCAGAGTGGTCGGCGGTGGAGACGGCGGCGCGGTGATGGCGACGCCACCGTCCGCCTGGCAGCGGCGATGATCACGCTCACACCGGTCGTGCTCGAAGGGCACGGCATCCGGCTGGAGCCGCTCACGCCCGACCACCGCGACGATCTCGCGCGTGCGGCGGCCGACGGTCGGTTATGGGAGCTGTGGTACACCGCCGTCCCCGAGCCGGCGAAGACCGACGCGTACATCGATACGGCGCTCGCCGGGCAGAAGGAGGGACACATGCTCCCGTGGGCGGTGCGGGAGCTGGCGACGGGCTCCATCGTCGGGAGCACGCGGTATCACGACGTCGTGCCGCACGTCGACCGCGTCGAGATCGGCTACACCTGGTACGGCGCGAGCTGGCAGCGCACGCACGTCAACACCACCTGCAAGCTTCTCCTGCTCACGCACGCCTTCGAGGCGGTGGGGTGCCAGGTGGTCGGGCTCCGCACCGACAACTTCAACTTCGCCTCGCAACGCGCCATCGCCGCGCTCGGCGCCAAGAAGGACGGGGTCATCCGGCATCATCAGGCGCGACGCGACGGCACGGTGCGCGACTCGGTGATGTTCAGCATCCTGGCCACCGAGTGGTCGGACGTGAAGCGCCACCTCCTCACGCGCTTGTCCCGCCACACGAGCCGTTCAGCGTCGAGCTGAGGCGGCTCCGTCATCCTGCTCGCACTAGTTCTGCGGGGTTGACTTGGGGCCCCGAGCCGGCGGGATGAACAGCATTCCATATCCGGCGCCCGGAGCGGCGCGCGGGGATGTAGAGATCGCGCGGCTGGCTCCGACTTCTCTACGAAGGCGCCGGGGTGGCGCCCAAACCGAGAGGAGAGCGAATCATGAAGTACATGCTGATGATGCACGTGCCCCGCGGCACAGGCGACTACCAGATCAGTAATTGGTCGCAGCAGGACCTCGAAGCCCATATCGGCTTCATGCACCGCCTGAACCGCGAGCTGAAGGAGGCGGGTGAGTTCGTGGGCGCCGAAGGGCTGACGCCGCCGGGAGAGGCGCGCGTGGTGCGCGCCGGGAAGGACGGCACGCCCGCGGTCACGGACGGACCGTTCCCCGAAGCCAAGGAGTTCCTGGCCGGATACTGGATCGTGGATGTCGATCGTCCGGAGCGGGCGTACGAGATCGCGGCCAAGGCGTCGGCCGCGCCCGGTCCGGGCGGCACGCCGCTCATCATCCCGATCGAGGTGCGCCAGGTGATGAGCGCGCCGCTCCCGGACGTGTGACATCGCGGGACGCTGACCTCTCCGTCGGGCATCTGCTGCGCGAGCTCGCGCCGCAGGTGCTCGGCGCCGTCGCGCATCGGCACGGCGACTTCGCCGCCGCCGAAGATGCGGTGCAGGAAGCGCTGATCGCGGCGGCGGCGCAGTGGCCAGCGGAGGGAATCCCCGCCAATCCTCGCGGCTGGCTCTTCCACGTCGCGGTCCGGCGCATGACCGATCACGTGCGGAGCGAGCTGGCGCGTCGCCGGCGCGAGGATGCGGTGGCGAGCGAGGTGTGGGCGGAATGGGCGTTCGTGCCGCCAGTGGATGCGGACATCGCTCCCGATCAGGACGACACGCTCCTCCTGCTCTTCATGTGCTGCCATCCGGCGTTGACGCCGGCATCGGCCATCGCGCTCACGCTGCGCGCCGTCGGTGGGTTGACGACGGCGGAGATCGCCAACGCCTTTCTCGTGCCCGAAGCGACGATGGCGCAGCGGATCAGCCGCGCCAAGCAGAGCATCAAAGCGTCGGGAATTCCCTTCAGCATGCCGAGCGAGGGCGAGCGGGCCGAGCGACTCGGCGCCGTCCTGCACGTGCTCTATCTGATCTTCAACGAGGGGTACGTGAGCACCAGCGGGCTGGCGCTACAGCGCGCCGATCTGGCCGGCGAGGCGATCCGGTTGGCGCGGGCGCTGCGCGCCATCCTGCCTGACGACGGCGAGGTTGCCGGGTTGCTGGCGCTGATGCTGCTCACCGATGCGCGCCGCGCCGCGCGGACCGGTCCGCGTGGCGAGCTCGTTCCGCTCGACGAGCAGGATCGGTCGCTGTGGGATCGGGAGCTCATCGCCGAAGGCGTGGCGCTGATCTCCGAGGCGCTGCCCCGGGGTGCCGTCGGACCGTACCAGCTTCAGGCGGCGATCGCCGCCGTGCATGACGAGGCGGCGCGCGTGGAGGACACCGATTGGCGCGAGATCCTGGCGCTCTACGGCGTGCTCCGGCGGATGTCCGACAATCCGATGGTGGCGCTCAATCAGGCCATCGCGGCGGCGATGGTGCACGGGCCGGCGGAGGGGCTGCGATTGCTCGACGAGATCGCCACCGATGGGCGCATGCGTGGGCACTACCGGCTCGACGCGGTGCGAGCGCATCTGCTGCAGATGGCCGGCGACCGCGAGCGGGCCATCGTGCACTACCGCGCGGCGGCGGAGAAGACGGCCAGCAATCCGGAGCGCAACTATCTCCTCGCCAAGGCCGCGCGACTCGACGCCGGTCGGTGACGTCTACCGCCGGCGAGCGCGCGCTCAGCGCGGCGCGAACGGCGGGGCCGCGTACACGATGCGCCCTCCGACGATCGTCAGCAGCACCTTCGCGTCCTTGACCTGCGCGGCGGGAATGGCGAAGAGATCGCGGTCGATCACCACCAGATCGGCGAGCTTGCCGGCGGTGAGCGATCCCTTGTTCGCCTCCTCGCCTTCGGCCCACGCGTTGTTCACCGTGTAGCTCCGCAGGCTCGTTTCCAGATCGAGGCGTTCCTCCGGGAACCAACCGCCGCTCGGCTTGCCGTCGACCGTCTGCCGCGTGAGCGCCGCGTAGAGGATGATCATCGGATTGGCCGTGTACCAGCTGGCATTGGTTCCCGGCCAATCCGATCCGAAGAGCAGCAGCACGCCCGCATCGCGGAAGGTGCGAAAGGCGTACGCCCATCGCGCCCGCTCGCCGATGCGCTCCTCCATCCAGCGCATGTCGTCGATGGCGTGATAGGGCTGCACCTCGGCGATGATCCCCAGCCGCCTGTACCGCTCGGCCACCGCTGCGTTGCGGATCACCTGGGAGTGGATGATCCGCCAGCGCCGCTCCTTGGGGCCGTTGGTGGCGATGACCTTTTCCATGATGGTGAGCAGGGTGTCGATCGCCTGGTCGCCGATGGCATGTACCGTCGCCCACCATCCGGCCGAGTCGAGTCCGAACAGCAGGCGCTCCATGTTGCCGGCGGGCTGCATGCCGGAGCCGGGGCCATCGGTGGCGCCGGTGTTGGTGCTGTCGCGCCATTCGCCGCGCTGTCCGGAGTGGAGCTGCGGCTCGTAGAAGCGCGCGGTGGAGTTGCCCTGGATTCCATCGACGAATCCCTTGAGGGCGCGAACGCGAATCCAGTCGTCGCCGAACCCGGGGGGGATGCCCGCGTAGGTCAGGCTTCGCCACTTGTCGAGCGTCGGACGCGCGAACACACGCACGGTGAGCTCGCCGCGGCGATGAAGCTCCCCGTACACCGCGAGCTGAAATGGCGGCGTGATGTCGTGGATGGTTGTGACGCCGAGCTCGGCCAGGTGGCGCTGCGCGGCGCGCGCTTCACGGAGCCGCTGGTCGAACGTCTTCGGCGCGATCGCGGCGCGCAATCTGGTGAGGGCGGCATCGGCGACGCGTCCCGTGGGGCGACCGTTCACGCACTCGAGGCCAGCGACGGGTCGGTCGCACGACAGTTCGGCGCGCTCGAGCGCGACGGCGTTTGCCAGCCAGGCGCTCCGGTCCCAACGATTGAGCAGCACCGGCGTGGTGGGGCTCACCGAGTCGATGATCGAGCGGTCGGGGGAGAAGCGCCCGCGAGGCCCGGCACCGCCTGACGCGCCCGTGCTGTTGGTGGCCCAGTCCTCGTACGCGCCCCAATCGCCGCCGGTGAGCCACGCTCCCGGACTCAACCGTGCCGCGGCGGCCTTCACCCGCTCGGCGAAGGGCGCGGCGCTGCTGACGTCGAGCAGGTTGGGGCCGATGAGCAACGCTCCCGCCTGATTGAAGTGGGTGTGATCGTCGATGAATCCGGGCGTCACGAGGCGACCGCCGACGTCGATCACTCGTGTTCGTGCCGTGCGGTGCCGGTCCACATCGGCAGCCGTGCCGACGGCCAGCAGTCGGTCGCCGCGGATGGCGAGCGCGGCGGCCCTGGGGCGGGTGCTGTCGCCGGTCCAGACTCTGGCATTGCGGAGTATGAGATCGGCTTCCTGCCCCGCGAGCACACGCGGGAGGAGCACGGCCAGGGCGAGCGCGCCGAGTGCGAGTCGGCTGGGGAGCGCGGACACGGCCGCAGATATGACCATATCGGCTGCGACGCGAAAGGGGAGGCGCCATCGACGCCCGGTGCGAGTACCTTTGGGTGGCTGAGCGAATCGTGAAAGACCTCCATCGCGTACGGTCGTTGGTCATGCCGACTTCAACTCATGAGTGATTCTCTGGAAGGCCGCGTCCTGGCCGCGATCGGCTCGCAGTACGAGCTCCAGGGCGAGATCGGTCGCGGCGGGATGGCTGTCGTGTATCGCGCGCGCGATCTCCGACTCAACCGGCTCGTGGCGGTGAAGGTGCTTCCGCCCGAGCTCGCCCACGACCCCGCCATCCGGACGCGCTTCACGCGTGAGGCACAGACGTCGGCGCAGCTCTCGCACGGCCACATCATCCCCATCTACGACGTCGGCGAGCGGGAGGGGATCGCCTACTTCGTGATGGCGCTCATCACCGGGGGGAATCTGGGGGCGCTGCTGGCGCACGAGCCGCGCCAGCCGCTGGACGAAGCGCGGAGGCTGCTGGCCGAGATCGCCGATGCGTTGGCGTACGCGCACCTGCGCGGAGTGATCCACCGCGACATCAAGCCCGACAACATCCTCCTCGACCGGGAGAGCGGCCGCGCGATCGTCACCGACTTCGGAATCGCGCGGGCGGTGGAAGCGGGCACGCGGCTCACGATCACCGGGAACGCCGTTGGCACCCCCACGTACATGTCGCCCGAGCAGGCGGTGGGGGAGCGCGAGGTGGACGGGCGGAGCGACATCTACTCGTTAGGCGTGCTGGCCTACCAGATGGTGACGGGGCGCGTGCCGTTCACCGCCGGCAACTCGATGGCGCTGCTGCTGAAGCACGTCTCGGAGCGCCCGCGCCCCATCCTCGAGCTGCGGCCGGAGACGCCGAAGTCGCTGCGCGACGTGATCGAGCGCTCGCTCATGAAGGCGCCGGAGGACCGCTGGCCCACGGCCAGCGCCATGCGCGATGCGCTGATGGCCGAGGGCGTGGTGGGCGCCACCTGGCGAGGGGAGCGTCGCGAGCCGGTGCGCTACACCACGCCTCGACCGGACGCGCGCCCCGTCTCGCCTCGACGCGGCTCGCCGGTGGTGGACGCGCGCTCGGCGCCGACTTCCGCGCTCCGGTTTCCCGGCGCGATCGAGCTGGAGCCGCCCCACCTCGCCTCGCTCACGCCCGAGCAGCGCCAGGACCTGCGGCTCTGGCACGGGCGCGTGAACCTGCTCGATCGCATCAGGGTGGAGCGATGGTACGCGCTGCTCACCATCGGCGGCTGGTTCGGGGGGATGGCGGCTTTTGGGGCGGGGGTGACCGAAGGGATCCCGCCGCTGGTGCTGGCCCCGATCATCCCGGTGTACATGAGCATGAAGCTCTGGAAGCGCGGAAAGTCGCTTCGTCAGAGGGGACTCAAGCTCAGACGGGTATTCCTCATGGCGCGATCGCGCTGGGTGCTCCCCGCGCCGCCGCCGATGCCCACGGAGCATCAACTGGAGAAGCTCGCGCCACGTGAGGTGCTCGACGGGCCACACGGACCCGCGATTCGGCGCGCGGCGGAGGAGCGAGCGGCGATCCTCGACATCGCGGCCAGCCTGTCGAAGGCCGATCGAGCGCTCTTGCCCGACCTCGGCCCCACCGTGAACGCGCTGGTCGATCGCGTCGCGCACGTCGCGCAAACGCTGCACCGCCTGGATCAGAGCATCGATCCTCGCCTGGTCGACGAGCTGGATGCCCGCATCGCCGCCGTGGAGAGCGAGAGCGAATCGCCCGAAGGGCAGCGCCGGCTCGTGCTGCTCAGGCGGCAGCGCGACACCCTGGCCGACCTGCTCCAGCGTCGCGCCGCGCTGGCGCGTCAGCTCGACAGCGCCGGACTCGCGCTTGGCAATCTCCGGCTCGATCTGATCAAGGTGCGATCCTCGGGCCTTCAATCGGCGCTCTCGAACGTGTCCACCGCCACACAGGATGCGAGGGCGCTCTCGCGCGAGATCGACGTCATGCTGGATGCGGCGGCCGAAGTCCGAAACCTCTGATGAGCGGCGCGCCCGCAACGTGAGCGGCTCTCCGAGGCGGCGAGCCCGAACGGCGAAGAACGTCAGCGAGCGTAGCGGCGGCGCGGCGCGCGGGGCTGCCAGGGCGAGCGGCGGGCGAAGCGAAGCACCGACGCTCACCGCCAGGCGGTTCATCGAGCGAATGAAAGCGCACCGCTCGGCCGAGGAGCTGAAGAAGATCCAGCGATACTTCAAGTCCGGCCCGGGCGAGTACGGCGAAGGCGACGAGTTCATTGGCGTGCGAATGGGGCAGGTGTTCGCGCTCGCCAAGGAGTTCATCGACATGCCGCCGGCGGAGATCGAGAAGCTGCTGGAGAGTCCGATCCACGAGGTGCGCGCCGGCGCGCTCAGCATCATGGACAAGCAGGGGCGGCGAAAGAGCACCACGGAGGGTCGGCGCCAGGAGCTGTTCCAGCTCTACCTGCGGCGGATCGACCGCATCAACAACTGGGACCTTGTCGATGTCTGCGCCCCACACGTCATCGGCCGGCATCTGGCCGACAAGCCGCGCGCCATCCTCTACCAGCTGGCGCGCTCGAAGAACATGTGGGAGCGTCGCACGGCGATCGTCAGCACCTGCTACTTCATCAAGCAGGGAGAGGTGGATGACACCTTCGGCATTGCCGAGCTCCTGATGCGGGACGATCAGGATCTGATTCACAAGGCGACCGGCGGGTGGGTGCGCGAGGCGGGGAAGAGAGACCGCCGCCGACTGCTCGCCTTCCTCGACCGGCACGCCGCGACGATGCCGCGCACCGCGCTACGATACGCGGTGGAGCACCTCGGGAAGCGCGAACGGGAGCACTACATGCGCCTGCGAAAGGCGGATCCGCGAACGCGCCGGCGCTGAGCAAGGGATCCCCTCGGCGGCGCGCGCGGCGCGCCTTGCCGACGGCCGGCGAAGGGCGCTAGAGTTGCCGATGCGACCGCTCGGGACGCGGTCGCACGATTCTCTTCGCCAGGAGGACCCATGCTGCTCATCCGCGACATCATGTATTGCAAGCCGGGAAAGGTGCGGCCGATGGTGGACAAGTTCGTCGCCATGGCGAAGGTCAGCGAGCGACATGGGATGGGGAAGCTGCGGGTGACCACCGACCTGTGCGCCGAGCGCTTCTGGACGGTGGTCGTGGAGTCCGAAGTGCCGAGTCTCGAGGCGTTCACGTCGATGATGGAGTCGCAGTCCGAGGGCGCGAAGGAGATGGAGCAGCTCATGAAGGGCTATCATGAGTTCGTCGAATCGGGGCGCCGGGAGGTCTATACGATCGAGGGACAGGTGTAGCGTCGCGGGAAGAAGCAGGATCGAGGCGCGGACCGTCGGGCCGATGGGAGTGAGGTCAGACAGCGGATCGAGCGCCGTGAGCCGCCCGCTCCTCGCCGAGCAGCTGCGCGCCCTCGGCGTGCGCGAAGGCGGCGTCGTACTCGTGCATGCCTCCTACCGCGCGATGCGTCCGGTGGAGGGCGGTCCCGCCGGCGTGATCGATGCGATTCGGGTTGCCGTGGGCCCCTCGGGTACGATCGTGATGCCGTCGTGGGGGAGCGACGACGAGACTCCCTTCGATCCCGCTAGCACGCCGGCGGCGGAAGATCTCGGTGTCACGGCGGAGCTCTTCCGACAGCTTCCCGGCGTGCGTCGGAGCGATCATCCCTTCGCCTTCGCCGCGCAGGGACCGCTGGCCGACGCCATCACCGCCGACCCGATACCGATCCCACCGCATCGTCCCGAGAGTCCCGTGGGTCGCGTCCACGACCTCGACGGACAGATTCTGCTCCTGGGCGTCGGCCAGGACGCGAACACGACGCTTCACCTGGCCGAGGTGCTGGCGCGGGTACCGTATGGCAGGCCCAAGCACTGCACCATCGTCGAGCATGGCAGGGCGACGCGCATCGACTACGCGGAGAACGACCACTGTGGAGAGCTGTTCGCCCTGGTCGACGAGTGGCTCCGCCCGCGTGGACTCGAGCGCGAGGGACGAGTCGGACACGGCAGCGCGAGACTGATGCGATCGCGCGACGTGGTGACCGTGGTACGCGAGCGGCTGATGGCCGACCCGCTCGCGTTCCTGCACCCACCCGAGCGAGGCTGCGTCGAGTGCGACGACGCTCGCGCCAGCATTGGACGCTCGTGGCCGAGCGAGGCGAACCGGATCGCCCCGCCAGCCACGCCTGAAGGCAGCTGACGGGGCGACGTCGCCCGCGCGGGACCGTCCGTCGTCAGGCGGGCGTCGGCTCGGCTCCACCCAGCAGCGGGCGCGCCTCGATCTCGGCGGTGATCCCCACCTCGCTCGGCTTGTGCTCGGCCGCGAGGAAGGAGTAGAACACCGGTACGATGAACAGCGTGAAGATCGTGCCGATCGTCATCCCGGTCACCAGCACCGTGCCGATGCTGTTCCGCGCCTCCGACCCCGGCCCCGACACGAACACCAACGGCATGTGTCCGAAGACCGTCGCCGCCGAGGTCATCAGCACGGGGCGGAGCCTGGTGAGCGACGCCTCCCGCAGCGCGGCCATCTTCTCCACGCCGCGGGATCGCAGGGTGTTGGCGAACTGCACGATGAGAATCCCGTTCTTGGCGATGAGCCCCACCAGCGTGATCAGCCCGACCTGCGAGTAGATGTTGATGGTGGTGAATCCGAGAAAGCTGAAGATCAGCGCCCCGGAGATCGCCAGCGGGACCGAGCCTAACAAGACGATGAGCGGGTCGCGGAAGCTCTGGAACTGCGCCGCCAGCACGAGGTAGATGAGCAGCACCGCGAATCCGAGCGTGACCGTGAGCGCCGCGCCCTCGCGGCGGATCTGTCGCGACTCGCCGGCGTGGTCCAGCGTGACATCCGGTCCGCTCGCCGCGGCGGCCGCCGTCTCCAGCACCCGCAGCCCTTCCTCCTTGGTCACGCCCGGCTTCACCCCGCCGAACACGCGCACCGCGTTCTGCTGTCCGAAACGGTTCAGCGTTCTCGGGGCGGTGCTGGACTCGATGCGGGTGAACGTCGACACCGGCACCAGCTGTCCGCTGGGCGTCCGGATCTTGAGGTCGAGCAGCGGCGCCACCGTGGTGCGATCCTCGTCGCCGATCTGCGGGATGACCTTGTAGCTCCGATCGTAGAAGTTGAATCGGTTCACGTACCCGCCACCCAGCAGCGTGCCGAGCTCCTGACCCACCGTTGCCAGGTCGAGCCCGAGGTCCGCCACCTGCTCGCGGTCGATCACCACGCGCGCCTGCGGGAGATCGATCTTGAGGTCGGTGTCGACGTACAGGAACTTGCCGCTCTGCCATCCCGCGCCAACCACGGCGCCCACGGTCTGCAGCATCTCCTCGGGAGACGCCGGACTCTGGAGCACCAGCTCGACGTCGTACTGCCCCGGAGTGGGGAGCGGCGGATCGAGCCGCGGGAAGACGCGCACGCCCGGGATCTGCGACACCGCGCCGAACACGGCGCCGTACATCTCCTCGGTGGAGCGCTCTCGCTCCTTCCAGTTCTTCGCCACCATCCCGCCGAAGCCGCCCCACGGCGCGGTGAGCGACCACATGAAGCGCGCTTCGGGGAAGGCCGTGATCGCGCTGACCACCTGCTGCGAGGCACGATTGGACGCGGCCAGCGACGCGTCAGGCGACGCTTCCATGAAGAGACTGATGTGGCTCTGGTCCTCCACCGGCGCCAGCTCGCGACGCGAGTACTGATACAGCGGCCAGGCGGCGGCCATGATCAGGAGCGAGGCGGCCACGATGGCCCAGCGCATCTGCATCGCCCCGTCCAGCAGGCGCGCGTAGACATCGCGCACCTTGTCGAATCCGCGGTTCACCAGCGCCGTGAGCCGTCCTTCCTTTCCATGCCGGTGCAGCAGACGCGAGCTCATCATCGGCGAGAGCGTCACCGCCACGACGCCCGACACCACCACCGCCGCCGCCAGCGTGATCGCGAACTCCAGGAAGAGCGATCCGGTGAGGCCCCCCTGGAAGCCGATGGGGGTGTAGACCGCCGCTAGCGTGATGGTCATGGCGATGATGGGACCGACCAGCTCCCGCGCGCCGATGATCGCCGCGGCAATGCGTGATCGCCCCTCGCGCACGTGACGCTCCACGTTCTCCACCACCACGATGGCGTCGTCCACCACCAGTCCCACCGACAGCACGATGGCCAGAATGGTGAGGAGATTCAGGCTGAACCCGAAGGCGTACATCACGATCGCGGCGCCGATCAGCGAGATCGGCATCGCCACCAGCGGCACCAGCGCGGTGCGCACCGAGCCCATGAACAGGAAGACCACCAGGCCGACGATGAGAATCGTCTCCGCCAGCGTCTTCGAGATCTCCTGCAGCGCATCCTCCATGAAGACGGTCGCGTCGTACGCCAGCTGCATGTCGATGTCCTTCGGCAGCGTCGGACGGATGCGCTCCATCTCGTCGCGCAGGCGGTGCGCGACCTCGATCTCGTTGGTACCGACCAGCGGCCAGACGCCGAGGTACACGGCCTCCTGCTCGCTGAACTTGGCGACCATGCTCGCCTCTTCGGCGCCGAGCTCGACGCGCGCGACGTCGCTCAGGCGAACGATCGCGCCTTCACGCTCGGCCACGATCAGGTCGTTGAACTCGTCGGTGGAGCGGAGGTCGGTGTTGGCGAGCAGGTTGATCTGGACCAGGTTCCCCTTGGTCTGACCCACCGCCGCCAGATAGTTGTTGCGCTGGAGCGCGGCGTACACGTCGCCGGGCGCCAGGTTCACGGCGGCCAGCCGCTCCGGATCGATCCAGATGCGCATGGCGATCTGGCGCGCGCCCTCGAAGGTCACCCGCTGGACGCCGGGGATCGTGCCGAGCTGCGGCTGCAGCGTGCGCAGCAACCAGTCGGTGATCGCCGGCACGTCGCGCTCCTTCGAGGTGAAGCTCAGGTAGAAGGAGGCGTAGGGGCGATCGGCCCGCTGCACCTCGACCACCGGCGGCTCCGCCTCGGCCGGCAGCTCGGAGCGCACCTGCTGGAGACGCGCGGTGACCTCGGCCAGCGCGGCGGTACTGTTGTGATTCAGCTTGAGGTGCACCACCACGCTGCTGACGCCGGCGCGGCTGGTGGATTCGACGTAGTCCACCCCACTGATGGCCGACACCGAGCGCTCGATGGGCGTGGTGAGGAAGCCGCGCACCGTCTCGGCGCTGGCGCCAGTGTACACCGTGGTCACCAGCACCGAGGAGCTCTCGATCTGCGGGTATTGCTGCACAGGCAGGTTCGTGAGCGCGCGCCATCCCACCAGCACGATGACGAGATTCACGACCAGCGCGAGCACTGGATGCCTGATGAATATGTCGGTGAACTTGCGCATCGATGTTCCTATTCGTTGAGGGGGCGGGGCGCCACGGCTACCGGCTGCCTAACGCGTGGGTCACCGAATCGTTGGCCACCGCGACCTGCACCGCCTCGCGCAGCTTGAAGGAGCCCGAGGTGGCCACCTGCTCGCCGGCCTCGAGTCCGTGAAGGATCAGCACCTCGTCGCCCAACACGGCGCCGCTGGTGACCGGTCGCTGGTGCACGCGGCGCTTCCCCTGATCGTCGCTGGCGATGACGAAGACGTGATCGCCGCCGGGTCCCTTGCGCAGCGCGCTCACGGGTACCACCACCGCCGTCGTCTGGGCGCCGGCGGGCACCAACACCCGCACGGACGCGCCCGGAGCCAGACCGTCGTCGGCACGCGCGATTCTGGCGCGGATCGTGGCGTTCCGCGTGTTCGGATCGACGCGCGCGTCGATGGCGACGATGCGCGCGGGGATGCTCGGCTCGGCTTCGGTGGCGAGAACGCCGACCGTGTCGCCCGCCCCGAGCCCCGCGGCCACGCGCTGCGCGACGGTGAAGTCCACGTGCGCCGCCTCGCCGACGCCCTGCAGCGTGGTGAGGAGCGTGCCTTCCTGGAGGTACTGCCCCACGTGCACGTCGGCGATGCCGACACGGGCGCGGAACGGCGCGCGAATCGTCTTGCGAGCGATCACCGCACGAGCACGGGCGATGTCGGCCAGCGCCACGTCGCGTTCGGCGCGCGCGCGATCGAGCGCGGTCTGGGTGGTGGCACGCTCCTCGATCAGTCGCTGCGCGCGAGCGAGCAGCGTCTCGGCGAGGTCCGCGCGAGCCTGGGCCGCTTTCAGCTCGGCCTGCTCCACCGAGACGTCGAGCGCGACCAGCACCGTTCCGGCTTCGACGATCCGACCCGGCGTGAGCGCCACGGAGCGAACGGTGCCGGCGAGCTCGTTGCGTAGCGTGACCGACTGCAGCGCGAGGACGGTACCGATGGCGGTCGCCGTCGGACGATACTCGCGCTCGGTGGCGACGGCAGCGGTGATCGATTCGACCTGCTCGGGTTGACTGGCCGCGGCGGCCTCGGCTTCGCGAATAGACGAATGTTTCCAGGCGGCAAGCGCTCCGGCGCCAGCGAACACCGTCAACAGCAGGGCGATCGAGCCGATCCAGCCGCGGCGATTCGGGAGCACGCGACGCTTCTCGGAGCCCGTGGCTCCGGAGCGTTCGGCGGAGAAGTCTTCCATCGTTCTGTCCTTTGTGGTTTCGACCGTGAGTCTCGAAGATCCTTGATGGCGTAATCGCGGAGCCGGTGTGGCGAGTTCCCACTTTTTTTTGGGACAGTCGTCGGTGTCGCGCGGCGAGCCGATCCGCGCTCGGCGACCGAGGCGCTCCGAGAATCGAGCGTCTCGGACACTCGTTCAGTGAACCGCGAGCGGCCTACCTACCCGTGCGCGCGCGACGTGGGCGGGCTCCATGCAGTAGTCTTCACTCCCGACGATCCTGGAGCAGGCCATGACGACCCGGCTCGACAAGCCGCTCAAGCGAGAGCTGGAGTTCGAGGGGAAGCTGTACACCATCACCATCACGCCCGACGGCGTGAAGGTCACCGAGAAGGGA
>DATFFZ010000111.1:0-2798 GCA_035249845.1 Gemmatimonadaceae bacterium
CGAGCAGCCGGTCGAGCCCGCGGGCCGGTCGCCCCGCCGAGCTCACTCCTCCGCGGCGTCGCCCCGCGCCACGCGCACCGGCCCGCCGGGGGCGGACATGCCGAACTGCTCTCGCCAGTAGCGCACGTCTCGCAGCCGCTCCATCAACACGCGCTCCCGCTCGACGTACTCCGCATCGTCGATGTCCCCGAGCTCCAGGAGCATCTGCAGCTCCATGAGCTCCTCCTTGATCCCCGAGTCATCGGTGATCTCGTCCTGCACCACGCGCTGCACCTTCTCCAGCGACCATCGGATGCCGGCGACGGGACCGGCGACCGGGAAGAAGAGGATGGTGGTGAGGAGACCCATGGTTATGGCGCCCCCTTCACTCCGCCCTCTCCAGCTTCAGCTTGATGTTCACGAAGTTGTACGGCGGCCAGGGGCCCGTGTACTTGAAGGTGAGCAGCTCCTCGTACTTCCGCGAGATCTCCTTCACCTTCTCGTCGAACGCCTTGTCGCGGTCGCGCTCCACCAGGAAGGCGGCGTTGAGGATCATGCGGTCGCCGATCGGCTTGTTGCTGCGGCTCGCCACCGCCACCTGCTTGAGCTGCTCGTGGATGTCCGCCACGAAGGTGTTTCCCATGTCCTCGATGGCGCCCTCGACCAGGCGGCCGAGCTGCATGCGCGCGAAATACGTCGAGCTCTGCGCGTTGCGGCTGATCTCATCCTTGAGACGGCGGATCTCGTCGTTCGAGCGCTCGATCTCGGCGATGACCTTGTCACGGTCCCACAGCACCTTCAGGCCAAACTCGATCTTGTCCTGCATCTTGTCGAGCACGTCGTTGAACGCCTGGTAGGTGGAACGCAGCAGCTCGGAGACGTCCTCCTCCGAGCGGAACACGGTGCCGAACGACATGGGGATCACCGTGAACTCGCGCATCACCGTCTCGTTCACGAACTCGTGCGCCAGCACGTTCTCGCGGGTCGGGTCGTAGATCACGATCGGCGTGTCGCTCACCACCGCCGCCAGGTCCTTGTGATGGACCGTGTACACGCGGTTCGACCCTTCGCCGATGCCGATGTTGCCGAACTCGCGCGCCTTGCTCTGCCGGATGATGCAGTAGACGTACTTCCCGCCGTCGGCCAGCGTTCCGCGCCCGTCGAGCGACCCTTCAGGGCGCGGGACTTCCATTCCGCGCCCCGAGGCGCCCATCGGAATGCTCTCCCCTGCTGAACCGGCGTTGGTCATCGCCCACGTCTCCATGAAGTCCGCCCCGATACGCTCGACACCACCGGTCCGCTGGAAGCGCTGATCATCCGGCCAGCACCGCGAAGGTGATCCATACGGCGATCACCAACCCGATCGCAACTTTCACCGCCGTCGCCACCACCCGCCCGATGAGCGCGCCGGTGGCCACCTTTGTCGCTACTCCGGTGCCCGAGCCGCGCGAGCGCTCGAACAGCCACGCACCCACGAACGAGCCGACGAATGCACCGATCACCGAGCCGATCACCGGAATCGGTACGCCTACGATGGCGCCCACGATGCCACCTAGTATGGCGCCCCAGCCCGCCCGGCGCGACCCACCGTACTTTCGGGCGTACCTGCCGCCGGAGACGAACTCTATGATCTCGGCGACGAGCGCCAGCAGCGCCGTGACGATGATGGTACCAAGGCCGATTGCGCCGTTCGGCACCGCATAGCTGTACAGGAGCGCCGCGCCCACCATGAGCCAGGTGCCGGGGAGCCCCAGCGGGATCAGAATGAGCCCTACCGCCAGCGCGGCGAGGACGAGCAGCGCTTCCATCAGCGGCGGGGTGACTCGGTCGATGAGATCGCCGCCAGCGCCCGGGCAGCGATGGTGGCGACTTGCGCGATCCCGTCTCCCCTCAAGCGGTGGAGGTCATCCGATGGAGTATGAATTCGAAGGACGGTGCTCAGCGAGCCGCGACTGATCGTCACCACGTTCCATCCGGCGTTGGCAAAGGCCACGCCATCCAGCAGTACCCCGGGGACCAGCCGACCCGCGCTCGCCGCCACCCCCAGGGAGCTCGCGGCGCGCAGCAACGCGGCCACGAGACTACGCGGCGCCGCTCCAGAATACGTCAGCCTGATGGGGCCGTGATCATCCACCCCGTCGAAGTTAATCGCCGTCTCGGGCCGCCGCCCCCTCACCCAGGCCCGAGCGCCGGCCAGCCCGAGCTCCTCGGCGCTGGTGAGCACGACCCCGAGGTCGCTCGAGCGCGGCAGCGCGGCCGCCGTCATCAACGCCGCCGCCACCCCCGACGCGTTGTCCAGCGCGCCGGGTGACCGCGCGCCTACCACGCTCATGACCACCGGCACGCCGACCGCCACCGCGATCATCGCCAGCGCGGGCCACGCGGCGTCGACTCGCGCTCCGCGGAGTTGGAGCAACACCAGCACTCCCGCCGTCACCCACGTGACGATGGTGAGAACGATCGCAACGGCACGGACCAGGATCGGAACGGGCTGCGACTTGGAGTCGAGGTGCGCCACCAGCCAGAGCGCGGGCGCGCTGCCACGCTCGGCCACCAGATTGACCGACCTCGTGAGGCCGAAGGGGATCCCGAGCACGCCACGACGCGCGAGCCACGCCGTCGCGCCCCCCAGCAGGAGCGCGCCTCCCGCCAGCACGGCCGCGGCGAGGCCCGGTCGGCCTGTAGCTCCGAAGTGAGCGGCCGTGAACAGCGCGAGTACTGAGAGGAGGCCGACGACCGGCGTGCCGAATCGCCCCGGGATGACCGAGTACTCGAAGGACTCCTCTCGAACGCGAAAGCCCAGCGCGGCGAGCGCCTCC
>DATFFZ010000112.1:0-37219 GCA_035249845.1 Gemmatimonadaceae bacterium
GGGGGAAGCGGAGTCATCGGGTACGCCTACATTATAGGTCACCGTGGCCACAGCATCGGACCCCAAGCGAACGCGCCTCTCCGCGCCAGAGCGCATCCTTCGCGCGACCGCGTACCGGATCGTACACTCGGGTGCCGTCGCACTCACCATGCAGGAGGTGGCTGAGGAGGCCAAGGTCAGCAAGGGGCTCATCCATTACCACTTTCACGACAAGGACACGCTGCTGGCCCGTCTGGTGGAGTGGATGGTGGGTCACCTTGTGCAGCGCGAGCATGAGGCCTTGGCGCACTCCACGCCGCGGAGCGCCTTGGACGACCTGTGGTCGTGGGTGGTGGGGGAGCTGGAGCGTGGGCACGTGCGGGTGCTGATCGAGCTGGCAGAATGGCGGAGCGATCTGGTGCATCGTGCGTCGCGGAGCGCGATCCGGATGCGTCGGGAAGCGGCGACGGCGACGGTGACGCGACTCTTCACGCTTCTCGAGCTACGGCCACGGGTGCCCTCAGTGCTCGTGGCGGATGTGGTGGTGGCGTTCGTGGACGGTCTCGCCGTGGCCACCGGCACCGATGGCGAGCGTAACCCGCGTCCTTCGTTCGATGTGTTCTGGCTGTCGCTGCTGAGTCTGGCCGAATGAGCTGCGTTCGGGCTGGAGGCTTCCCCCGCCGCATCCTCGCCGGGTAGCTTCCGCTCCATGCAGCGCCGGCGGCGTCTAGGACGGTGGTTCCTCGGAATGTCGGTGGTGTTCGTCCCAGCGCTCTGGACGGCTCTGGTAGCGGCCGTCATTCTCTATGGGCGCCGCGATGAAGCGCAGCAGGCGGACGCGATCATCGTGCTTGGCGCGGCTCAGTACGTCGGGCGCCCATCTCCGGTGCTTCGGGCGAGACTGGACCATGCCGTCACGCTCTGGGAGCGAGGGCTTGCTCGCCGCCTCGTCCTGACGGGCGGGACCGGTATGGGGGACACCATCAGCGAGGCTGCCGTCGGACGGCGATACGTATTGCAACAGGGGGTACCCGCCGATGCGATTCTCCTCGAGAACGAGGGGATGACGACCAGCCAATCGCTACGCGGTGTCGCGAATCTGCTAGCGGAGAACGAAGACAAGCGTGTGATTCTGGTGAGCGATCCGTTTCACATGCTCCGGTTGTCGATCCTCGCCCGCCGGATGGGGCTGCAGCCGTACCCGTCGCCGACACGGACGAGCCCGATCTCGGCGAATACGTTGGAGCGGTGGAAGTACGTGATGAGCGAGTCGTTCAAGGTGCCGGTCGCGTATCTGATGGAACCAGCCGCGTTCTGAGTCGCCAGGGGCCGAGGCGATACCCAGCTGGCTTCCTAATGAGACTTCTAGCGGGAGCATCCATGGTATTAGTAGCAGTTCGGAACTTAATGCGTGCCGGCCTCGGTCTGATGGGCATGGTGGCCATGACGGGTACCGCCGCGGCACAAGCGATACCGCCGATCACCCACGAGAAGTACACGCTCCCGAATGGGCTCGAGGTGATCCTCCACCACGACACATCCGTTCCGCTGGTGGCGGTCAACGTCTGGTACAAGGTGGGCTCCGGTGATGAGAGGCCCGGGCGGACCGGCTTCGCGCACCTCTTCGAGCACATCATGTTCATGGGGTCGGAGAATGTACCGGTAGGGAAGTTCGATCAGTGGCTGGAGGCAGCCGGGGCGAACAACAACGGCTCCACCAACACTGATCGCACGAACTACTTCGAGTGGATGCCCTCCAATACACTGCCGCTGGCCCTGTGGCTGGAGGCGGACCGGATGGGCTATCTGCTGCCGACCATGGATCAGGCCAAGCTCGACGTGCAGCGTGACGTGGTGAAAAACGAGCGCCGGCAGAGCTACGACAACGTTCCCTATGGCCGTGCCTACGAGACGATCATCGGAGCGCTCTTCCCGAAGTCGCATCCATACTCGTGGCCGGTGATCGGATACATGACGGACCTCTCGGCGGCGCAGCTCGAAGACGTGAAGGATTTCTTCCGCACTTATTACGCGCCTAACAATGCCACGCTGACCATCGCCGGCGACTTCAACCGCGATTCAGTGCGCACCTGGGTGGAACGGTACTTCTCCCGTATTCCTCGCGGGCCGCAGGAGCCGCCACGGCCCACGGTGCCGGCGGTGAGTATCGCGCGCGACACCTTCCTGGTGCTGGAGGACAAGGTGCAGCTGCCGCGTCTCTACAACGCCTGGCACACGGTGAAGATCTTCCACCAGGACGACGGCGCGCTCGACGTGCTCTCCTACGTGCTGGCTGGCGACAAGAATTCGCGGCTCTATAAGCGGCTCGTCTACGATCTCCAGATCGCGCAGGATGTCTCGGCCAACCAGAGCTCCGGACGGATCGATGGCTGGTTTCAGATCGCGGTCACGCCAAAGCCGGGGCAGACACCGGCCCGAATGGCGCAGATCGTGAACGAGGAGCTGAACCTGTTGATCAGCGAAGGGATCACCGGGCGAGAGCTGGCCCGGGCGCAGAACACGTTCCGGGCGCGCTTCCTCGACCAGTTGGCTACAGTGCTGGGGAAGGCCGACCAGCTCAACCTGTACAACTACTACGCCGGTACGCCTGACTTCGTGCGAGAGGATGCGGCGCGCTACGACCGCGTGACGGCAGCCGACGTCCAGCGTGTCGCGCGCACGTACCTCGGAAAACCACGAGTCGTGTTGACGATCGTACCGGAAGGGAAGAAGGACATGATGGTGACGGCTGGAGGTGTCGAGTGAGCGGCGTGAGCATCCGGTCAGCGCGCACGGCAATCGGCGGCATGGTCTCGATCGGCCTCTTCGGCGCCTGCGCGCCGAAACAGGGAACCAGCTCGACGAGTCCGGCTACACCAGCCACAGGTGGAGCGACGGCAGCGGCCGTCGTGGATCTCAAGACGCCGCCTCCGCTTCCGCCGCCACCAGCGCTCAAGATGCCCCCGATCGTCACACGAGAGTTGCCGAACGGGCTCAAGATCCTGGTGGTGGAGCACCACGAGCTGCCAGTGGCTGATTTCATCCTGCTGGTACGCACCGGAACGGAAGCAGACTCCCCGGACAAGTCCGGGTTGGCGACGCTGACCGCATCGATGCTGGATGAGGGGACGACGACGAGAAATGCGCTCCAGATCGCGGATCAGGAGGCATTTCTTGGCGTGGATGTGGGAACATCCTCGGGTTGGGATGCGAGCAGCATCTCGCTCCATACACCGACGGCGCAGCTGGATAGCGCGCTGGCTCTCTTCGCCGACGTCGCGCTCCGTCCGTCGTTTCCGGCGACGGACCTCGAACGCCTGCGGAAGGACCGGCTGACCGAGTTGCTCCAGGTGCGGGATAGAGCCCCGGTGATCGCGGATCGGGCGTTCGCGTCGATCGTGTATGGCACCCGGCACCCCTATGGGCGGCCGACGAGCGGCACCGAGGGCACGGTGACCTCGATCACCCAGGGCGATGTGCGGCGTCACTACGAGACGTATTTCCGTCCGAACAACGCCACGCTCATTGTAGTAGGAGCCGTCAAGCCGGATGACATCGAGCGGCGCGTGCGGGCATTGTTCGGAAGCTGGGAACGGCGCGAAGTTCCGCCTGTCGCCTACGCCGAGGCGCCCAAGACCGGCGCTACCACGATCTACCTGATCGACAAGCCGGGTGCACCGCAATCGTCCTTCCGCATCGGTACGGTAGGTGTCCCGCGTGCGACGAGGGATTATTTCGCCCTCACGCTGATGAACACGGTGCTCGGCGGCTCGTTCACCAGCCGCCTGAACCAGAATCTGCGCGAGACGAAGGGGTACACTTACGGGGCGTTCTCTGGGTTCTCGATGCGTCGTGCTGCCGGCCCCTTTACTGCCCGCGCTGAGGTTGTGGCCGCCAAGAGCGACTCGGCGCTGCTGGAGTTCATGAGGGAGTTACGGGCGATCCGGGACACCGTACCGGTGGACGAGCTGACGAAGGCGAAGCGATACCTTCAGCTTCAGATGCCCTCGCGCTTCGAGAGCACCGGCGACATTGCCTCGCAGCTGGTGCCGGTGGTTCTTTACGACTTGCCACTGGACTTCTATAACACTTATGTGCAACAGATTGAGAATGTGACACAAGCAGATGTTCAGCGGGTGGCGACGCGGTATCTCGATCCCGCGAATCTGGCCGTTGTGATCGTCGGCGACCGGCAGTCGATCGAAGCACCCCTGCGTGGGACACAGCTGGGTGGGGTCTCGCTCCGGAACATCGAGGGGCAGGCCGTGCAGCCGTGATACCTGGGGGTGGCCGTTTCGGACACCGCGTAGTCGGCGAGGCCGATTGCGCGGTGTGTCTTTTCGTCCTGCGTGAAGCAGGTTTGAGGTGTCCCATGACCTTTGTGCGCGCGTTCGTGTCGTTCACAGCGGTGACAGCGTTCACTGCCGCCGTTCTCCCAGCGCAGGTGACGGAGGGCCCTCCGCCGTCGACACCACCGCAGCGCCTGGCACCGGTCGTGGTGACCGTGACCCGTGATGCGGGCCGTTCGCCTCTGGACTTGCCGTTCGCGGTCACGTCCACGAATCCCGACAGCATGCGTCCGGGGCAGCGTCATCTGGCGCTCGACGAATCACTTCTCCTGTTGCCAGGGGTGGCGGTCGTAAACCGTAACAACCCCACGCAGGATCCCCGTGTCTCGATCCGTGGATTCGGTTCGCGCTCCGCGTTCGGCGTGCGGGGCGTGAGAGTCATGCGCGATGGCATGCCGCTCACGCTTCCCGATGGACAGACGCCGGTGGATTTCCTCGATCTCGAGTCGGTCGGGTCGGTGGAGGTACTCCGTGGCACGGCGTCGGCGCTCTATGGCAATGCCTCCGGTGGCGTCGTGGATTTGCGCTCAGCCGAACCACCCAGCGATCCGTTCTCGGTACAGCTTCGGGGATGGGGCTCATCGTACGAGTCACACCGCTGGACGGGCGCGGTGGGCGGCACGACCGGTGGACTGCGCTATCAAGCAAACGTGAGTCATACCGACCAGGAGGGATACCGTCGGTACGCGCGGCAGCGTGTGCTCAATGCCTTCGGTCGCGGGATGTGGTCGTTCGGCGCCACCGAGATGGCGCTCATCGGGATGGGATTCGACATGCCGGTGGCGCAGAACCCCGGCGCACTCACCCAGGCGCAGTTCGACAGCGACCCGCGTCAGGCCGATCAACAGAATGTGGACAAGCAGGCACGCAAGGATGTCCGGCAATGGCAGATCGGCCTCGCCGGAAGACGGCCGCTGCTGGCCACCGGTGAGATCGCGGCCATGGTGTACGGGGGATGGCGAGCGCTGGCGAATCCGCTGGCGTTCTCCATCAACGACATCGATCGCGAGCTCTTTGGCGCGACGGTGCGGACGATGGTGCCAGTACGCGTGCTGGGCTTGAGGAGCCGCGTCGGTGTGGGGGTGGATCTACAGCGGCAGGATGATGATCGGGTGGAGTTCACCAACTGCTTCGTGGGTGGCGTTCCGACTCCCACTACGACGCCGACCTGCCCGGTGCTGGGCGAAGAGCGTGGGACACGTCGTCGCGATCAGCGTGAGCTGGTCTCGAGCGTGGGTCCATTCGTTCGGACGGAGGTAGATCTGAGTGATCGGTATTCGGTGCATGCCGGGCTGCGCGCCGACTACGTGAAGTTCGAGGTGACGGACCGTCTGATCACCGCGACGAATCCCGACGACTCCGGTGATCGCACGCTCTCGGCGTGGAGCCCCATGGTAGGCGTGGTGGCGCGAGTGGGAGAGTTCACCTCGCTGTATGCAAACTTCTCCACCGGCTTCGAGACACCTACGGCTACCGAGCTCAACAATTCCGAAGGCATTTCGGGCGGCATCAACCGTGATCTCGAGCCGCAGCGTGCACGCACGTTCGAGGTCGGAGTCAAAGGTTTCGTCCTTCCGCGTGTTCAGTACGACGTCGCACTTTTCGACACGAGAGTGAAGAACGAGCTGATTCCATTCGAGATCCCGAACAGTGGCGGACGGCGTTTCTTCCGGAACGCGGGGAAGACGAAGCGACGCGGGGCGGAAGGCGGCCTTACCGTGACAGCGGGACAGTTCATCGTCGGCGCGTCGTACAGCTATTCCGACTTCCTCTTCGACGAGTACGTGGTTCAGGGCACCGATTTCTCCGGCAAGCAGATCCCTGGTGTGCCGGTGCAGCAAGCGCAGGCTAGCCTGACCTGGCGGACGCGCAGGGTATTCGCCACCACGGAGCTGGTCGGGTCGACGAAGGTGTTCGTGGATGATGCGAATAGCGAGTCGGCGGATGGCTTTGCGATCGTGAATCTGCGGTTGGGCACGACGCTCGGCCTCGGTCGTCCGTGGCTGGCGCCGGTGTTCGGCGTTCAGAACCTGTTCGACAAGAAGTACGTCGGCTCCGTGAGCGTGAACGCCTCGGGGGGGAAGTTCTACGAGCCAGCTCCGGGGCGGGTGATCTTCGTGGGACTGACGGCGGCGGTCGGGCGCTGAACTGGAGCGCAGGAGGGAGGGGGATGGAACGACCGTCGGAAACCCACGTTCAGACCGGACGGGCGGAACGTGCCGTGCAGACCCACTAGCCATCGAAGGCGTATGCAGTGGGCCTGGCCGCCGTCCGCGGTAAGCTGGCGTAACGTTGCCTGCCGGGTGGGGTAGCTCGTTAGGAGCTCTCCTGGAGGCAGATGCAGACGTGTGCGGCTCTGTTGGCGATGGGTGTGATGCTCACTGCCTGTGCGCGAGGGGATGATAGGGCGGGTGGGGCGGACAGCACCATTGCGCCACAGGCTCCGGAGGTCACCGTTGGCGACACGAGCGCCATGAGCCCCGCCGACAAGGCCTCGACCGATACCTCCTCGGCGGCGTCAGCGAGCGGCGGCAAGAGCAAGAGCAAGACGCCGCCCCCGGATTCTGCCCCGCCCCCAGCGCGGCCTCGCCCTGGCATGCGCCCGGAAGCGCGGGACCGGCAGCCCTGGCAGGTCCCTCCCTCGGACGATACGGCGCGTCCCGACTCGACGCGTTCTCCTGACAATCCACCTGCGCCGTAGGGCTCGGTGTGAGCCCCGACCCCACCGCGCGCCTCGATCAGGCTCACCGAGCGGCACTTCGCCGACAGGAGGTTTGTGCCCGACGTAATCCACGGTGAGGTTGGCTGCCGGGCAGTCTGGCGGCCTTGATGGGAATCCGGAGATGCGCCTCCAGGCGCATGGAGCATGTCCAATGACGAAGCGCTTCCTAGCAGCCGCGCTGCTGACGGTGGGTGTCTCGCTGTCGAGCATCGCCCCCAGGCACGTTCTCGCCCAGGAAACTCAGGAAACTCAGGAAACCGAGGCCGATGATGGCTTCCAGGTCAAGTCGCCGGTCTTTCTCTTCATGCCCAGCGTGATCACCGCCAACGCCATCTCAGCACCAAACGGGTTGGACGCGGTGCATGGGTTCAACGTCCGCTTCCAGACCACGATTCCAACGAGCACGCCGTGGTTCACACCCGTGTTTGGCGTGCAGTGGCTGCCTAACGGCCTGGATGGCAACGACCAGAACTCGCCGATCATCTTCTATGGATTCGTGTTTCCGATCATTCTCCCCGAATGGACCGGTGGGTGGCTCGGTGTGAGTATCGATCCGCTCGGCGTCTACGCGCTTGGCAATGGTGGGCGTCAAGCGTCGCAGCCGTACGGCCACGACTTCTTTCTCGAGTTGGCGGTCACGGTGCCCATCGGCGCGAAGATGATGCGCCAGATGGGGCAGTTCTCGAACCTCGCCGCCTTCTTTCTCGTCGACCAGCAGATCACGCATCCGCCACGCGATGCGGATGGTGACAGGGATTACTGGCGTCCGGTGTTGATCTATGGCCTGGCGCTTCCGCTCGCCCCTTGGGGGCGCTGAGCGAGCGCTCGACGTGAACCACGCTCGGGGTGTGGGCGGCCGAGTAGCGATGTGCTGCCCGCACCCATGGGTGCGACGTCCCAGATTCTCCTGCGGTCGCACCTCGCTGCCACGCTCGTGCATCCGGTGGTCCGTCTCCACCTCGCCACGACAGGGCTCGACCTCATGGGGGTGGAGCGAGGGTATCGCCGCCGCGGAGCGCTGGAAGCGCGCTGAGAAACCAGCTCCAGTAGCGCTCACCACCCAGGTCGGAGACGTCGTTGTGTCCGGCGCCGGCCACGATGAGCAGCGCACCGGGAACTCGTGCCGCGTCGAAGACGGCGCGCCCCATCCGAACCGGAATCACGAAGTCCTGATCGCCGTGCGCGACGGACACCGGAATGTCGAGCGAACCTACGCGGGCTCGTGTGTCGTAATGCACGCGGGAGATGAGTCCCCAGGTCCAGGCGATGGGGCGCGCGATCACGATGCGCGCCATCTCACGGGCCGAGGTGAAGGGGGATTCCAGGAGCAGGCGGGACACGGGAAGCTCGGCGGCCAGCTCGGCGGCGACGGCGGAGCCGAGCGAGTGCCCATACAGCGCCATGGGTCGATCGAGGCCTAACGAGTCACGCGCCCAGGCGGCAGCGGCACGCGCGTCGAGCCGAGCGCCGGCGACCGTCGGTACACCGGGTAATCCGCCGTAGCCTCGATACTCCGCCAGCATGACGAGCCAGCCGCTCCGCCGTGCGAGCTCTTCGGCCCACGGTACCCGCCAGGCGGCGAGGTCCGCATTGCCGTGAAAGGCGATGAGAACACCGACGGGCGGCTGGTGATCGGGGCCGACGAGGAGTGCGAAGAGTGGCTGGCCATCGCTCGCTCGATATTCGACGCGCTGGGCGGTAGCCGCATCGGGGAACGGCGGTCCTGATGGCTGAAAGACGATGCGCTCCTGCTGCCACCAGATGAGGAGCACGAGGAGAACGGCTGTCCCAAGCAGCCCGATGAGCGCGATGGCAATCATGCGCAGCTTGACACTACTTCGTGACACGTTCATGTTCGCGCGGAACGTCGTTGCGAGCGAGGCGTAGTACCTGGCGACATGGTTGCCTACGGTGCACCTGGGAGGGCGGCGGCGTGATGACTGGAATGATGATGCACCGGCGAGGGATACCGCTGGCGTTGAGCGTAGTAACGATGGTGATGCTCGCATGCTCGGCGCGCGAGAGCGCCCAGACGGATACAGCCGCCGCCGGTGGCGACAGCGCCGCCGGAATCTCCACGCCGGCGCCGGCCGTGCTCGATAGCAACGCGGCCCCGGCGGCGGATGATAGTGCCGCGGTACCACCGGCGCCCGAACCTCGACAGCCCGCGCAGCCCGCGGATACGACGACCAAGCGTAAATCGATCACGGATCAGCCGGTCAAGTCCGATCCGGAGCCGCCCGTCACGCCCCCGGCCGTGCGTCCAACCTAGCGCTACGAGATCGCTCTCCACCAACGCCAACGGCGTCTGAGCAGGACGTCGAGGCCCCAGGTGCGCCCGGCGCGGGCGAAGATGAAGGCGATCATGCTGGCGACGAGGAGGATGTGGAACCCCTGCTGTCCGGGGCTCATGTGCTGCGTCGCCATGCCGTAAAAGACGGAGAGCAGGAGGCCTACGATAGCGGCCAGGAGGGTGCCCACGCCGAAGGTGAGTCCGATGCCGACGGCGGCTTCGCCAACCGCGGTGAGCGAGGCGAAGAGCTCGGGATGCGTGAGCACGGTACCTTCGATGAAGTGCTTGTAGAAAGGGAACTCGTTGTTCTCCGCGTAACGTGTGAGCAGCCGTGGCATCGTCTCCATCCAACGGTCATTGGCGCCCGGGACCGGGATGACACCGCCGAGCATCACGATGCCGAGCTTGGTCACGACTCCTTTGAGAAACCAGAGTCCGACGACGATGCGGAGGAACGCGAGCCACCGGTCGGGCTGCCGCATTCCGGTCAGGATGTCGGTGTCAGTGCTCATGCCTATCCTTTCTTCGGGTTTTCGCGCCACACGCGCGCACCACGGTCGTCGAATGATGTGATGATGACCGGCGTCGCGTCACCCACCAGCGTCCGCGCGCGGGTGGCGAGCTCTCGTGCCGCGCCCTCGTCACCCGCGAGCGCATAGACGGCCGGTCCCCACGAGCTCTGTCCGACGCCCGTTGCTCCCCACTCGCTGAAGGCACGTACCAGGGAGGTCGTTTCGCCAGGGGCGAACAGCCCACCCTGAGCCGGTGCGAACCAACGGCCATTGATGCACTGGATCTCCGTCAGGGCCTTGCCGAACGCGTCGAGGTCAGCAGCCATCAGCGCGGGGAGGAGTGCCATCAGCACGAGATGCGCCACGCGCTCGACCTCCGAGCTGGGCGGTGGCGGAAGCGCCGCGAACGCGGCCGCTTCCGCCTCTCCCGTCACTCCTGGCTTGCCACGTGGGATGGCCAGCACCACACGCCAACGCGCCGGTACCGCTAGCCGCGCGAGGAGCGGAGAAGGTCCGACATCCGAAGGCGCACGTCCACCCTCGAGAACGAACCCACCGTGCGCGAAAACCCACGTCCCGACAGCCGAGCGACGGCCCCGGCCGACGGCCAACACCAGTGATGCTGGATCGGCGGGGAGCGCGTACACGTCGGCCAAGGCGCGCGCCGTCGCCAGCGCGAGCTGCGTGCCGGAACCGAGGCCGGCGTGCACGGGCATGGCACGGTGCACGGTGATCCGCGCGCCTGACGAGATGTGATGGTGCTGGAGAAAGTGGCGCGCGAACGCGGCGGCCCGCTCGGCATCGGGTCCGGTGGCGGTGATCGTGTCCCGAGCCTCGAGCTCGATCAGGAGAGAGGGCTCGCGTACGCCGGCGCCGATGCCGCCGAAGCGGCGGCCAAGGTCGCCGCGGAGGTCGAGCATCCCGAAGTGAAGGCGTGCCGGCGCCTCCACGAAGACCGGAGACGCGGACGGCGTCGCGGTCATTGGTCGCGTGACGCTCCCGCCGGTTGGGCGGTGGCTTCGCGCACGCGCGCCTCCAGGAAGGCCATGGCTTCCTGCTCGCGCGGGCCCGCCGTCTTGTCGACGATGACGCGTAGCCGCGTCAGCTCCTCATGGATCTGACCGGCGGGGAGGAGGTGCGTGCGAGTGGCGAGGATGGCGGCCTCGAGCACCGCGTGCCTGGCGCGGTTGAAGCCGAGAAACTCGCGCCGCATCTCGCGGTGCACGACGTCGGTGACGATGCGCGAGCGAGGTGGCGTGTCGTCGATGCTGCGGACGCGGAGCTCGCGCCAGGAGCAGGTGTCGCGCAGCACGACACCGCGGACGACTCGCGCGGGCTCGACGGGAGCGTCGGCAGTGGTGACGGTGGAGACGGCGGCGCGCGCGAAGAGCAGCGCGTCGTCGATCAGATGGATCACCGCCTCACGAGTGGCGACCAGATTGCGAAACGTGGTGGTCTCCAGGAAAGGCTTCACCACGATCTCGTGCTCGCCCCACTCGACTCCCATCGGAGCGATGTTCACCACTCCGCTCGCATCCGTGGTGGTGATGATCGTCTCGATGATCACCCGGCGCACTCTGCCCAGACGCGCTGGGAATAGGCGGCCATCAACTCACGGGTGAGCTCGCCAGGTGAGCCATCGCCGATGAGACGGCCATCCACTCTGACGAGCGGAACGATCTCACGCACGGAGCTGGTGAGAAAGGCCTCGACGGCGTCGTGCAGCTCCTCGGGCTCGAGAGGGCGCTCCTCGACTTCCACGTTGCGCTCGGCGGCCAGGGCCAGCACCGTCTCGCGAGTGATGCCGGGGAGGACGCCGCACGAGGCGGGTGGTGTGAGGAGCGTGCCGTCGTGCACGATGAAGAGGTTGCTCGACGTCGCCTCGGCCAGATGGCCCGCCGTGTCGAGAAAGATGGCGTCATCATTGCCGCCGGCGCGCGCCTCGGCCAGGGCAACCATGGCGTCGGTGTACGACAGCGTCTTGAGGCCGGCCGTCACCGCGTGCTCGTTGCGACGGCCAGTGGCGGTGGAGGCGGAGAGTCCCTCGCCGTAGAGCGATGCGGGGAAGGGCGGGAGCGGGTGGATCGCGATGACGACGGTCGGGTGCGCGTCCGGCGGTGGCGCCACCCCGGGCGCGCCCGGTCCGCGACTCACCGTGAGCCTGACGCTGGCATCTCGGAGCCCCTGGTCGACCGCCGAGCGAAGGGTGTTCTGCACCATCGCGCGCAGCGAGGGCGGCACGAAGAGCCGCAACGCACTGGCCCCGCGCTCGAGGCGGGCCAGATGCTCGTCGAGGCGGAAGATCACGCCACCATAGACGCGCATCGTCTCGAAGAGCCCGTCGGCGAGCGTGAAGCCGCGGTCGAGGGCCGAGAGGTGCGGGATGGTGGGATCGACGTCGTGCCCGTCTATGGAAATGACGGGAGCGATGCCGCCACCGATGATGACCGAGCCGGAGCCACGCGGTTGTGGCGCGTTCACCTTACGAGCTCCACCGGTGGTGGAACGAACGCGTCGCGCGCGGGCTGGGCGAAGGCAAGATCGGCGCGATCGGGGAGGGTCTCGCGTCGTGTGCTGGCCGGGTGGAGGAAGTTCTCCAGGATGCGGTAGCCGTGCTCGGTGAGAGCGCTTTCCGGATGGAACTGCACCCCCACGACCGGATCCGTCGTGTGCGCGACGGCCATGATCTCGCCATCCTCGGCGGTCGCCAGGACGCGCAGTTGGGCGGGGAGCGAGGCCGGCTCGATGACGAGCGAGTGATAGCGTGTGGCGGTGAAGGGCGATGGGAGGCCGGCGAACACGCTGGTGCCGTCATGGTGAATGCGCGAGACCTTGCCGTGCATCGGGCGTCGAGCGCGCACGATGCGTCCGCCGTACGCGGCGCCAATGCACTGGTGCCCGAGGCAGACACCGAGGATCGGGACGGAGGCACCGAAGTGCCTGACGACGTCGGTGGAGATGCCCGCCTGCGGGGGCGCGCAGGGTCCCGGGGAGACGATGATGTGCGATGGCGCGAGCGCTTCGATCTCCTCGAGGGTAATGGCGTCGTTGCGGCGCACGAGCGGCTCCTCGCCCAGCTCGCGCACGTAGCGCGCGAGGTTGTACACGAAGGAGTCGTAGTTGTCGAGGAACAGAATCATTCGGCGAGACCCTCGATCAGCGCGCGCGCCTTGTCCAGCGTTTCCCGCCACTCTTGCTCGGGATCGGAATCGGCGACGATGCCACCGCCGACGCTAAAATACACATGGTCGCCGAGGACGACATAGGTACGGATCACAATGCTGGTGTCGAGCGCGCCGGTGAAGGAAAGATAACCGATTGCGCCGCAGTAGACTCCGCGCTTCGATGGCTCGAGCTCGGCAATGATCTCCATGGCCCGGACTTTCGGCGCCCCGGTGATGGACCCGCCGGGAAACGCGGCCGCAAGAAGGTCCACGGCATCGCGTCCGGGCGCGAGCTGACCCGTGACGGTGGACACGAGATGGTGAACGGTGGAATAGTGCTCAAGTGCGAATAATTCGGCCACGCGCACGGAGCTGGGGACGCAGACGCGCGAGATGTCGTTTCGAAGGAGATCGACGATCATCAGGTTCTCGGCCCGGTCCTTCTCGCTGTCGGCGAGCGCGCGCGAGAGAAAAGCGTCGTGCTCGGGTCCGGTACCGCGCGGCCTGGTGCCCTTGATGGGGCGTGTCTCCACCACACCGTCGGGCGCGAGCGAGAGGAAGCGCTCGGGTGACGCGCTGGCGATGATCAGCTGATCGAAGTCGAGATAGGCGGCGAAGGGCGCGGGGTTGATCGCGCGAAGGCCGGCATAGAGGGCCCAGGGGTCCTTTCGCAGGGGAGCCTCGAGTCGCTGCGACAGGTTGGCCTGGAAGATGTCCCCGGCCAGGATGTACTCGCGTACGCGAGTGACGGCCTCGAGATACGCCTGGTGCGTGAACGATGAGCGGAGCCCGACACTCTCGGCGCGCACGCCCCGCACCGGGTACGCTGGTGCCACATCGACGCCGGCTCTCGGAGCAGGAGCGCGTGGAGCATTGGGAGCCGCGAGAGTAGCGGCGGCGCGCTCCCGCACCCACGACGCGCGCCGTACCGCGCGTGCGCGGCCGGCGTCACCCACATCGGGCGCTCCGGTGGAGACGAGCCAGGCGCGCTGCTCGACGTGGTCCCAGGCAATGACCCAGTCGTAGAGCGCCAGCATGACGTCGGGGATGGCGAGATCATCGAAGCGCGGTGCGGGGAGGCGCTCGAACACGGCGCCGAAGTCATAGGCGATGTAGCCCGCCAGGCCGCCCTGAAATGGCGGGAGCCCCATCAGCGGCCTAACGAGATGCGGCGCCAGCACGGAGCGGGCTGCCTCCAGCGCATTGCCTCGGAGCTCCGAGACGGCGGCCGAGCGAAGGTCGGTAAGCCAGGTGCGCGCTCCCTTGCCCTGAACGAGGAGCGCGGGATCGGCAGCGAGAAAGGAGTACCGGCCGAGGCGGTCGGGGTCGCGCGCGCTGTCGAGAAAGAGGATGTACGCGGTGCCGGCGAAGCGAGCGACCGTGGCGAGAGGATCGGGAGCCGGGCGAAGCTCCTCGACGACGGGGTCCATATTGGTAACGTTTTGCTACTAAGTGTCGCGTCGCCGAGGCGCGCGGCGCTGGGTAAGCTTCACGTGCTCGCGGATCGGGTCGTCCGGCGGGGTAAGGTATCCCCAGCGCAGCGAGCCCTCCTGTCGATAGCTCTTGCCGAGGGTGATGGCGAGCTTGGCCTTGGCCAACTCCTTTCCGAGGTAGAAAGCGTGGGTCGGCTCATCGACCTCGAGTTGCTCGAAGATGTCCTGGATCTCGGTGCCGGAGACGAAGCGGTCGCGGTTGAAGACGTAGATGGTGTGGCGATCGGTGAAGATCCGGTAGTTGGAGTCGGTGATGGCGCGCTGGAGCTCGCGCAGCTCCGCCTCGGTGTAGGCGAGGATCTTTGGGTCCTTCACCGTGACCAGGCGGTCGTCCAGCTTCTTGGGGAGGACGCGCTCGGTGACCGCGTAGTGCATGAGCCGGCGAGCGATGTCGATCTCGCGCACGGCACCCCGAGCCCAGGGGATCACTTCGGTAGTCAGGACGGTCCGGATACCGAGCTCCTGGCAGATGCCGATCAGGAGAGCGTTGACGCCGGTACTGTCAGCGGCGGTCAGCTCGGTGACGTTCCCGACGCCCATCATGAGCTCGGCCTCCGGCCAACGATGCCGGGCCTCGACGTAGCGGGCCAGCGATTGCGAGAATCCGAAGGCGACGGGCTCGACGACCGGGTCGATGAGGTAGGCGACGCCCCACTCCTCGAGCTTGTCCAAGGTTGGCTGGATCGAGTCGAGGCCCCTGTCGGCGTCTGGGATCACCACAAATCGCGCGCTACTGCCGCGTAACTGCCGCGCCACGTCCACATTTTGCGAGCTCAGACTGAGGACCAGCGACGCTCCGCCCTCCACCCCTTCACGGATCTCGGCCGGATCCAGGCTGTCGATGCTCACCTCGAAGCCCGCCGTGACGAGCTCCCGCACCACCGATTGCAGCTCGGGGAAAGGCAGCCCCGGCGTGCAGCCAACGTCGATTACGTCTGCCCCCTCACGGCGGAAGTACTCCGCCTCTCGTCTGATCTCCTCGCGAGTCATGCGGGGCGCGTTGTTGATCTCGGCCAGGATGCGGATGTCCCACGCGCCGTATTCACGACGGGTAGAGACCTGGCCGAAGTACTCGGGGATCTCGCGCAGGTCGGCCGGGCCCTTCTCCACGCGCACGCCGACCTTCCGGCCGATCACCTCGGGGTCACCCTCGCAGAGGCCTGGGATGAGGACCAGATCGGTCCCACTCGGGACCTCCAGGAAGCGCGCGATCCAGGGCGTGGTCATGAGCGCGGCAACCGTGATGCGGAGGACCGCCACCTCGGTGGTGAACGGCGCCTCCATCTCGGCCAGCGTGCGGCGGAGGGCCGGCTCGGCGAGCTTTCCGGTGACGAAGAGGACGCGGCTCGGCGCCGGCGTGGCGCTCTCCATCATGATGTCATGGCGCTACTTCGGGTCTCCGCCGCGCACGAATTTGTTCGGAGTTCCCTCGAGTGCCCCGCCTTGTGGACGCCAGAGCATCACGTCTTCGATGCGCCGCGCCAGCTCGAAGTCCTTGTCGGTGATCCCGCCCGCGGCGTGATTCTGCAGCTTTACCCACACCTTCGCCCAGGTGACGCTCAGGTCCGGATGGTGGTACGCCGCCTCGGCGATGTAGCCGATGGCGTTCACCAACATGAGCGTGGTAGGCCAACCATCGGTCTTGTACTGCCGGCGAATCCAGCCGTCCTCGTAGTACCACCCGGGAAGCGCCGACAGCTTCTCGGCGATCTGGCTCTCATCGTACGTCAGCTCGCGCTTCGACATGAGACTACTCCTGATCTCGAAAGATGCCCGGCGTCATGGACTCCATCACATCACCACGCCGCCATTGGCGAACATCACCTGGCCGGTGTGAAACGCCGCCTCTGGCGACGCCAGCCAGACGACGGTACGGGCGACATCCTCAGGGGTTCCCCAGCGGCCGAGTGGCGTGGAGCGAGCGACTTCATCGCGTCGCGCCTCGTCCAGTGTATCGGCGAACGCGGTGGCGATCCACCCCGGAGCGACGACGTTCACCCGGACGCGCGGCGCCACCGAGCGTGCCAGCGACTTGCTGAAGCTCATCACGCCACCCTTGACCGCGGCGAACACCTCCGGGTTCCTCCCGGGCATGCCGCTCATCGCGTGATCCCAGCTCATGTTGATGATCACGCCGCCACCGTCCTGCGAGCGCATCATCTCCGCTGCTGCCCACGAAGCAAGGATCGTCCCACGCAGGTCGACGGCGAGGAGGAGGTCGAGCTTTTCGACCGTGGTCAACTCGGCGCCAGTGCCGGTCAGGATGTCGGCGCCGGCGTTGTTGATCCAGGCGTCGACGCGCCCAAATGCGTCGAGGGCATTTCGTGTGAGCCGCTCGATGGACGTGGCATCGGCGAGGTCCAGCTTGAACATGGCGGCCCGGCGGCCGAGCGCGATGACAGTGTCGGCCACCCGACGAGCGCCGAGCTCGCGCTCGCGATAGGTGAGGATGACGTCCGCGCCCTCGCGCGCGGCCGCGAGGGCAATGGCCTCCCCGATTCCGCTCGAAGCGCCGGTGATGAGGACCACCGAATCCTCGAGCAGCGCATGCCCCTCGCGGGTGCGTGCTCCCACCGGCACTCCGTGCGCCACGTGTCCTCCGTCGCCTTTGACATGTCCGACACGATCGGGCTAACATAGCCCGCGACTCATGCCGTACAAGGGGGCATCGTTGCGACTGCTGGTGAGCGTGCGGGATGTGCGCGAGGCGGTGGATGCGCTCGCCGGCGGCGCCGATGTGATCGACGCGAAGGAGCCATTGCGCGGCGCGCTGGGGGCGGTGGATGCCTCAATGGCGCGCGCGATCATGCGCCGTGTCAGGGCGCGTCGGCCGGTCAGCATCGTGATCGGTGATTTCATGCGGCCCGATGAGGCGGCGCGTGCGGCCGGGGAGGCCTGCCGGTGTGGTGCATCGATCGTGAAGGTTGGTCTAGCCGGGGTGGCCAGCATCGCTTGCGCGCGCGACATCGTTCACGCCGTTCGCTCGAGCACGACTTCGTCGGCGATGACCGTGGTCGCGTACGCGGATGCGGAGCGCGCGCGGACGCTCGTCGCGGAGGAGGTCGTCGAGCTCGCGATGTCTGAAGGTGCGGGTGGCGTGGTGCTCGACACCTTCGACAAGGATGGTCCCGGGCTTTTCGCTCATCTGCGGGCCGAGCGTGTCGCCACGATCGTCGCCGATGCGCATGCGGGCGGTCTCTTCGTGGGAGTAGCGGGGCGACTCGGTGCGGCGCACGTGGACGCAGCGCGTGAGGCGGACGCCGACCTGTTCGGGGTGCGGGGAGCGGTGTGCAGCGGCGGACGTCAAGCGTCGCTTTCGCCGGCACGCGTGCGCGCCCTGGCGCTGCTGCTACGCGAGCGCGATGGTGCTCAACTCGCGGCGCAACCGGCCTGACGCGAGATCGGCGACACCGATCGCCACCGCGTGTACACCGGCGGGGAGTGCCCCCTCGAAGCAGGCATCGGCCAGCGCGCGCGCATCGCCCGACATGGGCTTGAGCAACACCAGTCTGGGCGCGGCGAGCGCGCCGGCGACCCAGGCGGCGATGCTGTCGCTGGTGACATCCCAGGAATGGAGAAGGGGATCGAAGGCCTGCATCCAGCGCGACAGCAGGAGCACCGGGGTGCGACCGACGGCCACCATGGCCGCGGCCGCATCGGCCGATTCGACGAGCGCCGCGTGGGGCAACCTGGCGGCGATGAGCTCGGCATGCATGTCCATGGCGCGGATCGCCAGCCAGTGAGCGACGTCGTTGCCTAACGACATGGAGCGGTCGAGAGTTCGTACGGCATCGGCGAATGGACCACCGCCGGGGACGATCGCCAGCCGGTACGCGGATGCGGCGTCGGCGACCGCGCCAAGCGCGACAGCGTGCGCGGCGGGGTCACGCAACAGCGAGCCTCCGAGCTTCACGACGGCGTCGACGACGGGTGCGTCAGGCACCGGTACCGGCGGCTATGGCCTCTTCCAGGAGCAGTGCAACCGCGGCGGCGGGCGCAAGGCGCGCGGCGGCGGGACCGAGCCGCGCCGCCAGGGAGGAAACGCGAAGTCCGAGACGGCGCGCGGCACGAGTGGCCAGGAACTCACCCAGTCCGGTGGTGACGGCGATCGGGATGCGAGGATGGCGATCCTGGACTCGCGCGATCGCCGTCGCCACGCGAGTGATGGCGGCTTCGGCCACGTGCTCGGCGATGGCGGTGATCTCCTCGTCGGCGAGCTGCTCGCAATCGGCGCAGATGACGCGCGCGATGCGCTCCCGCGCGAAGTGACGAGTCGGAGGACGGCGATCGGGCGTATGCACGGTGTAGTCGGCGGGATCGAGATCGCCGAGCCAGACGTAGATGTCACCGGCAATGGCGAAGGCTTCCGCGGACACGCCGGCCCAACCTCCGCGGAAGGGGACTTCCTGGCTGATCGCTTCCACCGCGGTGCGGAGCGCCCCGAGGTAGACCAGCTCGCTCTCGCGCAGCCGATCAGCATCGGTGAGGCCGAGGGCGGTGATGTCGCCACCGGTGATTGGCACGATGTCGGTGGTGGTGGTGCCGACGTCGATCAGGATCGCGTCGGAATGCGTGCGGGCCACGACGCGGGCGGTAGCGGCCCAGTTCGATGCGGCGGCGGCGATGGGCTCGCGCCGCGCCTCATCGAGGGTGAGGAAGCGGCCATCCACGGCGTATATCCGTACGCGAGGCTCGGCGAGCGCTTCGGCCACGGCGTCGAGCACGGACCACACACCTTCGCGCTTGGTGCGGAAGAGCTGCGAGAGCTCCGCCGTCATGGTGACGACGTGCTGCGTGTCGTCGCCCGACCCCATCTCGGCGGCGAGTCGGGCAATCAGCGTGGAAAGGTCGGCGCGGCGGTACTGGATCTCGAAGGGCTCACTGGCAGCGCCGCTCACGGTGCCGTGCTCGACGCGGGCGACCTTGGTGTTCACACCACCGATGTCCCACCCGATGATGGCGCTCACCACGACTCTCCTGCCTGGAGCGCGGCACGATGCGCTTGATCCCGGTGCTGGACATCGCGGGAGGAGTTGCCGTGCACGCGCGTGGAGGTGACCGTCGCCATTATGCACCCGTTCGCTCGGTGCTCACCAGCGCGGCGGCCGATCCGGCGGAGCTCGCCGCGGCCTATCGCCGTGTGCTCGGCACGAGCGAGCTGTACGTGGCCGATCTCGATGCGATCGAAGGCGCGCCGATCAGCCGGGTCGTGAGCGATCTCTGTGGGTCCGGGAGCCACACGTGGCTCGATGCCGGAGTGAGCGATGTCGCGGAGGCGCGAGTGGTGGCTGGCTGTGGCGCGGCCTGTGTGGTGGTCGGTCTCGAGACGCTCGCCTCGCGCGGGAGTCTCGGGGACATTATGCGCACCCTTCCGTCGAATAGGGTGGCGTTCAGCCTCGACCTGCGAGAGGGAGTGCCGATCGTTGCCACCGGGTCGGACGTCGCATCCGATTTGGACGGTCTCCTGGAGTGGGTGGGCGCGCTCGGTATCGCGCGACTCATTGTACTCGATCTCGCGCGGGTGGGAAGCGGGCGCGGGATCGATAACCAGCTGCTGCGCGTGGTGCGCGCGCGTCTCCCGCAAGTGGAGCTGGTGGCCGGCGGCGGTGTACGCGACGGGGCCGATCTGGACGTGCTGGTGGGGGCGGGGTGTGACGCAGCACTGGTGGCCACCGCGCTGCACGAGGGGCGGGTGACCGGAGCGGAGCTGCACGCCGGAGGTCAGTGGAGGCACCGGTGAGAGATTGAGGGGGCACGGGTACGCGGCCCGATACCACGCCGGCCCAACAATCTATGTGCTGGTACATTAGTAGCAAATAGTTACGAACAGGAGGCGCGCGATGCCGCGCGCCCGGGGCGAGGGTCTTGCGCAGAGGTCCGTCGTGGACCGTTCCCGGATCTTCCTCCTCTCTCCAGCCAACGTGGGTGGGGAGCGCGCGGCACTCCTGTTCAACGAGAGGGCCCGGTTCTCGCTCGCGCAGCGGTTGCGCACTCGGGAAGGGGTGCCAGTGGGTGAGGTGTTCAGCTTCGTGAGTGGATTGTACTTCCGGGGGAAGCTCACCTACGCCAGGCGCTTCGGGCAGTCGCCTGAGGGCGTGGGTGGGGTCTGGATCATCACCCCGTCGCGGGGCCTCATTCCGCCCGACACGCCGGCGACGCTCTCGCTACTGCGGCGCTTCGCGGATGTGGACATTCACCTCGATGAGGCGCGGTATCGCCGGCCGCTGGCACGCTCGGCGCAAGCACTGGCCGCCGATCCGAACGTGGACGCGATCTTGCTTGGCAGTATCGCGACCGGCAAATACGTGGACATCCTGCTGTCGGCCTTCGGTGAGCGGCTACTCTTTCCGGTGGAATTCGTCGGGCGCGGGGACATGAGCCGCGGGGCCCTGCTGCTGCGATCGGCGCGCGAGGGGCGCGAGCTCGACTACGCGCCGGTTGCCGGGGCCGTGCGACGCGGGCGTCGTGCGCCACGCGTGTGGGGCTGAGCGTGAGTCCGCTGCCCATCCCCTACGACTTTCCGCCCATGGAAGCGGAGTCCGCGGACGAAATCCCCCTCGGCCCACTCTGGCAGTACGAGCCGAAGTGGGATGGCTTTCGTTGTCTGGCGTTCCGTGATGGTGGTCGCGTAGAGCTCCGGTCGAAGGCGGGACAGTCGCTGGGTCGCTACTTCCCCGACGTCGTGGAGCTGCTGCTGGGTCTCGCTCCCAAGCGCTTCGTTCTCGATGGGGAGCTTGCCATCCCGGTCGATGGGTCCCTTTCCTTCGACGAGCTGCTCCTGCGCATCCATCCGGCGGAGCGGCGCGTGCGAACGCTGGTGGCGCAGCACAGAGCGATGTTCATCGTCTTCGACCTGCTGGTGGACCAGCGTGGCCGCTCGTTGGCCGCTGCTCCCCTGGAGGAGCGCCGTGCCGCGCTCGAGAAGCTGGCGGCGCGGTCATTCCCGGCGGGCGGGATGATCCGGCTCTCCCCGGCGACGCGCGATGCGGCCACGGCCAGACGCTGGTTTCGCACCGCGGGCGAGAGCCTGGATGGGATCATGGCGAAGCGGGTCGACTTCCGGTACCGGAGCGGCAACCGGCTCGGGATGGTGAAGGTGAAGCGGCTGCGCACGGCGGACTGCGTGGTGGGAGGGTTCCGCTATGCATCGAAGGGACGGATCATCGGCTCGCTCTTGTTAGGCGCGTACGATGACGAGGGGCTGCTCCACCACGTGGGGTTCACCTCGTCGCTGTCGAGGGCAGAGCGGGCGGCGATGACGCCGAAGCTCGAGAAGCTCGTTCGTCCGCCGGGTTTCACGGGACGGGCACCGGGTGGGCCCAGTCGGTGGAGCACGGAGCGAAGCAGCGAATGGCAGCCGCTGGCGCCGAAGCTGGTGGTGGAGGTTCGGTACGATCACTTCACCGGTGACCGGTTCCGCCACGGCACGAAGTTCCTGCGCTGGCGTCCGGACAAGGCGCCACGGCAGTGCACGCTGGATCAGCTGAAGCAGCGGAGGGGAACGTTGCTCGCGCTGCTGACGCAATCGGGCGACCGCCCGAGCGTGGGGCGCGTGGTGCGTCTACCCGGATCGAACCGCAGCGCGGCAGCGAGCAGGAAGCGCGAGCGACGGTAACGCCTCGCCAGGCGCCTCGCGGACGCGATTGCTCCTCTCGATCGTCACGCCCTGAACGCCAAGGCGAAAGCGACGATCACGGCTGCCCAGATCCCGAAATACACGGTCCGGAAGCGCTGCCTGGTGACGAGCATGTGGGGGAAGTGAACCGGCTTCCCGGTCCACTTGCCACGCGGTTTGTCGGGGAAGAAGAAGGTCTTGTAGGTCTCGATCGTCGCCACGGTGAAGCCCTCGGCGGCGATGGCGATGATCAGCAGATTCTGCGTGAAGCGGGAGAGCAGGATCGCCCAGAAGAGCGCGATGCCGGGGCTCCGCAGGAACTTGAAGAAATCGAATCCCTCGATGGGTGCATCCTTCCAGGCGCCGCCCATGGCCGAGAACCAACCGCCGAGGCTTCCAGCGATGGCCAGGGCGAGCCAGAAGGGAACCGGTGCCGGTGTGTTGCGCTGCAGCCAGAGCACCAGCATTACGAGGAGTGCGGCGACGAGCAGCGCGCCGATGCCTGCCAGCCGCTGGAGCTTCTTTCCGGCCACGCGGCCCAGCACGTGGAATTGCATCGGAATCCAGTACTTCGACTGATCCTCGTGGCGGATGTACGTCTTCCAGAACTCCGTGACGGCGCGCTCGAGGGCGTAGGTGAGCCCGAAGAGCACCACGATGTCGGGCGCGCGGGTCAGGTCCATCTTCAGTACCAGCTGCGTGAGCACCGCCAATGCGCCGGCAACGAGGATGCTTCGGGAGAAGGTGGCGACGGTGAAGCCTTCGTGAGGCGCGTCCTTGTACATCCCCCAGGTGGCGGTGTGCGTCCCAGCCAGCAAGCCGACTACGAGCGCGATGACCAGTTGGGCAAATTGCATGGAGTCAGATGGAAGGTGAGAGAGACGGAGTGGAGAATTCGGTGCTCGCCGATGTGTAGGCGGCCTCGACCAACTCGAGATCGCGCCGCGCGTGCTGAAGTGTGTATCGGGCAGGGCGATTGGCGCGCAGGGCGTCGATGAAGTCGGCGAACATGGCGTGGTAGCCAGCCAGATCGCGCAATCCGGGAAAGCCGAGGCCGCGACGCGCGCCGAAGCGCATCACGAACACGCCATTCGACTCGAACGCGACCGAGCCGCGTGAGCCGTGAATGCGGGAGAGACGCACGCCTCCGAGCGCGGATGGCGTTTCCCACGAGAAGTGCAGCGTCCCGACGGCCCCCTCGGCGTAGCGAAACACGAGGAGCATGCTGCGGTCGGGTCCGTCGTCACGGCCAGGACGGTGCGCGCTCACCGACTGGACGGTGAGTCCCATGTTGGCCATGAAGCTCACCCAGTGAATGCCGCCCTCGAAGAGTGCCCCGCCACCGGCAACGGCGAGATCGTCGCGCCAATTGCCCGTGCGCTGCGTCTTGAGCGCGCTCACGCGGATGAACTGGACGTCGCCCAGCCCGCCCGACGTGATCAAGGCCCGCAGCTCTCCGAGCAGCGGCTTGTAGAAGTAGTTTTCGGCGACTATCACCTGACGGGATACGGCTAGCGCGAGCGCCTCGATGGCGTCGAAGTCCGAGGCGTGGAGGAAGGGGGGCTTCTCCACGATGACGTGCTTTTCCGCACGCAGCGCTCGCTCCGCCAGCTCGAGGTGCGAGGCGGGCGGGGTGACGATGAGCACGGCATCTACGTTCGGGCTATGAATGGCGGCCTCGTACGAACCGAAGTGACCGCTGCCGCCGAGTCGCCTGTCGAAGTCGGCCGCCCTGCTCTCGTCGCGGCTGGCGAAGAGGAACTGCACGCCGGGAAAACCCTTGAGCGTGCGCGCATGCATCTCGGCGGCACGGCCACACCCCAGCATTCCGATGCGAAGAGTGGAAGGATTCACGAGCCGGCGCCGATCATGTGGTCCGCGGAGCGGAGCGCGTTGGCGACGATCGTCAGGCTCGGATTGACGGCCGCCGCCGTGGGCATGAAGGAGCCGTCGAGGACGTAGAGATTGTCCACGCCGCGGAAGCGGCAGTACTCGTCCAGCGCGGAGGTCCGTGGGTCGACGCCGGTACGAACGGTTCCCACCGCGTGCGAGAAGGTGGTGATGCGGTGCACGTACATGAGATACGCACCGGCGGTGCGGAGCAGCTGCCGAGCCTTACGCAGGAGCGCGGTGCGGGCGGCCAGATCGCGCGGCGTGTAGTGATGCTCGACCACGCCCTGGGGGAGGCCGAAGCGGTCCACGTTGGCGGGGTCGAGCGTCAGGCGGTTCTCGGCGCGGGGCTGGTCTTCGGCCACCACCAGCAAGCCGGTGACGTGATCCGCGGCCGCGTTGATGAGCGGGTGGAATGGCCGCGGCACGCGAGCGCGCACCAGGCCGAGCGGGGGAGACATGACCTGCTGGATGCAGCCGAGCTTGCCGCGCGGGTTGCGCACGCTCGGATGGCCGAAGTAGAAGTCGTTGATGCCGACCTGCTTGTGAAACTCCCGCTCCTTGTTGGGCGGAGCCGGGAAGAAGCCGAAGACCATCCCGTTGCAGTGCCGCATGAGAAAGCGTCCAACGGTGTCACCGCCCGGGTTCTGCCGATCGAGACCGGAAGCGAGGATGAGCTGCGGAGACCCAAACACTCCGGCGGAGACGACGAACCGCCTGGCGTGAAGGCGCAGCCGCTCTCCTGAACGTGTGTCGATGCATTCCACGTGCTCGACGCGGCCGCGTGAAGACACCAGCCGGGTGACGACGACGTTGGGCTTGAGCTCGAGGCCCCGCGACAGGAGCGGCGGGAGGATGTGCGAGGCGACGTCGTTCTTGGCGCCGATGGCGCACGGATAGGCGTCGCACGTGAGGCAGGTGATGCAGCGCGTGCGGTTGGGGAGGTCGGAGTAGTTGATGGCGAGCGGCAGGCGGAATGGGCGCAGGCCGAGCCGCGCCGCCGCGGTGGAGATCCGGCGCGACGTCTGGGCGAGTGGTGGAGCGGGCTGCGGATAGGACGTGCTTCGGGGCGGCTCGGTGGGATCGCCACCAGGGTCACCGGCGACGTGGAGGAGCGCCTCCGCGCGCGCGTAGTACGGCTCGAGATCCTGATACGAGTAGGGCCAGCGTGCCCCGGAGTCACCGGTGATCTCGGGATCGAGTTCGAAGTCCTCCGCCCGAAAGCGGAGCGAGACGCAGCCGGAAAAGATCGACTGGCCACCCACGCAGTGGAACGCGCCGAACGCAGCATCGCTCCCGTTGTTGCGGAGCCGATAGGGTGACTGCATGGAGTAGTACGGGGAGAGCTCGAGCGCGCTCGAGTCGTGCCAATTCTCCGGACCGCGTGCCACCCAGTCGCCACGCTCGAGCATGAGCACGTGCTCGCCCGCACCGACGAGCGCCGACGCGGTAGCGGCCCCCCCGAAGCCGCTCCCGATGATGATCGCATCGTAGAGCGGTGCCATATCCACGCGGCTCATGTGCTCCCGGTGTCGCTCGATGCGGCGGCGACGGCTGCCCCGGTCATCCGAGCACCTCCCGATAAAACGCGCTCTGCCCGAAGTTCTCCTCGACCTCCAGCTCGAGCGCGGAGAGATGGATGGCGCCCATCGACTCGATCTCATCGCGCACGCGACCGGCGAGATGCTGTGCCAGCATCTCGACCGTGGTGTTGGGGATGGGGAGGAGCGCGCAGTCGCGGCGGGGGAAGACGTAGCGAGGCTGGCCGCTGACGGTGACGTGGACCGCGTCGCCCTCCTCGCGCACGCCGATGATCGGGCTCTCGGTAGGGAGGAGGACCACGTGATCGATCTCGTCCACGAGGCGCTTCATCAGCTTCTTGAGAGTGACAAAATCGAAGACGTACCAGCTGGACTCATCCAACGCCCCCTCGAGGGTGACGCCGACGCGGTAGTTGTGGCCGTGAAGCGACTCGCAGCGGTGGCCGGCGAACGTGATGAAGTGCGCCGAGGCGAAGACGAGATAGTCCTTGGTGACCGAGACCTTGAAGTCGCCGCGAGTGCGCATGGCATCTCCTCCTAGCGCCAGCCGTGCTCGACGAGGATGACGAAGATCGCCGCCGCCGTCAGGTCGGCCGTGGTGCCCGGATTTCGCCGGTTCCGATCATCGCGGAGCGCCCGGTCGAAGTGCTCGATGGCCACGCGTCCTTCCTGGGTGCGAGCGCCGCCGCGGTGGAGCACCTGGCGCGCCTGGCGCGACACCTCGCAGGCGGCATCCGGGCCGAGCTTTCGCGCGATGAGGGTATCGGGCGCCGCGGCCAGTAGAGCGAGGAAGCACTCCACCACCGCGTCACTCCAAGATAGACCAGCGGCGCGCGCGTGGTGCAGTGCCGGGGCGCCGGTGTCGAAGGTGAGGGCGAAATCGGAGGTCCACTCGCGTGCAATGGAGTCACGCGACGCGGCCAACGCCATCGCCTCCCGCAGCGTTACCGTCGGGTCGTGCTCGACGTCCTGCGACTCGGCACGCCCGAGCCCCCCCGGCCCGGCGCGGCGGATGGCGGCGTAGGCGTCGCGGGCATCACCGACAGTGGTAGCCGCCAGCACGGATCGCAGCGCGTCACGCAGCGGCGCGTCGATCAGCGCGGCGCGGGCGAGCGGAGCGAGAAGGAGCACGATGCCCAGGTTGGTGTTCCGCTCGGTGACGCGAGCGGTCGCTTCGACGGCGGCGTGGATGGTGCGGCCGAGCGGCTGGTCACCGGCGCGAGATAGCGCGGGGCCGATGGCGATGGCGCTGGCCAGGAAGTCCTCGAAGGACGTGTCGGCGAAGGGGCGACCCGGGGAGACGTTGCCTGGCTTGGGCGCGCTGACCTCGAGCGCGCAGGCGAGCTGGGCAAGGACGGCGATCTCATCAGGCGCGCGCGGTGTCATTGGCTCTTCGGGGCGTGGCGCTCGAGCAGGTGCTCGACGATGGCGTCGCCAACGTCGAGCGAGGTGGCGTCCTGCAAGCCGCGCCAGCCCGGGACGCCGTTGACCTCCAGCACGTAGAGCGCGCCGTCGGACGCGGGGAGCAGGTCCACGCCGGCGTACTCGGCGTCAACCACTCGCGCGGCGGTGAGGGCCGCGTCGCGCCAGGCGTCAGGAAGGTCGATCCGTCGCGCCGAGGCGCCCTGGGCCATGTTGGTGCGCCATCCGGGCGCCAGTCGCTCGATGGCGCCGATGACGCGACCACCCACCACGAAGGCGCGGACGTCGCGACCATCGTGGGCGATGGCGCGCTGCAGATAGTAGACGCCGCGAATCGCTTCCAACGCGCGGAAGACACGCCAGGCAGTCTCCTCGTCCGTGACTCGGACCATGCCGAGCCCCATCGATCCGAAGAGCGGCTTGACGATGACGTCGCGCATCTGCTTGAAGGCGGCGAGGGCATCGTCGAATCGCTCGCAGATGACCGTCTCCGGTGTTCCGAGCCCGGCCTCGTGCAGCAGCGCGGAGGTGTAGAACTTGTCTACCGTGCGCTCGATGGTGCGCGGAGAGTTCATCACGGGGATGCCGCGATCCTCGAGCCAGTGCAGCGCGTCCACGCGGTAGATGATCTGCTCCAGCGAGCCGTTGGGAATGATGCGTGGCAGCACGGCGTCCACGCTCAGCAGCTCCTCCGATTCCGCGCGCAGCGCGGAGTCCCGGCCGAGGAGGGCGATCACCGAGTCGTACGGGCGGACGATGGCCTCGTGTCCCCTGCTCGACAGGGCTCGGCAAAGCTGATCGGTGTGCCAGCCCTCGCGGGCGCTCAGGATTGCGACACGCATTCGGTGGCGAGCAGGGGAGACACGGGAAGGATGCGGGGTGACTTAGCTTGCGCACCATCGGCGAAATACGAAAGGCCCCCGCTCACGTCTCCCCGTAGAGCGACGTGTGGAGGACGCGGGGCTCCAGTGAGCCGGCGACGAAGGTCCGCCCAGAACGGATGTTCGTGAGGTGGACACGGGCGGGACTGAAGAGGAGGGGGTCGATCTTGTAGAAGTCGCCCCCGTACCGCTTGAAGATGTCGTAGAATGGCGTGCCATGATCGCTCGATGCCGACGCCGGGAGCTTCTCGGCGAGCGTCTGAAGCTCCGCGTCCTCGGCGTCCACGTGGTAGTGCGCGTCGCCGCCGTAGAGGATGCAGTCGTTGGTGCGCCCAATGGCCCGGAGGTCATTCTTGGCGATGGGTGGGATGGGCGCGGTGCCCACGCCGCTCACCACTCGCCGCACGTCGAAGCCCAAGGTGTCCATCTTGTGGAGCCCGGTCTCGAGGATGCGGGCGACGACCTGCATCCCGCCGGCGAGACTGGCGGTGGGCGCGATGGCGAGTGTGAGACGCGCGGGGTCGAGTCCGGCCTTCTCCCCGATCCAGCGGGCGACCTCATCGGTGGGGAGCACGCGCCCTTCCAACACCAGCACGCCACGCTCGGCGCGCTCCTCGTAACCGAGATGTCCGAACAGCGCTCGCTCGACGCGGGCATGCGCGCGCAGCGGGCCGGAGCCCATGGCGAAATAATCGCCGGCGCTGATCGCCCATCCGGCGTACTGTGACGCCATGCAGGCGACCGCGGGATGATCGGTACGCACGTGGACGACAGGGTACGTCTGTCCGGCAATTGGTAACGTGGTGATACTAATATGACCCAGCCCTGCCATGCACAGATCGCCGAGCGCGATGCCGGCGGCGAGCCCACCGGGCACGTTGACTCCCGCATCGATGATACGCGTGCCGGATGGCAGCGTGCTCACCGTGATGCGAAGCTCGTCGGCGCGTGTGACGAGGTCGTCGGCGATCGACCAGGCGCGATGGTTGAGCGCGAGATCACTCATGTGCCGGGTGCCCTCCATTGCAGGATCTCTCCCTTGCCGACCTCGGCCAGGTCGCCACAGAAACGCCGATACTCCCCCGCGATCCAGCGATCGGCGATCGGCAGACCGTAGCGCGCGGCGATCGAGCGGAGCACCACCGGGAGGAATGGCGGCCGATACGTGCACGAGTACCGGTACGTGAGTCCGACGTCCACGGCGCCCATCACGATCAGCGACCCACGCTTGTTCCATGCGGCCGCATCGGCCGCCGCGTCGCCCAGCACGATGACGGTTCCGGCGATCATTCCACGCCCGGCACCGGTGCCGGCGTTCCCTCCGATCACGATGAGCCCACGGCGTGCCCAGGCGCCGGCGTCGGTTCCGGCCGAGCCTGTGATGATGATCTCGCCGCCGAGCATGCCGCGTGAGGCTCCCGGCGTGGGCGACCCGACTCCATCGCTGGCGTTGCCGAGAACGTGCAGGCGGCCCCCTCGCATGGCCCGTCCCAGCGCGCGTCCGGCGTTGCCATCGATCACGAGCGTGCCGCCCGACATCTCCGCGCCGAGCGCGTCCAGGTGGCCGGCGTCACCCTCGATTCGGACGCTGGTGGAGCGCTCGCCGGCGACCTCGAAGTAGTCGCCGAGCTGTCGCTGCTCGCGTCCGATCCACACGGGGAGTGAGGCGATCTCCTTGGTGGAGAGGGCGGCGAACTGCTGCGGCTGAATGCACTCGACCTCGATGGGCCGCTCGGGGACATTCGTCGGGCGCAGGCGGATCTCGTCGCTCACCGTCGCTCATCCTGGCCGCCGCCGTCCAGCAGCTGGCGAAGGTGGAAGTGGTGCGGACCGAGCTTTCCGCCGTAGTTCCCGGCGCTGATCGCCTTCACGCCATCGATGCAAGCCGCTTCGATGCCGGCTCGCATGGCGCGGGAGATGGCGGCGGCATCGAGTCCGTCGAGCACGATCTCGAGGACGGAGTTCACACCTTCCGGGAGACTCGATTCGGTGATCGCCCGTAGCGTCGGCGCGTAGGCGTCGTTGGTGGTGGCGATCATTCCCGCATAGCGACGGGACCCGACCTTGCTCCCGCTGCGCACCACGCCGCCCGGGAACGGGTAAATGACGCCGGCCAGCCCCCGCATGGCCGCGATGGCGCTCTCGGCCGAGGCCAGCGCCCGGTCGGCGCTTTCGGCGAGGATGAGAAAGTTGCCGCCACCGACGCCCTTCACCCGGCCAAAGGACTCCTGCATCAGGAACTCTCCCTCCATCACCGGGACGCGCCAGTAGCGCTGGCCGGCGATAACCTTGCTCGCCTGAAAGCCGTCGCCGAAAACGCGCAGCGACCGTCCGACGGGCATCCGGTCCTCGGCCTCTGGGAGCCCATCGAAGCAGGCGGTGGTGGGGCACGTGAGGACGGTCTGTCCGATGCGCTCGATGAGACGCTTCGGGAGATCATCCTTCCCCATGGTGAAGAAGAGGACGCTGACGCCGTGGCGGCCGTCGGGTGTCTCGCCGGGGGGGAGCATCCGCTCGATGCCCGCCTCACACTTGCAACCTATGACCGACGTGGCGAACCCGGTCATGGAGAGCGCCGCCTGGCGTGCCCAATGCTCCGACGTGGCGGTGATGACGATGCGGCTCGCGCGCATCGTGAACGCTTCGGCGAAGGTGTCCTCGATCGCGACGCCGCGAATGTTCACCGGTGGCGCCCTCGCAGCGGAACCGGCGCGTCCGTCAGCACTCCCGCGCCGAAGTTCTCGAGCTCAATGGTAGCGTTGTCCTTCCACCACTGCCGCAGGTGACGACGAAATGCATCATCGGCGGGAGGCTGCACGTGCAACCGGCGCCCTCGTGGCGCGCGGCGCAGCGCTCCTTCCTCGACCACCATGACGCCGCGCTTGAACACATAACGTGGCGACGCGAAGGTGCGCGCGGCATTCTCGCCCTCGGCGTAGACGGTGATGTCGGCGTCGGCGCCCGCTCCCAGATGCCCCTTGTTGGCGAGGCCCAGAAGCCGTGCCGGCGCGGCGCGCGTGATGATGGCGATCTCATCGAGCGTGAACTCACGGGCGATGCCGTCGGTGAGCGCGCTGCCGGCCAACAGCTTGGGACTCACGCGGGCGAGGCATTCGTCGCGGTAGCTCTTCTCCATCAGCAGGCGGATGAGCTCGGGATAGGAGAGAAAGGAGCCGCCATTCGGATGATCGGTGGACAGGACCACGCGCCACGGGTCCTCGGCCAGCAGAAAAAGCTCGAGTCCGACGACCCACTGCAGCGCGGCCACCGCCGCGCGGTCCCGATACTCGTACGGAACGATGCCGCAGCCGGTCTCCAACTCGATGTCGATGTTCACCCACTTCTTGCCGCTGCTCTTGTGGAGCAAATACTCGACGGCACCGTCGGCCGTGACGGTGACGGCGGGTCCGAACATCACCTGGCCGACATCGACGCTGATGTCCGGATGCGTGTTCACGTACTCGATCACGCGGCGGGCACCGGAGCGCCATCCGGCTTCGTAGCTGTGAAACTGCACGTGCGTGAAGTGGGCGCGACGCCCATCGAGCGCCGCCATGCTGGCCAGCGTCGTCTCCACGTTCCCGGCCTCGCCGAGCCGGTTGCAGTGAATGTGAACCGGATGCGGCAGCGCCAGCGCGGTGGCGGCATCGGCCAGCGTCTCCAAAATGGCGCGCGGCGTCACGCGCTCCGAGCCGATGGCCACGTCGAGCCCGTCGACCTGGCGCACGTTGCGCTTCCACAGCTCCACGCCGCCGGGGTTGACGATCTTCATCGCGTACGCGCCGGTCGTGCGGAGCACCCACGCGGCGTAGTCGCGCGCGCGATCACGCTCGCCGGTGGCGAGTAGGCCGAGTAGATAGGCGTCGTTTCCGAGGAGGACGTAGAAGCCGGCGTCGACCACGGGAGTGTCGTCGAGCTCTGCGTGGGCGTGTCGCGCATCGCTGGGCGCAACCGCGGCATCGAAGACGGTGGTGTAGCCGAGCCCCGCGTAGCGGTAGCCGGTGGTGAAGGTGCTGGGAACGATGCCCTCGCTTCCCGAGCGGGGAAGCCATGGGCCGGATTCGAGCTCGGGCGCCTGGGCCGGATGGTGCAGTTCGGGTAGAAGCCGGCGTGCCTGGTTGACGGAGCCGGCGGCGATGTGCGCGTGGATGTCGACACCGCCGGCCATGACCAGCATGCCGCCCACATCGAGACGAGGCACGTCGTCAGGCAGGGAGGCGACGATACGGCCATTCTCGATGCAGACGTCACCGACCTCGCCGCTCACCGCGTTGGCGGGATCGTACACCTTGCCGCCGGCGAGGCGGAGGCGCCCGGTCATGCGCCGGCACCCCGGACCAGGGAGCGGTATTGTCGCTCGATGGCCTGGATGACATCGAGCGTGGACAGCGGTCCGCTCACGACCTGCCGCAGCGGGAGGGGGAGGTCATCCATGCGGAGCGCCATCCCGTTCTCGTGTATCCCGGGTACTCCGGTGTCGATGGCCACGTCGGACGACGCAAGCGCGCTCTCGCTCACGCGGGGACCGACGGCCACGCGACGCGTGGATCGCAGCGTCTCCTGCACCGGTGTCGGGAGCTCGCGTGGGGCGCCGATGACCACGGCGAGATCGACCTCGCGCGTCTCCAGCAGTCGCATGGCGCCGGCCTCGGGCCGATAGCGCGGCGCGCCGCGCGCATAGTCCACGGACATGGGGAATCCGGACTGCCAGGTGAGCACCGCATCGGCGCCGGCACGATTGCCGCCGGCGCGCAGCGAACACATCGCGGCGCGGGTGGTGGCGTTCAGCGCTTCGGTGAGCGCGATCAACCCGTCGGCGCGGTCACCCCGGGGGTGCGCCGCGGGCTCGGCATCGTTGATGATCACGACGTACCGCCCGCTCACCAGCTTCTCCGCCACGCGCGACATGCGTCGCATGAGATCGTTGCCGAGGATGTCGCCGAGCGGGCGACCGAGGACGATCGCGCGGAGAATCGCCAGTGCCGAGCGCTCCTCGTCAGGCGACACGCGAACGCGCAGGTCGGCGTTGCGGGGGCCATACTCGTCGCCGATGTCGATGGCGATGATCGCGCGGGCGCTGCGCCCGGAGCCCACGAAGAGCCCCGGTGGGTCCGGAGCGAAGCGAGAGGAGAAGCGCTGATAGCGGCGGGCCGGATCGATCCCCCAGTAGAGGAGGAGATCGGCACGGTGTCGAACCTCGCCGAGCGTAGCGCCCATTCGACCGCGCCGCTGCGCGGCGACAAGCGCCTCGGCGATGGTGGAGGAGGAAACGCTGTCGAGCATTGCTCGGGCGGCGTCGGCGAGCGACACGGCGGCACGCTGGGTCTCGCAGGAGAGCTCGGGCGCGAGATAGACCAGTGGGCGGCGCGCCGCCGCCAGGAGCGCGGCGGAGTCCGCGATGGCCCGGTCGAGCGGCACGGACTCGCCGGCGGAGCGGATGGCGGAAGGGACAGTCCCATCTCCGAACCACTGCCGACCCAGCTCGCAGGCGCTGTCGACGTCGGTGATACGACCATCGCGGACGGTGGCGGTGATGTCGTCGCAGGCGCAGCCGCAGCCGAGGCAGGTCACGTGCGGGATGACACGCGCGCCGGTGCTCATGGGCGGCGCTCCATGTCGCGCTCCATCAGCGCGTACAGATCCTGAGCGCGTCGGACCAGTGCTGTCTGGCAAGCGGCGGCGTCCGCGGCGCGCGCGAAGATGGTGCAGATCGGTCGCCCTTTCGGAATCGTCTCTCCCGGGTGCGGGACATCGCGCATGCCGCCGTCCGCCAGCCATGGGGTCGTGTCACCCAGTCGCACGGTGCGACGGGCATACAGTACCGCCTTCCCCTCCACTTCGGGGTGTCTGCGCGCCGGGCGCAGATCGAAGGAAGGAAGCTCCCCCCGACAGGCGCGGACGTGCACGTCGAAAACGGGAACGCCATAAACACGCTCGGCCAGCTCCATCGATGCCGAATATCGGGGATTGATCTCGATGATCCAGGGCGTGCCGTCGCGTGCGACGAAGTCGATCCCGTTCACTCCCACGAGGCCGAACTCCTCGGTGGCACCTTCGGCGAGCGCCAGCGCGGCGTCGAGCAGCGCGTCGTCGCTGGCATGATCGAGGATGTTTCCGCAGTAGCGGAAGCCTCCGGCGCCGAAGCGGGGATCGCCGATGAGCTGCGTGGAGAGTGCCAGCGCAACGGCGCGTGAGCCGTTGGCGGCGAAGACGATGGAGCCCGGCGTACCGGCTATGCGCTCCTGGAGGACCATGCGTTGGGCGAGCGGGACGCCGGAGCGCCAGTTGGCGATGCCGTGTCCACCGCCCGAATCGCGCGGCTTCCTGAGCCAGCGGCGGCGCGTGAGGTCGCGCGAGCCACGCGAACTCATCGGCGGGGCGGCAGTGCTCACCGCCGGCACCGAGAATCCGCGGGCGCCGAGCGTGGCGGCGAGGTGGATCGGATCGCGCACGCGGCGGAGCACGTCGGGTGTGTTGCCGACCACCGGCGCGAGCGTGGCGAGCGCGCTCACCACCGCGGGGTAATTCTCGAAGCCCGAGCCGTAGACGACCATGTCGCAGGGGATGCCGCGGGCGGCGACCGCGGCGGCGCGAGCGCTCCAGGGGACGCGGTGCTCGCGGGCGAGCGCGACGGTGGGTGTGTGCCCGATCTGGTCGAGATCGCCGAAGGCATCGACGGCGTGCGCGGCGAAGCCCGCGCGAGTGGCCGATTCGCTGATCGCGCGTGCCGAGATGGCGAGGATGAGCACACGGGCCGACGCGCTGGTCGCCACTCAGGCGAGCCCCAGGCGGCGCCGGGCCGCGCCGGCATCGATGACGTACAGGTGATCGAGGACGCTGCCACTCGACTCGCGGATGGCCAGCGCGTCGACGATGGCCGACATCGCACCGCCGGCGAGTCCGTTGGCGATGATCGCCGCGCCCTGTGCCGCTTCCTTCGCTACGCGGGCGAGGCCGCGCAGGCGGTGCACCATGCCGAACGTGCCGAGTCGGAGCGTGAGCTCGCGACACACCGCATCGACGCGCGCCAGACGACCGGAGAGCAGAATCTCGCGTGCGCCCGGCACCGCCACGAGCAGCGACGACACGACCTTGACGGCGCTCTCGATGTAGGCATCCCAGGCCATGCTCTCCCGCGCGCTCCGGGGTTCGGCGAAGCGCTCGGGGGTGACCGACTCATCGCCGTGTACCGTGGCGGCGCCGCCGCGAAAGAGCATCTCCTTGTCCACCTCACCGGCCAGGAATGCCACCTCGCCGTCGAGCGCACCGGGAGCGCGGTACCCCAGGGGGCCCGAGCTTCCGCCGACGCCGTCCACGATGCGGCCGCCTTCGACGGCGATGGCGGCGGTGAAGGCGCCTCCCAGCTCGAGCAGAACGAACGACGTTTCGCCAGCCTCGCAATGGAGGCGCTCGGTCTGCTCGTGCACCGCCAGCGCGGTGACGCACACCTTGTCCGCGGTGCCGAGGTCCACGCGGTTGACCTTTCGGTGCGCCGGGACAGTGGGGAGGTGGATGACGCCGGGTGTGAGGAAGACCGGAAGCCCGCTGGCGGCGAGCGCGCGGACGAGTGAGCGCAAGCCACCGATGCCGCCGGTAGCGCCACTCGGCGCGAGGTAGGCCAGGCGGAGGAGCTCGTCGGAGAGCTCACGGATGGGGGTGAGCGGAACGCCGTACCCTGACGGACCAGCGATCAGCGTCACTTCGCGCTGTGCCGCCAGGAGCGCGACGAGCTGCTCGGGCTCCGCCAGTGCCTCACGAGTGGGAATCGAGCGATCGAGAAAAACCCTGCCATCCTCGATGCCGCAGAGGTCGATGCTGACCGTGCCAGGGTCGATCCCGATGGTGCGCATGGGTCACGTGGCGGTGGCGCCCTGGTGGACCAACCCGTGCGCCAGCTCGGCGATGGATTCGGCGTCGAGCACCGCGTCGTTCCGCTCGAAGAGATGCGCGATGCACGCCTTGTGGATCTTCATCTTGAGTCCACCGACGCCGAGCGCGCCGAAGGCGACGACGTTGCCGTACTTCTTTCCGTTGTCGTTCGCGTCGATCCCCTCGATGCCGAGGGGTGGGACCGCGTTGAGGTCCACGGCGCAGCGCAACGTCGGGTGGTTTTCCCAGAGACGCTTCGGTACCAGGGCGACGCCGGCCGGTCCGCAGTTGCACAGGATGACCGCGTCAGTGAGGAGCTTCTCCAGATTCTCGGGAGCGCGGACCGTGTATGCCGTGACATCGCCCTCGAAGCGTGAAATGATGGCAGCGCGGGCCGTCTCGCCGTGCGCGTCGGTGCGGGAGGTGATGGCGACCTCGGCGCCGGCGTGGGCGAGGAGTCCGGCCACGCGGAGACCGACCGGGCCCGTTCCGGCGGTGATGACGGCGCGCAGGCCGGCCACGTCCGGGACCACGCTGAAGATCTTCTCGACGGCGGCGACGGCGGTGGTGTTCGATCCGTTCGAGTCCAGCATGAGCGAGATGCGGAAGGGGCCGAAGAACGCCGCCTGTGCCGCCTCGAGGAGCTTGGCGCCCGCTTCGATGTCGGCACCGCCGATGAAGCAGGCGGTGTTGCGCAGCTCCTTGAGACCACGGGTGAAGATGCAGCCGTGGATGAGGTCCCGCACGTCGCCCTCGGCGACGCCGGCGTAGGGGAGCACCACGTCAGCGGCGGCGTCGTAGGCGACGATCTGATCGAAGAGGCTCGGGTGCCGCGACGTGTCGAGGTGCAGCAGGAGTTTGCGCATCACAGCGGTGTGGAGGGTTCAGAATGCCGGCGAGGGGCGAAGAGCGATTCGTATCGCCCTCGCCCCTCGCCTCTGATTCCCGAATTGTCAGAACTGCCAGCCTTCCAACTGTCAGCCCTTCAGCCTTCGGCGCCGCTGGCGAAGGGGTGTCGGGCGGTCTTGGCCCCGGCGATGACGGCGTCGGTCTTGGGCTCGCCCTTCATGGCCCGGGCAATGGATTCCTTGGTCGCCCGGTAGTTGAAGTCGTAGATCTTCTTGTCGTCGCTGGCCTCCCAGTGGATGAACACCCCCACCAGGACGCAGTAGTCGTCGGCCTTGTCGCGGGGGATGACCCCGGCGGCCACCGAGTCGACCACCGCCCGGGCCACCGCCGCCTGGGCGGGGCCGAACATCTGCACGGCCTGCTTGGCGCCCTTGATGGTGACCTTGTTGAAGAGGAGCGTGTCGGGCTTGGCCGCCAGGTTGGGGGCCACCACCGCCAGGAGGGTGGTGAAGCCGTCCTTGTTGTTGGTGAGCGCGTTGCAGAAGGCCGCGCCCGCGTGCCCCTGCTTCGAGCCGATGATCAGGTCGATGTGGGCGACCTCGTTGCCGTCGCCGACCAGCGACTCACCGATGAAAAAGTC
>DATFFZ010000113.1:0-10645 GCA_035249845.1 Gemmatimonadaceae bacterium
CGAGGGGAACGTGGGGCTGCTCACGGCGGCGCGGAAGTTCGATCCGGATCAGGGGGTGAAGTTCATCTCGTACGCGGTGTGGTGGATTCGCCAGGCGATCCTGTCGGCGTTGGCGCGGCAGGGGCGCACGGTGCGCGTGCCGCTCAACCGCACGGCCGACCTCTCGCGCGTGATCAAGGCGTCGGCGCTCTTGCGCGAGAAGTTCGGCCGCGAGCCGACCCGCGCGGAGCTGTCACAGCTCACCGGGATCTCCGAGGAGATTGTGCAGGCGCTGATGTCGCTCAACACGGCGGACGTTCGTCTCGACGCGGCCATCGGCAAGGATGGCGACCGCGCGCTCATCGAGCGCTTCTCGGCGGAGGAGATGCCCGACGCGGAAACGCAGGTGCTGAACACCTTCCGTACGGCCGAGCTGGATCGCGCGCTGGAGACGCTACCGCCGCGCGATGCGAAGATCCTTCGCTTGTACTTCGGTCTGGAAGGGGACCGCGAGCACACGCTCGACGAGATCGGCAAGATGCTCGGTGTCACTCGCGAGCGCGTCCGCCAGCTCCGCGACCGCGCGCTCCGCCGTCTGCGCGAGGGTGAGGTGGGGCAGGCACTTCGGGACGTGGCGGCGTGAAAGGGCCTTCGACCTAGCGGCTTGGGCCTGGGCCCGAGCACGATGCAGGCGCCGGCCGGTCCCACCGACCGGCGCTTTTTTTTCCTGCCGAGCCATCTCCTCCACCGCGCTATATTTCCCGGGTGTCCAGAGTCCCCGAGCTGCTCTCGCCCGCCGGATCGCTCGACGCCGTTCGTGCCGCGGTGGCCAATGGCGCCGACGCGGTGTATCTGGGCGTGGAGCGGTTCAATGCGCGCGACGAGGGCGCCCAGCTCACCGCCGAGGAGCTCGAGGCCGCCTGCCGGATCGCGCACGGACGCGGAGCCCGCGTCTACCTCACGCTGAACACCCTTCTCAAGCCCGCCGAGCTCGGCGACGCCCTGACGCTGCTCGGCGACGCGATCGAGAGCGGCGTCGACGCGGCCATCGTGCAGGACGTCGGGCTGGTGCGACTCATCCAACGGATCTTTCCGGGCTTCGAGCTGCACGGCTCCACGCAGATGACCGTGCACGATGCCTCCGGCGCGGCGGTGCTGCGGTCGCTCGGCGTCCCGCGCGTCGTGCTGGCGCGGGAGAGTACGCTGGAGGACATCGCGCTGATTCGTCAGGCGGTGCCCGATCTCGAGCTCGAGAGCTTCGTGCACGGCGCGCTCTGCATCTCCTATTCGGGGCAGTGCCTCATGTCGGGGATGATCTCCGAGCGGAGCGCGAATCGCGGCTCGTGCGCGCAGTCATGCCGGAAAGACTACGTCCTCACCGACGCCGCCACCGGCCACGAGCTCGACCGCGGCTACCTCATCTCCGCGCGCGACCTGGCCGCGGTGGAGCATCTGGAGGCACTCGCGTCGCTCGGCATCGTCTGTCTCAAGGTGGAGGGGCGGAAGAAGCGCCCCGAGTACGTGGCCACCGTCACGCGGCAGTACCGGGGCGCGCTCGACCGGCTGGCGCGGGGCGAGGCACCGGTGCTGGCCGAGGACGAGCGCCTCGATCTCCTCCAGATCTACAGCCGCGGCTTCACCGGCGGCATGTACGGCGGTCGCGCCGGACGAGAGTACGTCACCCGGGAGCAGGCCGACAACCGGGGTATCGCGCTCGGGGTGGTGGTGGGGCGTGAGCGTGGCGAGCTCATCGTCGACGTCAGCGTTCCCATCGAGCCCGGCGATGGACTCGGCTTCGAGCCCGATGTCGCGCGTCCATCCGAGAGCACCGGCTTCGTGGCCAGCAGCGTGCGCACGCTCGCCTCGCGCGATGGCATGCATCGTCAGGCGCTGCCGGCGCGGTCACCCGTGCCGGTGGGGTGGCGCGTCATTCGCACCGCTCATGCCGCGCTCCTCGAGCGCGCCCGCGCGAGCTACGCGTCGGTGTCCGCGGCGCCGGGGGCACGGCGCACCCGCCTCGACGTGCGAGCGTTCGGCGGCGCCGGCGCTCCCCTCAAGCTCGTCTTCACCGCCGACGGCGAGACGGTGACCGCGCGCGGCGAAACGGAGCTGACCCCGGCGCGCCGGCACGCGCTCGACGTCTCGCTCCTTCGGGAGCATCTCGGAAAGCTCGGCGAGACGCCGTTCGCGCTCGGCGACGTGGACGCCAGCGGACTCGCCCCCGGGCTCTTCGTTCCGGTGAGCGAGCTCAATCATGTCCGCCAGCGCGCCACCGAGCAGCTGATGCTGTCGCGCGACTGGGGTCGTCAGGCACGGCTCGCCGAGCGGCGCGCCACGATCGAGGCCGCGGTGCGCGAGGGGAGCGTCACGCCACGCGCGCCGAGCGCGGCGCCATTCGTGCTGGCGGCCGACGTGTATCGGCTGGAGGACGCGCGGGCCGCGGCGAATGCCGGCGCCACCGAGATAGCGCTCGATCCGTTTCTTCGGCATCCCACGCTTCCGGTGTCCCGCGTGCGAGCCATGTCCGAGGAGCTGGCGGCGCGTGGTGTCGTCTTCCGGCTGCGGACGCCGACCATCGTGCGCGCGTCCGAACGGCGGTCGCTCGACAGATGGCTGGCGCTCGACACCCCGGTGCTCTCGGGGCACCTCGGATTGGTCGCCGAGCTCGCCGCCGCCGGACGCGACATGGTCGCCGACTACGCGGTGAACTGCTTCAATCAGCACACGGCGTCCGAATACTTTCGTCTCGGAGCCGGGCGCATTGTGTTGTCGGTGGAGCTCACGGCCGACGAAATGGGGCAGGTGGCCGCGCCATGGGGCGGTGACGGTTTCGACGTGCTGGTGTACGGTCGGCCGGAAGGGATGACCATCGAGCACTGCGTGCTCTCGGCGGCCTTCGATCGCGTGCCGGCGAGCTGTCGCGACCTGTGCGTGCAGAAGCACCCTCTGGTGGAGCTCACCGATCCTTCCGGCTACACCTTTCCGGTGGCGACCGACAGCGCGTGCCGCAACCGACTGCTGCACTCGCGCCCGATCGACGGCTCGGAGTTCGTGCCGCGTCTCTGGAGCGCCGGATTCCGCTCGTATCGGCTCCTGCTCAACGTGCCCGGCGAGCCGGTCGGCGAGTTGGTCGAGCGCTACCGCGAGATGCTGGAGGCGCTCTCCGCCGGCGCGCCGGCATCGGCGTCGGGCGTCCGCGCCCTGGTCGGCCCCGAATTCACACGAGGTCACTTCGCTCGTGCGGTCTAGTGGTTCTTCGGGCGACCGCGCGATGACGCGCCCGCCCTCGCCACGGGCTACGCTTCGCTGATGTCGACGGCGTCGCAAGCGCCCTCCCTCGACGAGGCTCGGCACGCCCTCCGCGAGCACTTCGGCTACCCGGATTTTCGGGCCGGGCAGGAGAAGGCGGTGGCCTCGGTGCTGGCGGGACGAGACACGCTGGTGATTCTCCCCACTGGCGGCGGGAAGTCGCTCTGTTTCCAGGTGCCGGCGCTGATCCTCCCCGAGCTCACCGTCGTGGTCTCGCCGCTCATCTCCCTCATGAAGGACCAGGTGGACACCCTCGCCGCCAGAGGTCTTCCCGCGACGGCCATCAATTCGACCCTCGGCCCTGGGGAGGTAGCCAACCGCCTCGCGCGTGTCGAACGCGGGGAGGTCAAGCTTCTCTACGTCGCGCCGGAGCGCTTCGATCTCGGCACGCTGGCCGATCGCCTTCGCCATCGCGGGGTCTCGCTGCTGGCCGTGGACGAGGCGCACTGCGTGAGCGAGTGGGGACACGATTTCCGCCCGAGCTATCTCAGGCTCTCGGCGGTGCGCGAGCGGCTGGGCTCACCAACGGTCATCGCGCTCACCGCCACGGCAACCCCCGAGGTGCGTGAGGACATCGTCCGGCAGTTGCGGCTCGAGCGGCCCAACACCGTCATCACGGGCTTCGACCGGCGCAATCTGCACTACCACGTCCCTTCCACGCGCACCGACGCCGACAAAGACGAGGCGCTCGTCCAGACCCTTCGGGCGACGGAAGGACAGGCGGTGGTATACGCTTCTACCAGGCGCGCGGTGGACCGCATTGCCGGCGTGCTGGAGCGCGCGCGAATTTCCGCGGTGGCGTACCACGCGGGCTTGGACGACACGCATCGCCACGAGGTGCAGGACGCGTTCATGCGCGAGTCGGCGCGCGCGATCGTCGCCACCAACGCGTTCGGGATGGGAATCGACAAACGGAACGTACGGCTGGTGATCCACTGCGCCATGCCCGGCTCGCTGGAAGCGTACTACCAGGAGGCGGGTCGCGCCGGCCGCGACGGCGAGCACTCGGACTGCGTGCTCCTGCACGCCTTCCAGGATCGCTTCACGCACGAGTTCTTCATCCGAAGCGCCAACCCCGACCGCGCCACAGTCGAGCGTGTGTACGGCGCGCTCAGGCGCTCGGCCGACCGCACCGGACTCGTGAGCGCCACCCCCGTCGATCTGGCCGCGATGATCGGCGGCGACACGAAGGAGCGAGAGGTCGAATCCGCGTTGCGGGTGCTGTCCCAGGCCAAGGCCGTCGCCACCGAGCCAACCACCAGCAGCCGCCTCCACGTGCGGCTTCTCGCGTCAGCCGCGCGTATTCGCGAGGAGCTGGCCGGCGAGCTGGCGGAGCTGGAGCTGCTGCGCGCGCTCTGGCGGGCGGTGGGGGAGCGATTGCATGAGGGCGCGATCATCGATCCGGGAGGGCTGCCGCCGGGATTCGGCGGAGGTGCCGGCGTCACCGAGCTGCTCGAGCGACTTCAGTCCCGCCAGTTCGTGATGTGGGAGCGAACGGGGGGTGGACTCCGCCTGACGCGACCGTCGGCGCCCGCGTCGGCGCTCGCCATCGACTGGAGCGCGCTCGATCGCCGGCGGCGGGCGGAGATGTCGAAGCTGGACGCGATGCAGCGCTACGCCTACACCAAGGCCTGTCGCCGCGGCTTCGTGCTTCGCTATTTCGGCGATCCCGCGGCGCAAGCGAAATGCGACGGCTGCGACAATTGTCTCGGTACGCGTCGCGTCTTCGAGGGCACGCCCCGCGGTGCCGCGCGTGGGCGGGGTGTCGAGCGTGCCGTCGCGCGCCAGGGGCGGAGCGAGCCGCCCGCTACCCACAGAGACGCTCGTACCACCTCGCGCCAGGCGCGTCGCGCTCAACAGGCGGTCGAAGTGCCCAGCGAGCTGTCCGCGGCCGATACGGCGCTCCTCGCGTCGCTCAGGTCGCTGCGTGGAACGCTGGCCCGCGAGCAGCGCGTCCCGGCCTATTGCGTCTTCCCTGACCGCACGCTGGTGGAGATGAGCGTCAGACGTCCGCGCTCGATCGACGCGCTCGGCCAGGTGCGCGGTGTCGGGCCCGCCAAGCTCGAGAAGTACGGGCAGCGCTTCCTGGCGGCGATCCGAGAGGGAGACGGGACCGAGGCCGCCTGACGAGCGACCTCACCCCCGTGACTCGGCAGTCGTTTGCGTCACCGCCGGCTCGCGCTTCGACGAGCCGAGCTGCGCGAGCCGCTCGTGGTAGTATCCGGCCCCGTACGCCATCTGCGACAACACCATGAGCAACGACCCGCGCAGACTCTGGAGCTGCACGCCTTCACGCAGCGGAAACTTCACCAGGTCAATGTAGAATCGCAGCGGCTCCAGCTTGACCTTCCCGCCGCCCCGGCGTGCCCGCGCGCGGTGCAGAAACACCGCGCCACGACCGTATCCGAAATGCTGCTGCCAGAAGCTGAACAGCGACAGCTCGTGGAAGTGCTTCACGACCACGTCGTCGGCGTACCGCATCTCGTGACCGCTGGCCCGCCACCGCTCGCAGAACTCGCGATCCTCGGCTCCGGCGCGCGGAAAGGAAGTGTCGAAGCCGCCGACATCCTCGAACTGGTCCCTCGGACAGGCCAGATTGCTGGAGGTGAAGAAGCGTCCCTCCGAGCCGACGACCTTGTAATACAGGTACAGGTAGTCGATGAGCTGCTGACTCGCCACCGAGTACGCGTCAGGCAGGGCGTTCACGGTCAGGCCGCCCACCGCCACGTTCGGTGCGTCGCCAAAGTGCCGCTCGAGGGCACTCAGCCAGTCCGGCGCCGGCGCGCAATCGTCGTCCGTGAAGGCAAGGAATCGCCCGCGCGCGCGTCCGGCTCCGGCGTTCCGCGCCGCGGCCGGTCCGGCGTTTCGCTGAACCACGAGCGAGATGTCCATCGTCCCATCGTAGACCCGTACCAGATCGTGTGCCGGCGACGGACTGCCGTCGTCCACCACGATCACCTCGAACCGCTCCGGGTCGGTCTCGAGCTTCGAGATCGCGGCGAGGCAGAGGCGGAGCTCGCTGCGGCGGTGGTAGGTGGGGACGACGATGCTGAAGATGGGGTGAGGACCCAACTTCGACGCAGGTCGATTCTCAGCGGTCGCTGGGCGGCCGTTGGCGCGGTTCGTCATCCCTTGGGGGTGGAGTGTCTCGGCCGTCGTGCAAGCTTCCGGCCAATATCGGGTTACCTGTCAGGCGGCACTAGCGGCTCCCTATGGCCGGCGAGCGCCCCTGCGATGGCGCACGGATGCAACATATTGTTATAGCCCGGTGCGTTCTGCCCCCTCGCGGGCGGGGTGCCGGATGTTTCTCTGGTCAGGCGACGCTCGTGACCTGCATGTCATGTCGCTCACGCGGAAGCGAGCCCGCCGTCTCGACGCGAACGGGATCGGCGGCGAAGGGACCGATCGGCATGCGCCGACCGATGCCGCCTGGCGATCGCGTCCGACGCATCATCGCTCCGGTGGGAGGGAGCTCGTTCGTCCGCCGGCTCAGGTAGCCGCCGTTCGTCCCTGCGCACCGCGGCAGTGCGTACCATCGCCGCACTCCACCTATATTTGGACCATGGACGACTCTCTCTACTTCTCCGAACAGCACCTCGCCCTGCGCGAGATGGTACGCGACTTCGCGCAGCGTGAGGTGGCGCCCATCGCGGCGCACTTCGATCACACGCAGGACTTCCCCTGGGAGACGACGAAGAAGATGGGAGAGCTGGGGCTGCTCGGTGTCCCATGGCCCGAGTCGCTCGGCGGTGCCGGCTTCGACTATCTGGCGTACATCTCGACCATTCACGAGATGGCGAAGGTCGACGCGTCACATGCGATCACCATCTCGGCGCATACGACCCTTGGCACCTCGCCCATCGTGAACTTCGGCACCGAGGAGCAGCGCAACCGATATGTGCCACCGCTGGCCACCGGGCGCGTCCTGGGCGGCTTCGGTCTCACCGAGGAGAGCGCCGGAAGCGATGCCGGTGGGACGCGCACGACGGCCGTTCGCAGGAACGGCCACTACCTGCTCAACGGCTCCAAGCGCTTCATCACGCACGCGGGCGTGGGAGAGATCTTCGTGGTCACGGCGGTGACCGACCCCGCCAAGGGAAAGCACGGCATCAGCGCCTTCATCCTCACCAAGGAGACCACCGATCTGGCGAAGACGCGCGAGATCGGGATGGGACACGACTCCTCGCTCCCCGCGATGAAGGGATTCCGCGCCGGCAAGAAGGAGGACAAGCTCGGCTGGCGCGCCTCCGACACGCGTGAGCTGATCTTCGAGGACGTCGAGGTCCCCGCCGAGAATCTGCTCGGCGAGGAGGGGATGGGATTCATCAATTTCATGAAGACGCTCGACTCCGGCCGCATCGGCATCGCCGCGCTGTCGCTGGGGCTGGCCGAGGGGGCGCTGGGGAAGGCGCTGCAGTACGCCACGCAGCGTCACCAGTTCGGCCAGGCGATCGCCGGCTTCCAGGGGATCCAGTTCCAGCTCTCGGACATGGCCACCGAGATCGAGGCAGGGAAGCACCTCGTCTATCACGCCGCCTGGCTGGCACAGCACAAGCGCCCGTTCATGAAAGAGGCGGCGATGGCGAAGCTCTTCTGCTCCGAGCTGGCCATGCGTACGACGATCAAGGCGGTGCAGATCCACGGCGGGTATGGGTACACCAAGGAGTATCCGGTGGAGCGGATGATGCGCGACGCGAAGATCTGCGAGATTGGGGAAGGGACCTCGGAGATCCAGCGCATCGTGATCGCTCGGGAGCTGTTGCGCGGAATCGGCGACTGAGAGCGTGAAGACGCGCGCCACCGTTGCGCCGCTCGTCGGGGCGCGCGTATCTTGCTGATGACCTGAACCATCGGCGCCACCGCGGCGTCGTGAGAAGTGCGCGCATCGCGTTACGCGGTGCGTCGGTGACCACGGAGTTTTCGGACGTGCGGCGTGCCTGGCGACTCGAGGCGGCCGCGCGCGTATGATGCGAGCGGGGTGGCGCCCAGTGTGGCCGACTCCCGCACGCGCACCAGGCCACATGTCGGCGACTGATCGCTCGAGCCCCCGTCATCACCCCGGTCTGCTGATCGTGCTCCTCCTCACGGAGTGGGCGCGCATCGGGCATGCCTACGGGGCGGGGCGCTGGTGTACGATCGCGCCGGGCGGCCGCGGATCATCGCGGCTCGCCCTGGCGTCGAAGCCCTGGCGCTTCCTCCGCCGTCCGCGCTTGCAGATGCGCGACACCATTCTACCCAAACGTGCTTCCCTCTCGACCGCCGAGTCGCCGCTCGCGGGACGAGGCACGTCCGTGCATGAAGCGAGAGATCCTGATCAACGCGAATCCACGAGAGACGCGCGTCGCGATTCTGGAGGATGATCAGCTCGTCGAGCTGATGGTGGATCGCCCCGAGACACGTCGGATGGTCGGGGACATCTACCTGGGGAAAGTGGAGGCGGTGCTCCCCGGCATACAGGCCGCCTTCGTCGACATCGGCACCGAGAAGAGCGCGTTCCTGCACGCCTCCGACCTCGTCTACGACGAAGACGAGGACGAAGACGGAAACGGCGCCGATGAGGAGGAGGAGGAGCGGGACGACGACGAACGCTCGGGCGGAGCGGGGCGCGCCGGCAAGGCGCCGGCGATTCAGGACGTCGTCAAGCGCGGGCAGGAGATCCTCGTCCAGGTGTCCAAGGAGCCCATCTCCACCAAGGGCCCGCGCGTCACGGCGCAGATCTCACTCGCCGGGCGATTCCTCGTGTACATGCCCTTCGCTTCGCGCGTGGGGGTGAGCCGAAAGATCGGCGATCGCGCCGAACGCCAGCGCCTGCGCGAACAGGTGCAGGCGGTGCTCCCCAAGGACAGCGGTGGTGTGATCGTGCGCACCGTGGGTGAGGACGTCACGCAGGAGACGTTCAAGCGCGAGCTGACCACGCTCATGAATCAGTGGAAGCGGATCAACCGGAAGACCCACTTCCTTCGTCCGCCGTCGCTGGCGCACCGCGAGCAAGGGCTCACCCGCGGGATCATCCGAGACCTGTTCAGCACCAAGGTCGATTCGCTGACGGTGGACTCCAAGCAGGTGTACACCGAGATCGTGGAGTACCTCAAGGGGATCGCGCCGGAGCTGATCGAGCGCGTGCACGCGTACGAGGAGCCGGTCCCGGTCTTCGACAAGGCCGGGATCGAGCAGGAGATCCGCGACCTCTTCAAGCGCCGCTGCGATCTCCCGTCGGGTGGCTATCTGATCATCGAGCAGACGGAGGCGCTGGTCTCGATCGACGTCAACTCCGGTCGCTACACGGGAAAGAAGGACCCGGAGAAGACGATCCTGAAGACCAACACGGAGGCCGCGCGAGAGGTGGCGCGCCAACTCCGGCTGCGCGACATCGGTGGGATCATCGTGTGCGACTTCATCGACATGGAGACCCGCCAGAACCGCGACAAGATCCTCCAGGAGCTCCGGACCCACCTCTCCCGCGATCGCGCCCGCACGAAGGCGTTCGCCATCAGCGAGCTCGGCCTGGTGGAAATGACCCGCCAGCGCGTCCGCCCGAGCCATCTCCACAACATGACGGAGCCGTGCCCAACCTGCGCCGGCACCGGCCGCGTCTTCACCCCCGAGAGCACGATCCGGCGCGTGGAGCGGGCGATCAAGCGGATGGGTGTGGAGGGGAGGAAAGACAATCTCATCGTGAAGCTGCATCCTGAAGTGGCGCTTTATGTCCTGGAGAACGAGAAGGATCTGTTGCGGAAGCTCGAGAAGGCGGCCGGGATTGATTTGGAAATGAGGGATGATCCGTTGCTTAAGCCGGATGAGTTCAAGTTGGTTGTGAAGGGGGCGGAGAGGGATGTTACGGACCAGTATGCGGTTGCCTGATGGGGCAGACGAGGCATTAGGCATTAGGCATTGGGCATTGGGGGAACCGCTCGAGGAGAGTGCTCCGTGCCCGTACATAGCTACCGCGATCTTCGGGTCTGGCAGTCCGGGATGCGGGTGGCGGAGCTCATCCATCGCTTGCATCGCATACTTCCCCGAAGCGAGCGGAGAGACGTGGGGGATCAGCTCCGCAGAGCCTCGCTCTCGATACCGACCAATATCGCCGAGGGTTACGGCCGTGACTCGCGAGGGGACTACGTTCGCTTTCTGAAGATCGCCAATGGATCACTGAAGGAGGTTGAAACTCTCCTCCTGCTCTGTGCTCGACTGGGCAGCCTGCCTGAAGAGGCGACAACGGAGGTCGTGCAGGAATGCGATCAGCTGGGACGAATGCTCGGAACTCTTCTCCGGAAGCTCGCCATCGCGCCAGAATCGTCCGCTTGGCGCACCCCCAATGCCCAATGCCCAATGCCTAATGCCTCGGTTGACTCACCAC
>DATFFZ010000114.1:0-11033 GCA_035249845.1 Gemmatimonadaceae bacterium
TGGTCGTCGTACCACGACGACGCCTGGTGGAGTCCGATCCCGGCCAGCGCGAAGGTGGAGTCCGCTTCCAGCGCGCGCGCGAAATCCGCGCCCGCCGCCTGCGCCTGGCCGTGGCGCAGCTTCACCTGTCCGTCCAGGTAGGCGCGGAGCGCGGCCAGCGATGTCCCGGTGAGACTGGCCGTGCGCTGCGCGCCCTCGCCCGAGACCTCCGCCAGCAGACGCGCGGCGAGCCGGTCCACCAGCCAGGCGAGGCTGTCGGGCGCTCCCTCGACGCTCACGCGGGCGAGTGCGTCGCCGGTGGGCACGCGGATCAGCGTGGCGCTCAACACCAGGCGAATGGGCGTGCCGACCACCTCGCCTAACAACAGTCGTCCCGCGCCGACCTCACGCGCCACGTCGAGCGAGCGGTCGGTGGGGAGGTCGGCGCTCTGCGATCCTCCTCCGCCCCGCCAGGCGGCGAGGAGAGTGCGAGGCTCGGTGGCCCGGAGGCCCCCCTCGCCCGTCAGCTTCGCCGCCAGCAGGTCGAGCATCCCTTCGCGCAGGTAATGATGCGAGGGATCGGCCGAGGCGATGCGGAAGGGCACCACCGCCACCACCGAGTTGTCGAGGGCGGGACCGCGTCCGATCAGCTGCCGTCCGCCGAGCAGCGCCGCGACCGCCACCAGCGCGATGACGGCGCCCGCCACCAGCAGCCGCGACCGTCGCTCCCTGGCGGCCGCGATCACGCCTGACGCGCGCCAATCGCCTGAGGAGTCCAACCGATCGAGGGTCTGCACGATCTCGGCGGCCGACTGCGGGCGCTCGTCGGCGGCCTTGGCCAGGCATCGCGTGATCAGCGTGGCCAGCGCCGGCTGGATGGAGGGCGCGCGCTCGTCGAGCGGGGGCGGCGCCTCGGTGAGGTGCGCCGTGAGCATCTGTTGCGGCGGCCGCCCGTGGAAGGGCGGCCGGCCGGTGATCAGCTCGTAGGCCATCACGCCGTACGCGTAGATGTCGGCGCGATGATCGGCCCCGGGATCGGCGGCGATCTGCTCCGGTGCCATGTACGTCGGCGTGCCTAACGAGGTACCGATGACGGTGAGCGTCTCGCTCTGTTGCGCCCGCGCCGAGACGATGGCCTTGGCGATACCGAAGTCCGTGACGGCGGCCGAGCCGCCGGCGAGGAGGACGTTGTCGGGCTTGATGTCGCGGTGCACGACGCCGTGCTCGTGCGCGTAGGCGAGCGCGCGCGCCACGTCGCGGAGGATCGGCACCACCTCGTCCCGGGGGAGGGCCCGTCCGCCGTCCAATCGCTTGCGCAGCGACTGGCCATCGATGAACGGCATGGTGTAGTACGGCAGGCCGGCCGCCTCGCCGGCGGCGAGCACCGGCACGATGTGCGGGTGCTGGAGCTTGGCGGCCAGGAGAATCTCGCGCCGGAAGCGGTCGGTGCTCACGCCCGCGGCCAGCTCCGGAGAGAGCACTTTGACCACGACCTTGCGGTCGAGGGCGACGTCGTGCGCCACGAAGACGCGCGACATCCCACCCCCTCCGAGCTCTCGCTCGAGGCGGTACGCCGAGCCGAGGCTCGCTTGCAGCTTGTCACGCAGGTCGGACGCCATGGCCCCTCGGAGGCAGCACGCCAATCTAGGAGGCGTGCAGAGGGGGGACCAGCGGCCAGCGCGGCGAGCGGGGAGCGGGGAGCGGGGAGCGGAAAGCGCAGGCGGAGACGGTAGTCATCGGGTGTGTCGGCGCTCCCCACAGGCCGCGCTCCCCGCGGCGGCTTCCCGCTTCCCGCTCCCCGCCCCCCTACTCCGCCCGTATGGCGACCAGCGGATCCAGACGGCTCGCTCGCCGCGCGGGGATGAACGAGGCGGCCAGCGCGACGGAGGCGAGCGTGGCGGCGACGATCACGAAGGTGAGCGGATCGGTGGGCGCGACCTCGAAGAGGAGGCTCGCCAGGAGACGCGACAGCGCCAGCGCGCCCACGGTGCCTACCAGCAGTCCCAGCGCCGCCACCACCACGCCTTCGCGCAGCACCAACCGCAGCACATCGGCGTTCGACGCGCCGAGCGCGATGCGGATGCCCAGCTCGCGCGTGCGCATGGTCACCAGATACGCGATCACGCCGTAGATGCCGACCGCCGAGAGCACCAGCGCGACCGCGGCGAACGAGGTGAGCAGCAGCATGTAGAATCGCGGGCGCGCCACCGATTCGGAGATGACCGCCTCGAGCGTGCGGACGTCGTACATCGGCAGGTCGGGGTCGATCTCTCGGAGGGCGTTACGCGCGCCGCTCACCACCGATGCCGGAGTGCCGGCCGTGCGCATCACCACCGACACGTAGTCCACCGGCCACTGCGGGAAGGGCACGTAGACCTCGGGCAGCGCGGCTTCGGAGAGCTCCGACTGTCGCACGTCGCCGATGATCCCGACGATCTCGCCCCCCAGCCGCAGGCTGTCGCGTCCCCAGCCAAACGTCAGCGACTTCCCCATCGCGTCCTCGTTCGGGAAGAAGCGCTTGGCGGCGGATTCGGTCATCACCAGCACGCGCTGACTTCCCCAGCGATCGGCGGGCGTGAAGGCGCGTCCGCGCAGCAGCGGAATCTCCATCGTCCGGAAGAAGTCCGGCGTCACGATGCGAACCTGCGCCACCGGCTCCTCTCCGTCGGCGGGCTTGGGCTTTCCCCCGATCTCGAAGGAGAGACTGAAGTTGAATCCGGTGAGGGGTAGCCCCATCGACGCGCCCGCCGACTGCACGCCCGGTATGGCGCGCAGGCGCTCCACCAGCCGGTCCACCACCAGCGATCTGGCCTCGAGCGCTTTGTACTTCTCCTCGGGGAGGGAGAGGTTGAAGGACATCACGTTCTCCGCGCGGAAGCCCGGATCGACGCGCATCAGCTCGCGGAAGCTGCGAATGAGGAGTCCGGCGCCGGCCAGCAGCATGACGGCGAGCGCGATCTCCGAGATCACGAGCGTATTGCGGAGGCGCCGGCTCGCCGGCCGGGCGCCGGAGCCGCGCGCGCCTTCCTTGAGCGCGCTCCCGATGTCCGGCCGGGCCGCGTGCAGCGCCGGAATGAGGCCGAACACGACGCCGGTCACCAGCGCGACGGCGATGGCGAACAGCAGCACCGTCGGGTCGACGCTCACCGCATCCAGCCGCGGGATGTCCTGCGGAGCGACGCGGACCAGTGCGCGCACGCCCCACAGCGCCAGGAGGAGGCCGGCCACGCCCCCGATGAGCGACATTACCGCGCTCTCGGTCACCAGCTGCCTGACGAGTCTGGCGCGTCCGGCGCCCAGCGCGGTGCGCACCGCGATCTCCGTCTCGCGCCCGAAGGCGCGAACGAGCATCAGGTTGGACACGTTGGTGCAGGCGATGAGCAGCACCAGACCGACGGCGCCGAGCAGCACCATGAGCGGCTTCCGAAGGTCGCCCACGATCCACTCCTGCATCGGGATGACGACGGCCGAGTACTTGGCGTTGGACTCCGGGTACGCCTTCTCCAGCCGCGCCGCGATGGCCTTCATCTCGGCATCGGCTTGCCCGATGGTGACACCGGGCTTGAGCCGCCCGACCGTTCTCAGGTAGATCGCGCCGCGCATTCGGGGCAGCTGCTCGGGATCGAAGCGCAGTGGGAGCCAGATCTGCGCCTGGCGCGGGTGGGCCTGGGCGTCGGGGATGACGCCGGCGATGATGTGCGACAGGCCATCCAGCGTCATCGTGGACCCGACGACGCGTGGATCGGCGCCGTAGTGCGAGCGCCAGATGCGCTCGCCGAGCAGGACCACGTTGGCGCCATGAAAGTCGGCTTCGTCGGGGCGGAAGGTGCGGCCGGCGAGCGGCCGGACGCGCAGGATGTCGAAGAAGTCCGTCTGCACTTCGACCGCCTGCAGCCGCTCGGCGTCGTTGCCGGCGGACGTGAGGTTGCGCGATGTGCCGACGAAGGCGGCGAGGCCGGAGAACGACGTGTTCATCGTTCGCCAGTCCATCACGTTGGCTGGTGAGTTGCTGGTGCGGGGGTGATCGGCGGTGGACTGCGCCACCATCACCAGCCGCTCCGGTTCGGACCAGGGAAGCGGCCGCAGGAGGATGCCGTTGACGACGCTGAAGATGGCGGTGTTGGCGCCGATGCCGAGCGCGAGGGTGATGATGGCCACCAGCGTGAAGCCCGGCGCGCGGGCGAGGGTGCGCCAAGCGAAGGACACATCCTGTCTGATCTCCGACATCCACTCGACTCGCATCGCTCCTCGCTCCCGCCGCGCATCGACGTCGCGGCAATAGATCAGCGCATCCTGAACGTCACCGAACTGCCGGAGTGCCTCGTCGCGCGCGGCGGCGGGGGAGTAGCCGCGGGCCTCGAGCTCGCGGGCGCGCGCGTCGAGATGGAAGGCGAACTCGTCTTCCACGTCGCGTTGCACGCCGCGCCGCCAGGCTCGAGGAAGGCGGAAGACGCGGCGGATCCCGTCCGAGGGAGGGTCGGGCGCGCTCAGGCGGGCTCCAGGATGCGAAAGACGGCTTCGGCGAACTGCTTCCACTGCTGGCTTTCCGCGCGTCGCTGCTTTCTGCCGGCGGCGGTCAGCCGGTAGTACTTGGCGCGGCGGTTGTTCTCGGAGAGACCCCACTCGGCGCTGATCCATTCCTGCGCCTCGAGGCGGTGGAGCGCTTTGTAGAGGGCGGCGTCATCGATCTCGAGGGTGCCGCCGCTGCGCTGGCGGATCCACGTCGAGATGGCGTAGCCGTGCATGGGACGCCAGGCGAGGGTCTCGAGGACGAGCATGTCGAGGGTGCCGTACAGGAGGTCGGTCGGCGCGCGGGCCATGATCTCTCCATCTACCAGGTAGGTGGAAAAGGTAGGTGGAGCGACACCGGATCGTCAAGGGTGAGAGGAGAACGGCAACGGCGGCATTCGGCATTCGGCATTGAGCATTCGGGCTCCCGCGACGGAATCTCTGCGGCGAGACCCGCATGCCGAATCCCGAATGCCGATTGCCGAATGCCGATTGCCGAATACCGCGCCGCTTGCCGCGATGGTCTGGGGGGCCCGACGTCTCGAGCATCGATCGCATGCATTGTTAGGCCAGCTCGAGCGCGTGCTGGAGGTCGGCGATCAGGTCGTCCGGATGCTCGAGCCCGATGGACAAGCGGAGGAGCCCCACCGGCGCACGGCTGCTCGCCCCCTCCACCGACGCGCGGTGCTCCATGAGGCTCTCCGGTCCGCCGAGGCTGGTGGCGCGCGTGAAGAGCCGTACACGGGAGAGGACGCCGAGCGCGCCGGCGCGTCCGCCGCGCACCTCCATCGACAGCATCCCGCCGTAATCGCGCATCTGCGCGCGCGCCACGCCGTGCTGGGGGTGCGCGGGGAGCCCGGGCCAGTGCACCGCCTCGACCGCCGGGTGGGACGCGAGGTATTCGGCGACCGCCCGGGCATTGGCGCAGTGCACGCGAAGGCGCGCCGACAGCGAGCGGATCCCCCGATGAATCAGCCAGCAGTCGAAGGGGGAGGGCACCGCCCCGCCGGTGCGCTGGATCTTCCGAATCCGGTCGAAACGCTCGTCGTGCGCCGCCGCGATGATCGCTCCTCCCATGACGTCGCTGTGGCCGCCCAGGTACTTGGTGGAGGAGTACATCACCAGATCGGCGCCGAGCTCGAGCGGTCGCTGGAGGAAGGCGGTGGTCCAGGTATTGTCCACCGCGGCGACGGCGCCCACGTCGTGCGCCAGGCGGGCGATGGCGGCGATGTCCGCCACCCGGATGAGCGGATTCGATGGTGTCTCGATCCACACCAGACGCGTACTTGCACGGCGCGCGTCGCGAACGGCATCGAGATCGGTCATGTCCACGAAGGTGACGTCGAGCCCCCAGGGCGTGAACAGCGCGCGCAGCAGCTCGGCGGTGCCGTAGTAGGCGTCGAGCGGCGCCAGCACGTGATCGCCCGGGCGGAGCGATTGCAGGACGCTCATGGTGGCGGCCGATCCGGAGCCGAAGCACGCCGCCGCGGCGCCGCCCTCGAGCGCGCGCAGGCACTCCTCCAGCGCGCGCCGCGTGGGGTTGTCATCGCGAATGTAGACGAAGTCTCCGATGGTGGCCGCGTCGGGCGTGCGCGCGAAGGTCGTGGAGAGGTGCACCGGCGGCGCGACGGCGCCGGTCACGGGATCGGGCGCGAGGCCGGCGTGCACGGCCAGCGTCTCGAGACGCGGACCGGAGGGATGCGGGTCAGCGGTGGGGGGCATCGGACGAAGCGCCTCCATTGACGCGTGGATGACCGGGCCGAATATTCGTTGAGCAGCTTCGATGCATCTCTAGAAATGCATGAATTTGGTTCATGATCATGCGAGTGGCTCCATGACCCTCGAAACCCGCGACCTCCGCCTCGTCGCCGCGGTCGCCGAGCACGGCGGGCTGACGCGCGCGGGCTCCGTCCTCTATTTGACGCAGTCCGCCCTCAGCCACCAGCTCGCCGACCTCGAGCGCCGCCTGGGCACGGCGCTCTTCACCCGGAAAGGGAAGCGGATGGTCGCCACCCCCGCCGGAGAACGCCTGGTCGAATCGGCGCGCGAGATGCTCTCCTCCCTCGGGCGCGCCGAGCGCGAGGTGCGCGACGTGGCCGCGCGTCGCGACGGGCTGATTCGACTGAGCACCGAATGCTACACCTGCTACCACTGGCTTCCGGGCGTCATGCGCGAATTCCAACGCTCCTTCGCACGCATCGAGATCCGCATCGCCGCCGATGCCACCCGCCGCCCGCTCCCCGCGCTGCTCCGAGGCCAGCTCGATCTCGCCATCATGAGCACCCCGGTCCGCGATCGGCGCCTCGAGTCCATCCCCCTCTTCCGCGATGAGCTGGTGGCCGTGGTCGCGCCCGGACATCCGTGGACGAAGCAGCGATTCGTGCGCGCGGAGGACTTCGCCCAGGAACATCTCATGAGCTACTCGGTCTCCCGGCAGGAGAGCACGCTCTTTCGGGAGCTGCTCACCCCGGCCGGAGTCATGCCGCGCGAGTGGTCGCGCGTCGAGCTGACCGAAGCCATCATCGAGCTGGTGCGCGCGGGGCTCGGCGTCGGCGTGCTCGCCCGGTGGGCGGTCGCCCCCCACGTGAGCCTGGGCGCGGTGGAGACGGTCCCGATCACCGAGAAGGGGCTGCAGCGCGAGTGGTCCGCCGTGACGCTCAAGCTCAAGAGCACGCCGCTGCACCTGCGCGGGTTCGTCGACGTGCTGACCCACCACCTCGTTCCACGGCGGCGCGGCACTCTCGCCGTGCTGCGGACGTAGCGCGGACGTCCGCATCCACCGTCGTCATGCATCTCGTGAAATAGTCGCGTTGGACTCATGGACGCGAGACCCGTAACGTGGCGGAGCCCGGCACCATGACGGAGCCGGTCATCCGGAATGCCGGAAGCGCGGAGGAGGTGCGCGCGGTCGGCGCCCTCTTCCTCGAATACGCCGGCCGTCACCTCGGCCCCGACCTCACGTTGGAGAGCATGTCCGCCGAGGTTGCGCTCCTGCCGGGTGACTTCCAGCCGCCGCGAGGCCGCCTGCTCCTGGCGACGGTGAAGGACGAGAGTGCCGGTTGCGTGGCCCTCCGGCCGATCGCCGACGGCGTGGGCGAGGTCAAGCGCCTGTACGTGCGGCCGGCGATGCGTGGGCTCGGGATCGGTCGATCGCTTCTGTCCACGCTCCGGAGCGAAGCGCGCCAGGCAGGGTATCGGTTGCTTCGGCTGGACACGATTCACGAGATGCACGCGGCGATCGAGCTCTATCGCTCGTTCGGTTTCCGGGAGATCACCGCGTACCATGATGACTTCATCGAGCCGCGTCGCTTCTTCGAGCTGGAGGTGGGCGACGCCAGGTAGTGAGCTTCTCGCCCTCGCGATGACCGGGGCGCGCGCATGAACACCCTGCCGCGCGCGCTGGCCGTGTCGCGGGCCCAGCCGGCCGTCACCACGCTCGTCCTGGTGGTCCCTGACAAGGATCTGGCGCGGTGCATGGCCGTGCTCCGCCACGCCGGATTCGACGCCACGCCCGCGGCGATGCTCGATTCGACGAGCGAGCCGCCGCGGGGTGTGGCGGCGTCGCCGGACCCCGTGCGGTATCGATTCGGCGACATCGACGTGGACGTACGAGCGCGCCTGGTGCGTCGCGGCGGATTCCCGGTGCGGCTGACGCCGGTGGAGTTCGACATCCTCCTCGCGCTGCTGCATCACAGGGGTGAGGTCGTCGCGAAGCGGGAGCTGCACCCCGGTGGCTGGTCGCTTCGCAAGGGTGCGCTGAGCCGACGCGTCCTCGCCACGCATATCCTCAACTTGCGGCACAAGCTGGAGCCGGACCCGGCCAACCCGCGCTACATTCTCACGGTCTGGGGCGTCGGGTACCGGATCGACGTCGGGAGCAGGGATTGAGGATTCGGGATTCGAGCACGCGGATGGGCCGCCCGTTGCTCGGCGGCCCTCTCGCTCTTCCCGATCGCTGAGCGCCGATCCTACTCCCGATGCTTCGGCACCGTGACCGTGAACGTGGCGCCGGCTCCCACCTCGCTTTTCACCGTGACGTCGCCTCCCATCGCGCGGGCGAGCTCGCGGCAGATCGCCAGGCCGAGGCCCGACCCTTCGGTGCCGCGCGTGAAGCCGTGCTGGAGCTGGACGAATGGCTCGAAGATGAGCTCCAGCTTTTCCTCGGGGATGCCGGCGCCGCTGTCGATCACGCGGATCTGCACGTCCGGGTCGCCGGCTTCCCATTCGAGCGTGATGTCGCCGCCGACCGGCGTGAACTTGATCGCGTTCGACAGGAGGTTGAGGACGATCTGCTGCAGCTTCTCACGATCGGCCCGAACCGTCACCGAGGGATCGCCGCTTCGGTAGTGGAAGGCGAGCCGTCTGGCGCGGAGCTGCGGCTCCACCAGCGCGCGGAGCGTAGCCAGCGATTCGTCGAGCGGCACCCCGGCGATCTCCATCTCCATGTGACCAGTCTCGATCTTGGCGAAGCTGAGCACGTCATTGATCAGACTGAGCAGGTGCTGCTGGTTCACGCGAATCCGCGTGAGGTCCTCGCGCTGAAGATCGGTGAGCTGTCCGTGCAGCCCCAGCTCGAGAAGCTCGGTGTATCCCGCGATGGCGTTGAGTGGCGTCCGCAGCTCGTGGCTCATGGTCGCCAGGAACTGACTCTTGGCGAGATTCGCCTCCTGTGCCTGCTGGAAGAGCCGCGCACGCTCCGCTTCCGCCCGGCCGCGCGCGATGGCGAACGCGATGTGACTGGCGATGGCCACCGCGAGGTGCGTCTCCTCTTCCTCGAGCGGACGAGGTGCATCGAAATACAGCATGAATTTGCCGAGCAAGGTTTCGTCGTACACCAGCGGAATGAAGGCCAGCGCGCGAATTCCCTCGGCGTCGAAGAGGCGGCGGAAGGAGGCGAGCGTCTCGTCCTGATACACGTCGGGGACGACGATCGGCTGCGGGTCGACCGCGTCGGGGCGCCAGGGGGAGTGTCCCTCGACGGCGGCGCGGTACGCTTCGGACAGGCCGCGCCAGGCCTTGAAGCGCATCGCTCGATCGTCATCGAAGAGGAGAATCGACGCCCGCTCGGTGTGAAACGCTTCGCGCAGCGAAGCCAGCGCCTCCTCGTAGATGGCGTCGACCCCCACCGCGTGCCCCAGCGCGCGCGACATCCGGTACAGCGTCTGGAGCTGCCCGAAGCGACGCTGCTGCTCGGCGGCGGCGCGCGCACGATCGGTGACATCGCGTTTGATGTCGACGTAGCACACCGGCGTCCCCGTGTTGTCGGTCACGGCAAAGGCGGAGAGCTCGAGGTCGACGAACGTGCCGCTCCTGGTGCGACTGCGAAGCTCGCCGCGATAGACACCGTTCCGTGCCAGCGCGTCGGCGACGGTGGCGAACTGCTCCTCCCCCATGTGAATGGCCGGCGTCTGGTTGCGCAGCTCCGCGATGCTCCACCCCAGCAGCGCCCGGTGCGCGTCGTTCTGCTCGAGGTAGTGTCCGGCGGGATCGATGATGGCGATCGCTTCGGTGGAATTCACGAAGATCGCTCGGTACAGCGCGAGGGCCTGCTCCGTGCCGGTGCTGGAGCGACGATCGAGATCGGTGGACGTCGAATCGCGTGCCGCAACGACCGCCGGTGCGCGCGGGACCGTCGTCTCGCGCGAACTGTTCTGGGGCATCTCCCTACCTCGATGGCTCTGGAATACGAATCCCGACGCCCAGCCGCGCCGCACGTCGCGTGCCCGGCGTCCCCGGCGCCGCTCGAATCCGGTGGCAAGTGAAAGCAAGTCAACGACTTCACGATCAGATCCGGCCATGGCCCTCCTTCCGAGCTCCACCGTGGCTTTCGCACATCCGCATTTCCTTCCGACTCCGTCGGTGCTACTTCTACCTCCTCGAAAATGACGGGAGGTTCTGTGCGTCGCGTCTTCGTCGCGGGACTGCTCGGCGGCCTCGCCGCGTTCGCCTGGGGGGCGCTGTCGTGGGGAGTCCTGCCGCTCCAGACCGCCAGGTTCGTGACCATCCCCGACGAAGCCGCGGTCATCGACGTGTTGAAAGGCAGACTCGGTGACGAGGGCGTCTACCATTACCCCGGATTCCCGCGCGCCACCGCCACCGCGGCGCAAGAAGCCGAATGGCGGCGGCGGCTGGAGACGGGTCCGCTGGTGCCGATGCTCGTCTACCTGCCGAGCGGCGCCCGGCCGTTCGGCGTGGCGCTGATCGGCGAGCTGCTCATGGTCGTCGGCGCCGCCACGATCGCGGCCTGGCTCCTCTCCCTCGCCGCGCCGTCGCTGCGGGGCTTCCCGGCACGCGCGGGCTTCGTGGCCGCGATTGGCGTGGTATCCGCCATCGTCACGCATGGCGCCGATTGGAATTGGAGCATCATCCCGTCGCGCTACGCGCTCATTGCATCGATCGACCTCATGCTCGAATGGGTGCTGGTGGGACTGGTCCTGGCCTGGCGGCTCGCCCCGGCCGATGCGCGACACACGATCGAGATGCGAACGCGCGCCACGGTGGCGTGACGGTGCGCGACGCGTAACTTCCCGCGCATGAAAGGTCTC
>DATFFZ010000115.1:0-3919 GCA_035249845.1 Gemmatimonadaceae bacterium
CAGATGTCAGAATACAGAATTCAGAAGGCTCTTAGGAAGCTAACGCTCTGGAGGAGAGCGCTAACTTCCATGCGTGAGAGGAGTTAACCGCTATTACCGTCATGCACGCATTTCCGAGCACGTTTTCCGTCGGGTGCTGCGGTGTTTTGCACTGGACCTAACGGCAAGCGAGACCGCCGCGCTCACCGGCCTCAGCGTCCGCACCACGAACACGCTCTTCCTCAAATTGCGCCGTCGGCTCGCCGCCTGGTGTGAGGCGACGGCGCCGTTTAGCGGTCAGATCGAGCTCGACGAGAGCTATTTCGGCCCGCGACGCGTGCGCGGACGGCGCGGACGCGGCGCGGGTGGGAAGATCATCGTCTTTGGGGTCTACAAGCGAAATGGATTCGTGCATACGGAGATCATCCCGAACGCCAGTCGGGCCAGCCTGCTCGCCGTGGTGGAACGCCGCGTCGACCGGCAGAGCGTGGTGCACTCCGATGCCTGGCGCGGCTACGAGGGGCTGGTCGACGTGGGCTACGCTCGGCACTACCGCCTCAACCACGCCGCCAATGAGTTCGTCCGCGGCACCCAGCACATCAACGGGATCGAGAGCTTCTGGAGTTTTGCCAAGCGGCGGCTCGCCAAGTTCAACGGGTTGCACCGGCACACCTTCTACTTGCATCTGAAAGAGACGGAGTGGCGATTCAATCACCGCCGCGCCAACATCTACCGCGTGCTACTTAAGCAGCTCCAAGCGAACCCGCTTTAGCTTCCTAAGAGCCTTCTGTATTCTGAATTCTGTCATCTTTGCCTTCTCCATTGTTCCTACCCCCGCTGCCCCGCGTGCAGCGTCACGATCGATCCCCTAACGAGCGAGAGACTCTGCGCCGCGTTGCCGTCGCGGACGGCGATCTCCAGCAACCCTGACGACCCGCACAGCGCCACCGCGCCCAGAGGCTGCACGTCAGCGTAGGCGCGGGCGACGGGGATCGTGCGGCCACCGATCTCGACGAACGCCTGCTCCCCTTCGCGACCCTGCGTCGCGGGAAACGCCACGATGTTCGTGATCGCGTTCCCGTATCGGTCGATCGAGATCACCTCGCCCTGAATGGCGCCGCTGCCGAGACGTCGCGCCTCCGGCGTCCGGCGAATCGTCGGCGACTCCGCCGCGGGACCAAGCGCGTCGATTGGTGCGCCCATCGCGATGCGCGCCGCCGCGGGCGCGAACAGATCGCGACCGTGAAACGTCGGCGACGCGGCGGGCGGCACCGGCAGGCTCACCGCTCTGGCACCAGCCACGAGGAGCGCAGGCGAGAGCGCGCCGTTGTCTGGACCGATGAGCACTCGATCCTCGCTGCGCACCGCGAGCGCTGCACGCGACGAGCCGACACCAGGGTCGACCACCACGAGGTGAATCGTCTGCGGCGGGAAGCGCCGCCAGTAGCGGGCGACCGCGAGGCGTGCGCTCTCCACATCCTGCGGAGCGATCTCATGGGAAAGGTCGACCACTCTCGCCTCGGGAGCGAGCGAGTACAGAACGCCCTTCATTTCGGCGACGTAGCCGTCGGCGGTGCCGAAGTCGGTCAACAGTGTGATGAGCGGTCGCATCTCACAGGGATTTGCGTTTCCAGCGGCCAAGCCGCCAGAGCACCATCATGGCGATGCCGCGCGCGGTAGCAGTGAGGCAAATCACCCACCAGATCCCGTCGATACCCCATCGGTACGCGGCCCATGCGGCGAGCGGAATGCGAATCGCCGTGAGGGTGGTGGAGGTCAACATGGGCGGAAAGGTGTGCCCCGCCCCGCCGAGTGCCCCTTCGAGCACCAGCTCTGCACCGACGAAGGCCTGCGAGAGGGCGCAGATCCGAAGGTAGCTCGCGGCCACCGCGATCACGGCCGGGTCGTCGGTGAAGAGTGAGGCGAACTCCTCCGCGAACACGATCTCCACCACCGCCGCAGCTACACCGACGACGCTCGCGAAGCCGGTGGTGATCCAGCCGGACCGCTCAGCGCGACTGACCTGCCCTGCCCCGAGGTTCTGCCCGACGATGGCGGCCGCGGCGGCGCCGAAGCCGACGCCGACCATGTAGGCCCAGCTTTCCACGCGGTGGCCGATGCCTAACGCCGCCAGCGCCGGGGTCCCGAACTGTGTGGTCGTGCGCGTCATCAGGATGTAGATCAGGCTGAAAATCATCCCGGTGGCGGCGGTGGGCAGGCCAATGCGAGCAATGAGCGGAATGGCGCGCTCCGTTGGGCCCACCAGTCGGATCATCGAGCGTCGCATCAGGAGCACGAGACCCAGCACGAACACCGATCCGCGCGTGAGAATCGTGGCGATCGCGGCTCCGGCGATCCCGAGCGCCGGGGCCGGTCCGAGCCCGAGAATGAGAATGGGATCGAGCACGAGAGCCGCGACCACCGACACGGTGAGCAGCAGAAAGGGCGTCCGCGTGTCGCCAGACGCTCGAAAGGCGGCATCGATGGCGAAGTAGCCAAAGATCAGCGGGCACCCGGCGAGGTAGGCGGTGAGATACCGTCTGCCTAACGCGGTCACGTCCGGTGGCGTGTGCATCACCGCGAAGAGCCAGTCCAGGATCAGCAAGCCCACCAGGGCGACGGCGAGGCCAAGTCCGAGCGAGAAGACGAGCGCCGCGCCGACGGCGCGAGCAGCCTGCTTGGGCCGCCGTTGCCCGTGCCGGCGCGAAGCGACGGCAGTGAGACCCACCGCCACCATCTCGGCGAGCGCGATCAGCATCCAGATCCAGAAGACGGAGGTGGACACCGCGGCCAGGCCAATGGGGCCGAGGCGCGTGCCGATCCAGAAGGCGTCGACGCTCGTGAAGAGCGTCATGAGCAGGGCCGATGCGACCGAGGGTATCGCGACCCGGAGGATCGTTCCCGGCAACGGGCGGTGAACGAGCGATGCCTGCGCGACGAATTCGCCGGTGACACCGATCGCTGGAACGCCCTCGTGAGCATCCATCGGCAACGCGGCCGCCGGCGTGTCGCCAGGCGGCCGCGTATCGTCTGCGCCCTCTTCCAGCAGCCTGCGGGCGCTCACGTCCCTATTGCCTCTCCTTGGCTGTCGAGCACCCGACGGAGCTGCGTCGCCGTCGCCGCGAGCGCACGCGCGGCCCCCGAGTCCGTCTCCGACACCACGATCGGTCGCCCCGTGTCGCCACCTTCGAGCACGCGCTGATAGAGCGGAATCTCGCCCAGCAACGGGACGCCGAGCTCCTTGGCGAGTCGCGCACCACCGCCGGAGCCGAAGAGCGGGCTCGGCTTGCCGCAGTGGGTGCACTCGAAATAGCTCATGTTCTCGACGATGCCGAGCACCGGCACCCCGACCCGCTCGAACATCTTGGCGCCGCGGAGCGCATCGCCAATGGCGACCTCCTGCGGGGTCGTCACGATCACGGCGCCGTGCACCTGGGTCGCCTGCACCAGAGAGAGCTGCGCGTCGCCCGTGCCCGGCGGCATGTCGACCAGGAAGTAGTCGAGCTTTCCCCAGACGACGTCTCGCAGAAACTGCGTGATCACCTTCATGATGATCGGCCCGCGCCAGATGGCGGGCGCGTCCCGCGCCACCATGAAGCCGATGCTCATCAGCTTCACGCCGTGCGCCTCGAGGGGAATGATGCGCTCGTTCTCGACCGGCGGCGGCTCATCGATGCCCATCATGCGGGGGACGTTGGGCCCGTAGATGTCGGCGTCCATCAGACCGACGCGCGCTCCCGAGCGAGCGAGCGACACCGCGACGTTCGTGGCCACCGTCGATTTGCCGACGCCGCCCTTGCCGCTCGAGATCGCGATGATGCGGCCCAGATTCGGATAGCTCACCGGCGCCGGTGGCGCGGGGCGCTGCGGGCCGGGTGCGGCGCGGGGTGGCTCCATCACCGGCAGCGCACGCGGGTTGGCCGCCGGAGGCGGCGGAGCC
>DATFFZ010000116.1:0-11328 GCA_035249845.1 Gemmatimonadaceae bacterium
CAGAAAGTCCGCCGCCGCGCGCGCCGCCGCGCGCGCGTGTCTTACGAGTGCGTGATGGAGGCGCGGCCCACCACCTGACGCATCACCGCCCGCGGCGCGGGAATCCCGAACCATCGCTCGAATGCCAGCGCCCCCTGCTCCACGAGCATCCCCAGTCCATCGGCCGCGCGGTGCCCGCGCGCGCGCGCCTCTCGCACCCATGCCGTCTGGCCGGCGCGATACACGAGATCGATCACCACCGCGCCCGGATCGAGCGCCTCGAGCGGCGCGGGGTGGCGAGCATCCTCCATCCCCACCGGCGTCGCGTTCACGACCAGCGCCGCGCCGTGCAGCGCCGGCGCCATCGCATCGTGCACGTCGGTGACGATGCTGAAGTGCCCGGCCAGCTCCGCGGCGCGCGGCTCGGTCCGATTGTAGATCGCGACGGTGCACTCCCGCCATCGCTCCGCCGCGGCCAGCACCGCCCGCGCTCCTCCGCCGGCGCCGAGGAGCGCGATGCGCAATCCGGCCGGGGGCGTACCGAGGGTCTGTCGCGCCAGCAGGTCGAATGCCTCGACGTCGGTGTTGTCCCCCACCAGCGCGCCGTCGCCTTCCACCCAGAACGTGTTCACCGCCGCCACGCGCTCGGCCACCGGCGTCAGGCGCGCGCATCGCGCGGCCGCGCTCCGCTTGTGCGGTATGGTGACGTTCCCCGCTCCGCGGGCGCCGGCCAGTCCATCGAGCACGCCCCCTAGCTCGTCAGGCAGGACGTCGAGCGCCTCGTAGTCGATCTCGATCCCCACGCTGCGCATCGCCGCGTTCTGCATGGCGGGCGAGAGCGAGTGGACAACCGGATGACCGAGGAGGACGAGACGGGACGGCATGGGCACTCGGCCGCCAGGACTCGGCACTCGGGACTCGGCCTTCGCGGCGGAGGGATCTCGATCGGCCGCCGGGTTCCGATGACCGACGTCCGAGTCCCGATAGCTCACTGCACGTTCGGCGCTCGCTCCGCCTCGAGTCGGTCGAGCGCGCGACGGATCTCGGCCTGCAGCTCGTCGTACGTCTCGCGGTAGATGTCGAGATCGCCGCCAAAGGGGTCGCCCACCGGGCGATCGATCGCGCCGCGCGAGGCGTAGCTGGTGAGGAGGTGCGCCCTTCCCTTTCCGCCGAGCGCTTCCACGCGCTCCAGATGATGCGGGCTCATCACCAGGACGAGATCCGTCTCCTGCACCATCTCGCGCGTGAGGAGACGCGCGCGATGGGCGGAGAGATCGACCTGCCGCTCCAGCGCCACCAGCAGCGCGCCGTCGGACGCGGGCGCGCCCTCCCACGCCGCGGTGCCGGCGCTCTGCACCTCGAGGTCGTGGAGCCCGCGCTCGCTCGCCAGCGCGCGGGCGATCGCCTCCGACATCGCGCTCCGGCAGGTATTTCCGGTGCAGACGAAGAGGATCCGCATTCTCTACAGGTCTCCGATCAGGTCGGGTACGCTCTCGCGCAGCGTGGCCGACGAGATGGCGCCGGGTCGAATGACCCGCGGCCGCCGTCCCGTACAATCTACAACCGTCGACGGCTCCGAGGGGGTGAGCCGCCCGCCGTCGAGGACGCGAAGGACGCCCCGCGCCACCGCATCGCCCCACTGACTCAACACTTCACCGGCCGACATCGCCGGCGGCACCCCCGGGCGATTGGCGCTGGTGGAAGTGATCGGATCGCCATAGGCGAGCAGGAGCCGCTGGATGGCGGGGTGCGACGTCCAGCGCACCGCCACCCCTCCTTCCGGTCCACGCAGCCGATCGGGTACGCGCCGTAGACCGCCCGGGAGCACCAGCGTCAGCGGGCCCGGCCAATGCCGCGCCGCGAGCTGCGCCGCGTAGGCGGTGAGCGAGAGATCCAGGCGTGTCACCATGTCGCTCGACGCGACCAGCAGGAGAAACGGCTTTCCGGGCGGCCGCCCCTTGAGCCTGACGAGTGCGTCGACGCTCCGCTCATCCACGGCCCCGCCGAAGCCGTACACGGTCTCCGTGGGGTACGCCAGCACGCGCCCCGATTGCAGGTGCGCGATGGTGGCGGCCAACGACGATTCGATCTCCGCCGGAGACCAGAAGGGAGCGGCCGTCGGCACGGTCACTCCTCGCTCAACGAGAAGAGCGATTCGGCGCGAGCGAAGTCTCCTTCCTCCGTGATCTTGATCGCGCGCTCGCTCCCGCGCACCACCACCACCGGCATCCCCAAGCGCTCGCAGAGCGCGGCGCAATCGGTCGCGTCGAGCGGCGCGCCGCGTCCGCGCGCTTCGGCGTAGGCGCGATGGATCATGTCGCGCGGGAAGCCCTGCGGCGTCTGCGCGCGCCAGAGCGTCGAGCGCTCGACGGTGCCGGCGATGCGACCATCTTCCGTCACGGTCTTGAGGGTGTCCACGACGGGGAGCGCGGCCACCGCGCCGGTGCCGGCGCGGGCCTGCGCGATCACGCGCTCGATGGTCGAGGCGCCGACCAGCGGGCGAGCGGCATCGTGCACGAGCACGATCCGCGCCTCGGGGGGGAGGTCCTCCAGGCCATTGAGCACCGACTCCCCGCGCGTGCGACCGCCGACGGATACGAGCAGCCGGTCGGTGTCGCACTGGAAGAGCCAGGGCGGCGGATCGCCGCAGACGCTACGGGGGAGGACGCACACCACCAGGGCGACGTCGGCGCGCGCCTGGAACGCCTGCACGCTGTGCAAGAGCATCGGCTTCCCGGCCACCCAACGGAACTGCTTCAGCTCGGAGCTCCCGGTGCGTGAGCCGCGGCCCGCGGCGACGATCACCACGCCGACGTCGGCGGTCACGCGCGGTCGCCGAAGAGCCGCTGGAACATCTCGCCGATGGTGCGGACGCCGATGACCCGCGCGTCGCCCGTCGTGCGCCGCGGCACGCTCCGCTCGGCGAGATAGACGGTGCCGAGTCCCAGCTTCGCCGCTTCGCTGATGCGGCGCTCCACCTGCGAGATCGGCCGCACCTCCCCGCCGAGTCCGACCTCCCCCATGAAGATCGCGTCGCGCGCCAGCGCGCGATCGTACACGCTGGAGGCGAGCGCGGCGGCCACGGCGAGATCACCGGCGGGCTCCTGCACGCGCAGCCCGCCCACCACGTTCACGAACACGTCGAGCTGCGTGAAGGAGAGTCCAACGCGCTTGTCGAGCACCGCCAGCAGGAGCGCCAGCCTTCGGCCGTCGAAGCCGGTGCTCACCCGTTGCGGCGTGCCGAATCCCGCCTTGGCGGCGAGCGCCTGAATCTCCACCAGCACCGGGCGCGTCCCCTCGAGCAACGCCGTGGCCGCGCTCCCCGACGCGATGACCTGCCGCTCGCCCAGGAAGAGCTCCGACGGATTGTCGACCGCGATCAGCCCCTCCTGCGTCATCCTGAACACGCCGATCTCGTCCACGCCGCCGAAGCGGTTCTTGGTGGCGCGCAGCACGCGCTGGTCCTGCGTCCCTTCCCCCTCGAAGTAGAGCACGGTGTCGACGATGTGCTCGAGCGTCTTGGGGCCCGCGATCCCGCCCCCCTTGGTGACGTGGCCAACGACGAAGACCGCCGTACCGCTGTCCTTGGCGAAGCGCATGAGACGCGCGGCGCACTCACGGACCTGCCCCACGTTGCCCGGCGCGCCCTCGAGGTCGGCGGTGTAGATCGTCTGGATGGAGTCCACGAACATCACCGCCGGCTCCATGGCGGCGCCGGTGGCGAGGATGGTCTCGAGCTGCGTCTCGGTCAGCAGCTCGACGTCGGCGGCGGCATCGGCCAGGCGATCGGCGCGCAGCTTCACCTGGAGCGGCGACTCCTCGCCCGACACGTAGAGCGCGCGACGCCCGGCGATCTGGAGGCGAGCGGCCACCTGGAGCAGCAGCGTGGACTTCCCGATCCCCGGCTCGCCGCCGATGAGCACCATCGACCCGGGGACGATCCCACCGCCGAGCACGAAGTCGAGCTCCTTCATGCCGGTGCGCAGCCGACGGTCCTCGGAGCCGCTCACGTCGCGCAGCTTGGACGTCGTGGCGGCGCTGCCCCCGGACGCGCGAGTGCTCGCGCGCTGGGTGCGCGCCACCGACGGTCTGGAGGCGACGATCTCCTCGACGAGTGTGTTCCACTCGCCGCAGGCGTCGCAGCGGCCGGCCCACTTGGGGTACTCGGCCGCGCAATAGCTACAGCGATAGACAGTCTTGGCTTTCGGAGACACGTATTCCGCGGTTGAAGCGGCGCCTCGTCAGGCGCGCGCGATCAGGCGTTGTCGCGCCGCGCGCTGTAGTTCTCGAAGCGCGTGTAGGCCTTGTGGAAATACAGGTTCACGAACCCGGTGGGTCCGTTGCGCTGCTTTCCGACGATGACCTCGGCGCGCCCCTCGAGGGAGTTTCCGTCCTTGTCGGTCGGGCCATCGTACACTTCCTGCCGGTAGATGAACATCACCAGGTCGGCATCCTGCTCGATCGCTCCGGATTCGCGCAGATCGGAGAGCTGCGGGCGGTGATCGCCGGCGCGCTGCTCGGGCGCGCGCGAGAGCTGCGAGAGCGCGACCACGGGCACGTGCAGCTCCTTGGCCAGCGCCTTGAGCGAGCGCGAGATGGTGCTGATCTCCTGCTGCCGGCTCTCGGAGTTGCTCGGACCCTGAACCAGCTGAAGGTAATCGACGATCACCAATCCGATGTTGGAGTCGGCGCGGAGGCGGCGCGCCTTGGAGCGGATCTCCAGGAGCGTGATGCCGGGCGTGTCGTCGATCCAGATCGGTGCCGCGCTCAGGATGCCGGCGGCGCGCGCCATGCGCGGGAAGTCGTCGTCGCGCAGCATCCCTTTGCGGAGCTTCTGCGCGTCCACGCGCGCTTCGGCGGTGAGCATGCGCTGGACGAGCGATTCCTTGCTCATCTCCAGCGAGAAGACGGCCACCGGCACGGCGTGCTCGATGGCGGCGTACTGCGCGATGTTGAGCACCAGCGCCGTCTTTCCCATCGACGGACGGGCGGCGATGATGACCAGGTCGGCGGGCTGGAAGCCCGACGTCATGTCGTCGAGATCGGTGAAGCCGCTCGGCACGCCGGTCACCGACTTGCCACCGCGCTGGAGCGCCTCGATGCGCTCCATCGTCGGCCACATGAGCTCCTTGATGCGCATGAAGCCCTCGGCCCCGCGCTGCTGGCTCACCTGGAAGATGCGATGCTCCGCTTCGTCGAGCAGCTCGGTGGCGGTGAGCTTCTGCTCGAAGGCCTCGGCCACGATCCCGGTGCTTGTCTCGATCAGGCGCCGGTAGAGCGCCTTGTCCTTCACGATCTTGGCGTGGTACTCGACGTTGGCCGACGTCGGCACCGCGTCCAGAAGGAAGCCGATGTAGTCCTTGCCGCCGCTCTGCTCCAGCTCGCCGCGGCGTGCCAGCTCGTCGGCGAGGGTGAGCGGATCGACCACGTCGCCGCGCTCCGAGATGGCGATCATCGCGCGGAAGATCCGGCGGTGCGCCTCCCGGTAGAACATCGTGTCGTCCACGTGCTCCACGGCGCGAAGGATCGCGTCCGCGTCGAGGAGCATGGCGGCGATCACCGCCTGCTCGGCATCCTCCGAGTAGGGCGGTCGTCGGTCGCGGTAGGCGTCACGCGGCGGCGTTATCGAGAATTCGACGGGCGAGCTGGACATCTTCCCAGGTGGGTCGCTTCCAATTCGGGTTCCGCAGGAGCGCGGCGGGATGGTAGGTGACGATCACCGGGATCCCGTGATAGCGGTGCAGGAGTCCCCGCAGCTTGCCGATGCCGAGCGTGGTGTTGAGCAGCGTCTGCGCGGCGAAGGTGCCGAAGGCCACGATCACCTTCGGCCGGATCAGCTCGACCTGCCGAACGAGGTAGGGGGTGCAGGCGTCCACCTCCTCCGGCCGGGGATTCCGATTCCCCGGCGGCCGATGCTTGAGGACGTTGGCGATGAACACGTCCTCCCGGCTCAAGTTAATCGCGCCCAGGATTTTCGTCAGCAGTTGGCCCGCCTGACCCACGAACGGGCGCCCCGTAGCGTCCTCGGTGGCCCCAGGCGCCTCGCCGATGCACATGAGATCGGCGTTCGGGTTGCCTTCGCCGGGTACTCCCTGCGTGGCGGTCTCGTACAGCGGACAGCGGCGACACTCCTGCACCATCCGCGCGATCTCGGACACGGTCTCGACGCGCGAGATCGGCCCGCCGAACAGCTCGGTCTCGCCACCACCGACGACGATACCGGTGGGCGGCATCGTGAACGGAAGCGGCGGCGCGGTGCGCTTGGGCTTTGGCGGCGCCATGTCGGCCGGGAGATCGCCGGCAGGAATCTCCCGGTCGGGATACGCAGGTGGCAGGGCCGTCGTCCGAGCCGACGGGTCGGGACGCGCGATCCCGCTGGACTCCAGCACCGCGCGCCAATCGTCAGGCGTCGGCGCCGAGTCGGCCACCACGTCGCGCGTCCGCGCGATCTCCGGCATGGCGCCGAGCCTGCCCGGCCGCGCCGCGCCGATGAGCCGCATGACCTCTTCGACGGTGAGACTGTCGAGCACCAGCTCCGTCTCGCCGAGCTCGCGCCGCTGCTCGAGGTAGCGCCGCAGGAGCTCCTTAGCGTCCACCGAGCAACGCCTCCACCCGGTCGAGGATGGTCTCGGCCACTTCGGTCTTGAGCTGGAGGGGAAGCTCCTCGGCGCCGGTGCGCGAGACGAGCGTCACGCGGTTGGTGTCCACGGCGAAGCCCGCTCCCTCCTCGTCGGCGCGATTGAGCACCACCAGATCGAGCCCCTTTTCGTCGAGCTTCGTACGGGCGTTCTCGAGCGGCGCGTCCGTCTCCAGCGCGAATCCAACGATCACGGCGCCGGGCCGTCGCGCGGCCCGGGTGTCGCGGAGCACGTCAATCGTGGGCGCCAGCTCGATGGCCGGCGGCGCGCCGCGCTTCTTGATCTTCGACGTGGCCGGTTCGGTCGCCCGGAAGTCGGCGGGCGCGGCGGCCATGAGCAGCGCGTCGGCGCGCGGCAGCTCGGCGCAGACGGCCTCGGCCAGCTGCTCCGTGCTCTCCACCTGCCTGACGAGCACGCCCACCGGGGGCGCGACCTCCAACGGTCCGGCGATGAGCGTCACCTCGGCGCCGCGGCGCCAGGCGGCGGCGGCCAGCGCGACGCCCATCTTCCCGCTGCTTCGGTTGGAGAGGAAGCGCACCGGGTCGATCCCTTCGCGCGTCGGACCGGCGGTCACCAGCACGTTCCGTCCGGCGAGCGACTGCCGCTCGAGGATGCGAGCGACGTGCGCGAAGATCGTCTCCGGCTCCGGCATGCGCCCCGGACCACTCCCCTCGCCGGCCGCCAACATCCCCTCGTCGGGCTCCAGCACGCGGTAGCCGAGGGTGCCGAGGTGCGCGACGTTGTTGCGCGTCTGCCGATGTGCCCACATCCGGTCGTTCATCGCCGGGACGAGGAGCACCGGTGCGGCGGTCGCGAGCAGGCAGGCGGAGAGGAGGTCGTCGGCGTGTCCGTGCGCCGCGCGCGCGAGGAAGTCGGCGGTGGCCGGCGCGACGACGATCGCGTCCGCCTCGCGCGCCAGGCGGATGTGATCGAGCGCCCGGCCCACCTCGAAGATCTCGGTGTGCACCGGGCGCCCGGTGAGCGCCTCGAAGGTGATCGGCGCGATGAATTGCATCGCGCCACGCGTCATGACGACGTCGACCTGGGCCTCCGCCTGCGTGAGCAGCCTGGCCAGCCACGCCGACTTGTAGCTGGCGATTCCTCCGGTGATGCCGAGGAGGATGCGGCGGCCGCGAAAGGGGCGCACGCCGACGCGCTCAGACCCGCCGGCGTGGGACGACGCGGTACTCGATGTCTCCCACGGCCAGCGACTCGAGCGCCTTGGTGGTCAGCTTCTTCTCGCCGCGCGTGGCGCCGGGGAGGATGTACTCGTTGAGCATGCGCGCGTACTTGGCCGCGACGAGCACGCCGAGGTATTTGTTGGCCGCGCGCCGCGCGACTTCGAGGGGAGTGAACACCTGCATGTTTCGGTCACCTCTTCAGTGTGGTGTCGTTTGCGTCCGCCGCGGTGCCCTGACCCAGCTCCAGCTCCAGCCGGTCGAGCATGCGACGGACGTCATCTTCAAGAGTGTGCAACCGCTCGCGCCGTAACGCCTCGGCATCGATGATGCGCGACACGTTCTCCACGGCGCGATCGAGCTCGTCGTTCATGACGACGTACTGATACCAGGGAACCGCCAACAGCTCCTGTAGCGCGCTCCGCATGCGCGACGCCAGCGAGGCCCGGCTCTCGGTGTTCCGGAGCCGGAGTCGCTGCAAGAGTGCGTCCGCCGAGGGCGGCAGCACGAAGATCAGCACCGACTCCGGGAACGCCTGCTGAAACTGCGCGGCGCCCTGGACGTCGATGTCCATCAATACATGCTTTCCGGCGCGCAGCACCCGCTCCACCTCGCTGCGCAACGTGCCATACCAATTCCCGTGCACCTCCGCCGACTCGGCGAACTCGCCGCGCGACCGCCGCGCGAGAAACTCGTCGCGCGTGAGGAAATGGTAGTCCCGCCCATCCACTTCACCGTGCCGCGCCGCGCGCGTGGTGCACGACACCGAATACCCGATGTCGGAGCGCGTCTGGAGCAGCCTGCGCGCGATCGTCGTCTTTCCGCCTCCCGATGGCGCCGACAGGATCACCGGGAAGCCGGTCACTCGACGTTCTCGACCTGTTCGGCGATCCGTTCGAGCTCCTCCTTCACCGCCACGACGTCGTGCAGCATCACGCTGTCGCGTGCCTTGCTCCCGGTGGTGTTCGCCTCGCGCAGCATCTCCTGGAGCAAAAAGCCGAGCCGCTTTCCCACGGGACCCTTCTCCCCCGTCAGCGCCTCGCGAAAGGCGGCCACGTGGGCGCGAAAGCGGTCGATCTCCTCGCTCACGTCCAGTCGATCGGCGAGGACGGCGATCTCCTGCGCCAGCCTCGCCTCATCGACGTCGATGCCGCCGGCCAAGTCGCGGACCGACGCTCGCAAGCGCTCGCGCTCACTCGTCAGGCGCTCGGGCGCTCGCGCGGCGATCCGCTCCAACGCCTGCTCCACCACCGTCAACCGCTCGCGCATCAGGTCGGTCAACCGCGCTCCTTCGGCCAGGCGCATGGCGACGAGCGCGTGGAGCGCATCACGCACGATGGCGGATAGCTCCTCCGCGCTCCCCGCCGCCAGGTCCGGATCGCCGTCGCCGACGACAGATGGCATCCGAAGCACCGTCGCCACGTCGAGCGCACCGTCCAGCGCGAATCGCTCCTGAAGGGAGCGCAGCTGCTGGACCGCCTCGCCGAAAGCCGCCTCGTTCACCAGACTGCCTCCCGCGACGTCGTGCTCGATGCGCGCCGATACGGCCACGTGTCCCCGCGCCAGCCCGCCGCGCAGCACTTCACGCACCTCTCCCTCCCACTTGGCGAGGGATGGCGGAAGCTTGACGTTGGGATTGAGGAAGCGGTGGTTGACCGATCGAAGCTCGACGACGACGCGCGAGGAGCCAACCCTCCCGGACGCGCTGCCGAACCCGGTCATGCTCCGTATCATGGGCAGTCATCTAAGTTATGACGCCGCAACGGGCTTGTCAATTCTGCGGCTAGTTCCAGAACTCCCACCGGACACCGTACAGCTGGAGCTGCGGTGGCATGATGTGGCCTGGAAGCGTGGCCGGCGTTCTCGGATAGATCCCGAAGCGCTGCTGGTAGAAGAGTACGGCGTCCACGATCCTGATCTCGACCCGCACCACCCCCACGTGCTGCGGCGCCAGCTGCTCCGTGGCGAGCGTGGGCCCTCCCCCCACCAGCACCGGGAATCGGGTGCGCGAGCGCCCCTCATACGCGGCGGACCCCAGGAAGCCGAAGTTCCCCCGGGGGAATCGGCGGAGCCATCGCGTGTCGAGGAACACCTCGGCGCGACCCTGGAGCCGCGGGCGGTAAAAGGCGCTGTCCTGCCACCGCTGCACCCACACGTCCACGCCCAGGTCCTGGTGCACACGCCCTCGCAGCGTGGCGAAGTAGGCCGAGCCCTTCGGAAGCGTCACCCCGGTGTAGGTGGAGTCGTAGACGACGAGCCCCGGCACCGCCGTCGCCTCCTGCCTGACGACGCCGCCGCTCACCCACAGCCGTCGAAGGCGAAGCCCCACCTCTCCGCGCGCCGTGAAGCGCGTGTCGCCGCTCCCGCCGTGTCGGCGCGCCACCGCGCCGGTGAGCGCCAGGAAGGACACCGGCCTGAGCACCGCGCTCGCTTCTTCGGTGGACGTGAAGTCGGAGCCGCGCTGCTCGGTGAAGAGCGAGATGCCCAACGGGCCGCGGTCGAACGCGACGCGCGCGCTCAGCGCGTTTCGCGTGTCGCCCTCGCCGTGCTCGACGCGGTCGGTGATGCTGATCCGCGCCCCCCATCGCGTGAAGCCGAGCGCGGCGACGTATTGCTGGGTGGTGCGCGTGCTGTCCACCGTGTCCACCGGTGCCGCCGTGCGACGCGTGCTCGACTCGCGGAAGTGCTGCGCGGCGCCGATCGCCTGCGCCCAGAAGCCGCTGTCGGGGTCGCCGTAGGCGACGCGAAGGTAGGCGTCGGTGCGACGCGACTCGAGCTGCGGAACGGAGCCCAGGCCATCGCGACGGTCGCGGCGGTCGCGGTTCAGGCTCGAGCGCGCGCCGAAGGCGTCGATGCTCCAGCCGCTCCGACCCGCCCACCCCAGCCGCGCCAGCACCGATAGCTCATCTCCGCCGCCTGCGAAGTTGCCGCCGACGCCCAGCTGCTGGCCGGCGAGCTGGAGCGCCTGACCGCGGCCGAAGCGCTTGCCGAAGTTGCCGCGGAAGATGTTGGTGTTCTGATCGCCGGTGGCGACGTCGGTGCGGGTGGAGGTCGCCGTGCGCTCGGTGCGCCAGCTCCGCGCGTGGATGCGGATCTCGTCGGCGCCGCGCTCGATCGTCACCTCCTCGAGCATCCAGAGCTGCACGTCGCTCAGGTCGAGCACGCCTCCCGTGCGCGGGTTGAGCGAGGTGATCTCCACCCCGTCGAGGAAGACGCGCGTGCGCGCCGCGTCGCCCAGATGCGCCGCCACCTTGGGGGCGATGAGCCACCCGCTGCGGAAAGTGGTCACGCCGGGAACGAGATCGAGCAGATCGAGGAGTGACTGCGCGCCGGTGGCGAAGAGCTGCTCGCGGGCCCAGTGGTGCGGCGCGCCGACGGTCGGCGTGACCGGCAGCTCCGACTTGGCGAGGGGCGCCTTGATGGTGTCGGCGCGCTCGCGCGCCTCGCCGCCTAACGAGTCGGCAGCCGTCGTGGCGGCGGTGTCGGTCCGCGCCGTGTCGGCGGTGTCGCGCGGAGCGGGCGGCGTCTCCTGC
>DATFFZ010000117.1:0-3454 GCA_035249845.1 Gemmatimonadaceae bacterium
CAGGGGCGCGCGATCGTCGAGACCTTCTACGCCAACGACCACGCCCGATCGGCCGAGCTCCTCGCGCAGTGGACGCGCGACCACCCACACGATGCGCTGGCGTTCGAGCGGCTAGGGATCGCGCTCACCAACGTGCAGCGCCGCGCCGAGGCCGGGCAGGCGTTCCGCCGCGCGCTCGCTCTCGACACGGTGCGCGCGTCGGCGCACGCCGGGCTGGCGACGCTCGGGCTGGCCGAGGGGCGATGGGCCGACGCCGCCGCCTCGCTCGAGCGCGCCATCGCGCTCGGGTTGGAGACCAGCCTCACGCGCGGACAGCTCGGCTACGCGCAGATCGTGCAGGGGCGATACGAGGAGGGGGCGCGCAACTACGAGCGGTCGTTCGAGCTCGGGATCCCGCCCGGCAACGGGAGAGGCGTGGCCGCGTACAACCTCGCCTGCGCGTACGCGCGGCTCGGGCGCGCGGACGACGCCTTCCGGATGCTCGACGTGGCGGTGGAGAACGGGATGCGGCGGCGCGAGCAGTTCGAGGGCGACGAGGACCTCGCATCGTTGCGCGGCGATCCCCGCTTTCGGCGCCTCATGGAGCGACTGTCGTAGCCGGCGCTAGAGCGCGCGGAGCGCGGCGAGGATCTGCTCCACGCTCCCCTGCACCACGTAGTTCATCCGGCCCGTGGGCCCGATCACGTACACCAGGCTCGGGTGCGAGATCTCTCCCGTCCGCTCGTTGCGCACGCGCGGAATCCGCCAGGCGTTGAGCGTGCGCTCCACCACCTCCGCCTCGGCGCTCAGCACGTGCGCGTCCCCCGTCACCCCCCACTTCCTGGCGAGGGCGGGAAGGCGCGCGGGGGTGTCCCGCCACGGGTCGAGCGTCACCACCACGACGACGGGCGTCCGCTCCGGAGCGCTCTCCGCGATCCGGTCGCGAGCGACGAGCGCCGAGTGCACGACCAGCGGGCAGACCGTCGTGCAGTGCGCGTACGCGAAGGTCACCAGCACGGCGCGGCCGTGGTACGCGTCGAGCGTGATCGTCCGCCCGTCCTGATTCACCAGCGCCAGCTTGGCAGGAACGTCGTCGATGCGAGTGAGCTCGCGCCCGAGCGCTTCCATGTTGCTCGGCGAGAACTCCTGCGCGCTCGCGTCGCGCACCCTCGCGCCGACGCCCACGAGCCCCGCCACCACGGCGGCGGACGCGAGCCCCACCGTGATCTGCCCCGCCACGCCGTCGAGCAGCCAGCGGAAGCCGGCGCGCACTTCGTCGCCCCACGCGATCACCAGGAGGAGCAGCATCCCGAGCGGCTGTCCGACGAGCAGCGTCCATCCGCCGCCGTCGGGCAGGCCGTCCCCCACCGCGCCGAAGCAGACTTCGCGCGTCCGGGCCAGCCACTCCGGCGAGCCGTCGCCGAGCGGCCAGAGCGCGAGCGCCCACCACGACGCGGTGATCAGGAGGATGGCAGCCAGCGCGGCGAGCGCCGCCGCGCCGCGTCTCGCGCTCATCCGATCCTCCACACGAACGACAGCACCTTCCAGTTCACGAAGAAGTACAGCATGAACGCCGCCAGGAAGACGAACACGAGGACGAGCGTGCCGGGGGCGGGTCCCATCCACCCGGCGCCCGAGCCGTGCAGCTCCTCCCATCGCGCGCGGACGTCGCGCGGGTGCGTGGGCGGATGCGTCAGCCCCTGCGGGACGCCGGACACGGCCACGCCGGGCGTGAGCGTTCCCAGCGCTTCTCCGAAGAACACCGACTTCACCGCGATGGCGATGAACAGGAAGGCGCCGGTGGCCGCCGTGAGGCCGCCGAGCGCGACCAGCGCCAGGAGCACGTCCACCGCCGGGCTGAACTGCACGTCGAAGGGCGCCTGGCTGAAGGTGATGTCCCAGTGCCGCCGCGGCACGCCGAAGGTGCCGGCGAAGGTCATCGAGATCGTGAACACCAGCATCCCGAGCGCGAAGATGTACGGTTGCAGCTTGGCCGCCTTCCAGAACGCCACCTTCCTGCGGAAGACGAGCGGAATCAGGTAGTACGTGATCCCCATGAACGCCATCGCGGTGCCGCTCACCACCGTGGCGTGGAAGTGTCCGGGGGAGCGGAGCGTGTTGTGCACGATGATGTTGATCTGCTCCGTCCCGATCGTGACGCCGGTGATGCCGCCCACGAACCCGAACACCACCACCGACAGCACCAGCGAGCTGAACCCCGGGTCGCTCCATGGCGCGCGCCGCAGCCAGTCGAACATCCCGTTGGTGAAGCCGCGCAGGCGCATGCCGAGCTCCATCCCGGCCGGCACGGTGAAGCCGTGGAGCATGGAGGCGAGCACCGCCATGTACATGAAGTAGCTGGTGTTCGTCACCTTCCACGCCGAGCTCATCCCGGGGTCCACCAGCAGGTGGTGGGCGGAGGCCATCGAGATGAACAGGATGTAGAGCACGAACGCCGAGCGGCTGATCTTCTCGTTGAGCACCACCGCGCCGATCGTGAGCGCTCCGAGCATGTACCAGATCGCCACCATGGCGGCGACGTTGATCTGCTGCGAGGAGTGGCCGAGTCCCCACCAGATGAGGCGGTACACCTGGGGGTCCACCTGCATGTAGCCGAGCGACCAGAGGAAGGTGGGGATGTAGATCATCGCGCCGTGGAGGAGCGTGATGACGGCGATGATCGCCGCCGTCATGGCGCCGTACACGACGAGCGGGAGCGATCCCTCGTACGTCTTCTCCTTTTTTGCGACCACGAGGTTGGCGAAGAAGACGCCGGTCACGATCAGCGCGCCCACCGCGAAGAGGATGATGCCGAGGTAGAACGCCGGGTGCGCGCGCAGCGGGACGTAGGAGGTGAAGAGGACGTCCGCTTTTCCGCCCCACATGAGCGCCTCGACCATCGCCGCGCCCAGCACCATCAGTCCGAACGCCGCCCACGACGTCTTCTTCGCCGACACCCGGGCGTTGAGCAGCGCGGTGCTGGCGAAGTGCAGCACCGCCATCTCGAAGAAGATGATGAAGAAGATGAGCATGCTCATCCCGTGCACGCCCAGGATGCGGTAGAACCAGTTGGCCGGGAGGAGGTGCACGGCCTGCCAGCGGGTGAGCACGAGCAGGACCGCGGCGATGGCCCCGATGAGGAGCGCGACGACGGAGACCACCGCGTTGGCCTGCACCAGCCGCATCGCGGGGAGGTGCAGTTGCCGCCCGGTGAACGGGCAGGTGCGGAACTCGCCCGAGCCGGGCGTGAACGCCGGCTGCGTGGCGGCGCTGGTGAGATCGACGGTCATGGCGCACCTCCCGCTCGCGCGACGTCTCCTTCGCCGGGCTCGACGACGATCACGCGCCCCACCATCGTGTGGTGCCCGATTCCGCAGAACTCGTTGCAGATGATGCGGAAGTCGCCCGACGCGTTCGGCGTCACCCGCAGCCCGTAGTCGTAGCCGGGCACCACCTGGAAGTTGACGTTGATCGG
>DATFFZ010000118.1:0-7544 GCA_035249845.1 Gemmatimonadaceae bacterium
TACGCGTCCGCGCTGCGCAGCATCGCCCGCGGACACCGGCGGCTCTACGAGTCGCGCGACAAGCTGCGCGCGCGCGAGCTGGCGGCCGAGCTGGCCGACTACGCGGCGGCCATCGAGGCGCTGGCGTCCGACATGGAGAAAGCGTTCTAGGGACTGAGGAGCACGATGCCCCGACTGACGGCGAAGGACACGCTGGCGATTGCGGCACAGTACCACGATCTCTCGGTGCGACTGGGCAAGTATCGATTCGCGAACTGGGAAAAGTTGAGCGCTGCCGATCGCGCGTCGATCGAGTCGGTGGAGTGGTCGCTCATGGGGCTGTCCACCGACATGACCGCGCGCGGCATCGAGCTCGAGACCGACGATCTGGCCGGCGTCGTGCGGCACATCAGAAAGGTGACCCTGTCGCTGCGGCAGGCGGTGAACAGGACGGCCGACGTGAAGCAGGTGATCGCCGCGGCCGGCGCGGGGCTGGAGCTGGCCCATGCCATCGCTGCCGGCGACGTCCCGGAGATCCTCGAGAAGGCCGGCGCGCTGCTGGAGCTGTGAGCCGTCGTCATGCCGCCCGCCTCGGAGATCGGCGCCATCGTGGTGCACGGGATGGGGACGCAGCCCGAGCAGTTCGCCAACGCGTTCATCGCGCGGATGGATCGGCGGCTGGAGATGCACGACGTTCCGGCCGGTACCGTGCGCTGGAAGCCGGTGTGGTGGGCCGACCTGGTGCGCGACCGTGAGGAGCAGCTCTGGGCCGCGGTGTCGCGCGATCACACGCTGCGCTTTTCCGGCCTGCGCCGCTTCTTCATCACCCATTTCGGCGACGCGCTCGCCTACCAGCGCGTGCCGGTGCAGCGCTCCGACTTCTATCGCGACATCCACACGCGCGTGGCCGACCGGCTGCGCGACCTGCGCGCCGAGCTGGCGGCCGACGCGCCGCTGGTCGTGATCGCCCACTCGTTAGGCAGCGTGATCATGTCCAACTTCATCTGGGACGTGCAGCGCGGCAACGACGAGCGCCGAGATCTGCCGGCGGCCACGCCCTTCGAGCGGATGGAGACGCTCACCGCGCTCGTGACGCTGGGGTCGAGCATCGCTCTCTTCACGCTGCGGCTGGCGGAGATCGTGGCGATCGAGTTTCCGCCGCCGGCACTCCCGCCGCACCTCCGCCAGGTGGCCCAGTGGCTCAACTTCTACGACGCCGATGACGTGCTGGCCTATCCGCTGCGCCCGCTGAGCCCGACGTACGAGGCGGCCGTCACCGAGGACGTCGCCATCGATGCCGGCCACGCCCCGCGCTCCTGGACCCCGCTCTCGCACGACGCATACTGGACGGACGACGAGTCCGTGGGCCGCACCGCGCGCCTGATGCGCGATGTCGCCCTCGCCGCCCGCGGCGCGTAACAGGCCCATCGCGCACCCAAGCCCTTCTCGCCTTGGCATCCAGAACGCCGGCCCATCGTTCTGAATGCGAGCCCTGTGTTCCAGCTGCCAAGCTTGGTACGAGTCGTGCGACCGTAGCTGCGCGTGCGTGCACGTGGAGCACCCCTTCTCCTCCTCGTCGCCGGATGCACCGGTGCGCAGTCGGCGCTCGACGTGCGGGGGCCGGCGGCGCAGCGGATCGCCGATCTCTGGTGGCTGCTGTTCACCGTGGCGGCCGCCGTCTACCTCATCGTCATCGGACTGCTCTTCCTCGCGCTCTTCCGGCGGCGCCGCGCCGACACCGCTCGTGAGGTGGAGAGCGGCGGGGACCGCGCCGCTACGCGGTCGGTTGCGATCGGCACGATCCTCACCACGGTCATCGTCACCGGAATCTTCGTCGTCACGCTGCGGGTACTGAGCGCCATCGAGCCGGGCAGGGCGCCGCGCGACCTCACCGTGATCGTGACCGGACGGCAATGGTGGTGGGAGCTGGAGTATCAAACCGCTGGTGCGAGCCAAACCGTCGCCAGCGCCAACGAGATCCACATTCCGGTCGGGCGCCGCGTGCGGCTGGAGCTGACGTCGGCGGACGTCATCCACAGCCTGTGGGTGCCCAACCTCCACGGCAAAACCGATCTCAACCCCGGCGACACGCTGGTGACGTGGCTGCACGCCGACCGGCCTGGCGTCTCGCGCGGGCAGTGCGCCGAGTACTGCGGGGTGCAGCACGCGCTCATGTCGCTGGTGGTGGTGGCCCAGCCGGAGGAGGACTTTGGGCGCTGGCTCGAGCGGGAGAGCCAGCCGGCCGCTGCACCGGCCACACCGCTCGCGCAGCAGGGGCGCGCGGTGTTTGCCAGCGCGCAGTGCGCCTACTGCCACACGGTCCGCGGCGCCTACACCGCGGCCAGGTCGCTCGGTCCCGACCTCACGCACATCGCCGGCCGCCGCATGCTCGCCGCGGCGTCGCTGGAGAACACGCGCGAGAACATGGCCCGGTGGATCACCGGCGCCCAGCTCATCAAGCCCGGCAGCCGGATGCCGAACATCCAGCTCTCGGCCCAGGAGCTGGAGGCGCTGCTGGCCTACCTCGAGGAGCTTCGTTAGGCATGGCGAGCGTCGCCGAGCCCACGACCACGAGGCCCGGTCTCGAGCAGTTCGAGGCGGTGTGGACGGATCCACCGGGGCTCATGGGCCAGCTGCGCACGATCAACAACGTGCCGGTGGCGAAGCGGTACATGATCGCCGCGTTCGCGTTCTTCCTGGTGGGGGGCGTGCAGGCGCTGCTGATGCGCATCCAGCTCGGCTCCCCCGAAAACACGTTCCTCGATCCCGAGACGTACAACCAGCTCTTCACCATGCACGGGACGACGATGATGTTCCTGTTCGTCATCCCGTTCATCGAGGCGATCGCGAACTACATGCTGCCGGTGATGCTCGGCACGCGCGATCTCCCCTTTCCCCGTCTGACGGCGCTCAGCTTCTGGACGTACGTGTTCGGCGGGATCTTCCTGTACTCGAGCTTCCTGGTCGGCGCCGCGCCCGATGCCGGCTGGTTCGCCTACGTTCCGCTCAGCGACAAGGAGTTCTCCCCGGGTCTCAACATGGACTTCTGGGACATCGGGCTGAGCGTGGCCGAGGTGGCGGCGATGGGCGCGGCGGCGGAGCTGATCGTCGCCATCCTGCGGATGCGCGCGGCCGGGATGTCGCTGGGGCGGATGCCGCTCTTCGCCTGGTCGATGCTCGTGGCGGCGGTGATGATCATCTTCGCCTTCACGCCGCTCATCGTGGGCACGGCGATGCTGGAGCTGGACCGCAAGGGGCTCACGCAGTTCTTCGACGTGGAGCGCGGGGGCGATCCCTTACTGTGGCAGCACATCTTCTGGGCGTTCGGCCACCCGGAAGTCTACATCATGCTCGTGCCCGCTACCGGGATCGTGTCGCACGTGGTGCAGGTGTTCGCGCGGCGGCCGATCGTGGGCTACTGGTGGATCGTGGCGTCGATGATCGCCATCGGCGCGGTGAGCTTCGTGCTCTGGCTGCACCACATGTTCGCCGCCGGCGAGTCGATGATGATGATGTCGTTCGTGGCCGGCGCGTCGATGGCGATCGCCATCCCCAGCGGCGTGCAGGTGTTCTGCTGGATCGCCACGCTCTGGCGCGGCAGGCCCGAGTGGCGGGTGCCGCTGCTCTTCGTCATCGGCTTCATCGTCGTCTTCGTGGCCGGCGGGCTCACCGGCGTGATGGTGGCGTCGATCCCCTTCGATCTCCAGGTGCACGACAGCCACTTCGTCGTCGCGCACTTCCATTACGTGCTGATCGGCGGCGTGGTGTTCCCGCTCATGGCCGGCATCTACTACTGGCTGCCCAAGATCACGGGGCGTCTGCCTAACGAGCGCCTGGGGCGGTGGAACTTCTGGACGATGCTCGTCTTCTTCAACGTCGCGTTCTTCCCCATGCACGTGGCCGGGCTCCTCGGCATGCCGCGCCGGGTGTACACGTATCCATCCGGGCTGTCGTGGGAGCTGCCGAATCTGATCTCGACCGTTGGCGCCTTCGGGTTCGGCGCCGGGGTGCTGCTGTTCGTGATCAACGTCGTGTGGAGCAGCCTGCGCGGCGAGCGCGCGGGGAAGAACCCGTGGGACGCCGACACCCTCGAGTGGTCGGAGGGATCACCGGTGCCGGCGGCGCAGTTCTACACGCTCCCAGGTGTGCGAGGGCGCCACCCGCTCTGGGAGCAGGACGGGCTCGAGCCGGAAGATCCCGCTGCCGCGCGCCAGCTCGATCGCCTGGAGGGAGCGCCCGTCGGATGGCGGGGTGCGCTGGTGGTGTCGATCAGGAAGGCAAAGCCGATCGCGATCGCGCACCTGCCTGCCCAGTCCATCTGGCCGTTCGTGTTATCGGTCGGCTTCACGGTGCTCTTCGTGTCGGCGCTGGTGGAGCATCTCGGGCTCTTCCTGCTGAGCGCCGCCATCTGCGTGGTCGCGACCACGGGATGGTTCTGGCCCCCGAGCTCCGAGGCGCGCGCCGTGCGGGAGATGGGCGGCGAGCGCGCCGAGGGAGAATTGCCGCTCGCCATCGGTGGACGACTGGGCAACGGCTGGTGGGGTGTCGCGGTGCTCGTCGTCATTCTCGCGGTGGCGCTGCTCACGATCGTGGCCAGCTACGTCTATCTCGCGGCGCGCAGCGACTCGTGGCCGTCGCCCGACAGCACCGAGTCGTTGCTGGCGGCGATCGCCGCGTCCATCGCGCTGGCACTGGCCGGTGCCATCTGGTGGGGGACGCGGACGACGAGCAACACGAGTGAGAAGCCGAGAGGGGCGCTCCTTCGCCGGCGATGGGGGCTTGGCGCGGCGATGCTCGTCGCGCTCCTCCTCCTGGCAAATCTCGTCCTGCTCTACCGGTATCGCGAGGCACAATTCGGCCAGGAGAACGCGTACGAGTCGATGGTGTTCCTCACGCTGGTGTTCCAGTTCCTGGTGCTCGCAATAGCGCTGGTCATGCTGGCGGTCGCGATCCTCTGGTCGTGGCGCGCCCCCGCCGACCCCCGCAGCGCCGCCGCCGCGACGAACACCGGTCCGCTCGCGTACTTCATCGCGGCCAGCTGGTTGGTGGTGGTGGGGGTGATTTACCTGGTGTAGGTATCCGCCGTTGGGGAGTCCAGGAGAGGGGTGATATGAGTGGAGTGAGTGATAACGACCAGGGTGAGGAGCATGACGCAGGTGATGGGTCCATCACGCGCCTCATGTTGTTCATCCCAGCTGTTGTCACTCGTTGCACTCGCATCACTCAGGTCACGGACTCTCCCATGCGCCGAACACTAGGCGCCACGCTCGCCCTCTGGCCCGCCTCATGCTCGCCGCCTCGTCTGGACCCGAAGCAGGAGGTGCAACGATGCCGGAGCGAGAGACCATCAGACGCGCGCGCCAGGACGCCCGGGAAGGGAAGTCTCCTTCCACGCAGGCCGGTGAGTTCGTGCGCGAGGAGATACATCACGTTCGTGAAGGGAAGCACGGTGCGCGGTCGTCCAAGCAGGCGATCGCCATCGGGCTCTCGAAGGCGCGGCGGGCCGGTGTGAAGGTGCCGCGCAAGCGGGGAAGCTCGGCGAGTAAGCGCACCCGGAGCGCGACCAAGCGCGCTCGGCGCCGGCCATCCGCCGCGCGGTCGCGTGGAGTGCGCAGGGCACTCGAGCGCGAAGGTCGTCGAGCGGCATCGCCCCGTGCGCTCGCTCGTCAGGCACGCTCGAGCGCGCGCCGGCGCACCGCCGCACAGCGCTCCGCCGCGGCGAGGAAGGCGGCGCGCACGAAGGGCCCAGCCAAGCGCCGCGCCGCAGCCAGAAAGGCGGCGAGGACGAGAGCAAGGAGGAGGTAGGGCGGGACGCCTGACGCGGGACGCGGGTCGCGGGAGGCGAACAGGGGGAGCCCTCTGTTTGGCCGACTAGCGATGGACTAATGGGAGCGATTCCCCAAGGACAAGTGGGAGGGCCCTTGGTAGGGCCACCTCGCAAGGGACTAGACGAGAGGTGAGGACAAGTGGGAGGGCCCTTGGTAGGGCCACCTCGCAAGGGACTAGACGAGAGGTGAGGACAAGTGGGAGGGCCCTTAGTAGGGCCACCTAGCGATGGACTAGCGGTAGTGATTTCCAGTAATTCAGTACTGCATGAGAGAATAAGAGCGTAAGGGTGTGCCCCTTTACGCTCTTACCTCTTACCTCCTACTGAATTACTGGAAATCACTACCGTTAGTCCGTTGCTCGGTGGCCCGACTGAGGGCTCCCCCTGTTCGCCTCCCGCGTCCTACGTCCCGCGCCTAGCTGATTGAGCGGCAAGTGTTCCGCACGACCCTCCCAAGAGAACCAACGTTTCATCGCCATGCTCCCTTGTCCCGCCGCGAATTCCGTAGCACTATCTGCGCACCTTCCGAGCGTGATCTACCTTCCTCCCTCCGAGGTAGTTCCATGCAACGTATTGTCTTGCCGTCACATTGGTCACGTCGTACCAGCGCCGCTCGCACCCCTTCCCGCAGTACCACCCCGCACTCCAGATCCTTCACCACGCTTCGCCGCTTCCTGGCGGCGCTGCTGCTCGTCGCTCCGGGAGTGCTGCTGGGGCAGGCGCAGGCCACCACGGGGATCATCCGCGGGGTCGCGCGCGACTCGGCCGGCGCTCCCGTGGCCAACGCCACGGTGACCGTTCGGAATCTCGAGACGAACTTCACCCGTAATCACATGACGAACGACCTCGGCGTGTTCGTGGCGACGCTGCTGCCGCTGGGCACGTACGAGGTGCAGATCCGGGCGCTGGGATTCGTGCCGGTGACACGACAGGGGATTCGCGTGCGCGTCGGTGAGTCGGTGGACATCCCGCTCGTCATGGCCCGGCAGGCGGTGGAGCTCGCGGGCGTCACCGTCACGGGCGAGCAGCCACTGGTGAACACGACGCAGCCGGAGTCGGCGACGCGATTGAGCGACGACGTGGTGGAAGGCCTGCCCAACAACGGGCGCAACTACCTGAATCTCACGCTGCTCACGCCGAACGTGGCGATCGTCCAGGGGCCCGACGGCGACGAGATCAGCATCGGCGGCCAGCGCGGCATCCACAACAACGTTGCCGTCGACGGCGCGGACTTCAACAATCCCTTCTTCGGCGAGCAGCGTGGCGGCCAGCGTCCGGCATTCACCTTCAACCTCGACGCGGTGCAGGAGATGGTGGTGATCTCGCAGGGCGCGAACGCCGAGTTCGGGCGCTCCGGCGGCGGATTCGTCAACGTCATCACCAAGTCGGGCACCAACGAGTTTCGCGGTACCGTGCACTACTTCGGCAAGTACGATGCGCTCTCGGGGAGCCCGGCCCACGAGAACATCACCTTCGAGCCCGACTTCACGCAGCATCAGTTCGGCTTCACGGCCGGCGGGCCGATCGTGCGCGATCGCGCCTTCTTTTTCGTGGCCTACGACCAGCAGGCCTACGACGAGGTGAAGCAGCGCGTGCGTCCGGACAGCCCGCAGTTCGATTCGCTGCGCACCTTCCTCGGCACGGCGTTCGGCGGCGCGCTGGCCAACGACTTCGGTCCGGTCTCGCGCACCAACGACGCCAACGCGCTGCTGGTGAAGCTCGACTGGCGGCTCAATCC
>DATFFZ010000119.1:0-19378 GCA_035249845.1 Gemmatimonadaceae bacterium
GGACTTACCGCCACCTGCTCTGTCGTCACGGTGACCGGCTCGCGCGTCACCGCCCAGTAGATCGCCAGGCAGATCATCGACAGCGCGAACGCCGCCACGAACGCCGCGCCCGGTAGGTGCACCGGCGCGTCGGGCGCCGAGAAGCGCCCGAAGAGTTGCGCCATGATCGGCGGGCCGACGATCGCGCTGAGTGACATGAGGCTGGCCACCGCGCCTTGCAGCTCACCCTGCGCGTCCGGGGCGATGCGTCTGGACATGATCCCGTTGGTGGTGGGGCTCACCGTGGCGCCGAAGAACCAGGTGCCGAGCCATGCGAACATCATCCAGCTCTCGGTGGCCATCGCGTAGCCCAGATAGCCGATGCCGGCCGTGACGATGCCGGTGAGCGCCGCGCGGCGCTCGCCGATGCGCGGCACGACGAATCGCAGGTAGGTGGTCTGGCTCACCGCCATGAGCACGCCGGCCAGCGCCAGCGATGCTCCGATCGTCTTCTCCGGCCAGCCGAAGCGATACGTGGTGTAGAAGCTCCACGTCGCGGGCATCACCTGGTGTGCTACCATCCAGAGGAAGAACGCCGAGAGCAAGCCGACCACCACCGGCTGCTTCCGCATCTGGAGCAGCGTGCCTAACGGGTTCGCGCGCCGCCAGGTGAAGGCGCGTCGCTTCTCGAGCGGCAACGACTCGGCCAGCACGAAGTAGCCATAGGCGACGTTGGTGAGGCTCAACGCCGCGGCGGCGAAGAAGGGGGCGCGCGGTCCCATCTCTCCCAACAGGCCGCCGATCGCCGGCCCGATGATGAACCCCACACCGAAGGCGGCACTCACCACGCCGAAGCTCTGCGCGCGCCTCTCCGGCGGACTGATGTCGGCCACGTAGGCGAACGCGGGAGTGAACGACGCACCGGCGATGCCGGCGATCGCGCGGCCAAGGAAGAGCCAGGCGAGGGTTGGCGCGAAGCCGAGGATGAGGTAGTCGATTCCCAGCGCGCCGATCGCGAACAGCAGCACCGGCCGCCGGCCGAAGCGGTCGGACAGCCCCCCGAGCACCGGCGCCGAAAAGAACTGGAGCACCGCGTAGACGAACGCCAGCCATCCACCATAGATGGCGACCTGGCTCACTCCTTCGCCGGTGAGCTCCATGAGCAGCGTCGGCATCACCGGCATGATCAGCCCGAAGCCGATCGAGTCGATGAGGACGGTAATGGCGACGAAAATGACGGCGTGGTTGCCGGGAGGGCGGGACATTTGCGCGTGGCGCGGAGCGCGGAGCGCGCTGCGCGTGGTTATGGGTGGTTGAGGCGTGTCCGAGGGAGGAGACATTAACCGGCCCGGCATCCAACGCGCAACGCCCAACGCGCCCCGCGCCACGCGCCACGCGCGCTACCCGCGATTCTCCCTGAATCTCGCCGGCGAAACACCAGTCCACGCGCGAAAGTGACGCCCGAAGTGGCTGGCATCGCTGAAGCCGAGCTCGATGCCGATGTCCGAGACCGGCCGTGTGCCGGCCAGCAACATGCGCTTGGCCTGCTCGATGCGGCGCCACATCGCGTACCGGCTCGGCGTGAGCCCGAAGCTGCGCCGGAAGAGACGACTCAGATGCTCCGGGCTACACCCGAGCTCGCGCGCGATCTTCGCCAGCGAGATGTTCCCGTATCCCGCGCGATCGATCGCCCGGCGCGCCCTGGTGGCCAGCGCCGGCGTGGGGGGATGCCGGCGCGAACCACGCGTGAGCGCCACCGCGATGCCGCCTGCCATGACGTCCACCGCCCACGGCGCGAGCGAATCTTTCACCCGCAGCTCCTCCGAGATGCGCCACGCCAGTCCGACGCTCGCCCGGCCGTACAGCGCACGGGTTCGCTCGAGGCCACGCTTTGGCGGTCCGAGTGCCTGGAGCGACCGCTCCGGCCAGCGCAGGCTGAGCCACCGCACACCGCGCGGACCAGCGCCTATGCGCAGTGTGACCGCACCACGGAGGATGGCGATGAAGCCGGCGCGCATGAGGTAGGTTTCGCGCTCGAGCGCCGCCGTGCCGACTCCATCCAGGCAGATCACCACGGTTGCGCCGTCGCGTTGCCCGTCGATCGCATGCTCGACCCCTTCGTCGATGCGCCGCTCCTCCACCACCCCGCCACTCGGCCGCTCGAGCGTCCGCACGCGACGCGATGCGCTCTCGCTAGATCGCATCGCAGTCGAGATCAAAATTGTTCCAGTCGGGTCGCATCCGTTCTTTCAGGGTACGGGGTGCACGACGTACGGAGAAGCGTCACCGTGCTATCTTGGGAGGCCTCATGCGACGATCAGAACGTATTCTCATTGTCACGGCAGCGTCACTTTGCGTTGCCATGCCCGCCCACGGGCAGGCGGCTGCGCCGGCTCCTACGCTCACGCCGTGCACGATCACCGGCCTCGACGGCGACGTGCGTTGCGCGACGGTGCGCGTTCCCGAAGATCGGAGTCGGCCAGACGGACGGCAGATCGAGCTCTTCGTCGCCGTGGCGCGGGCCACCGGCCCCGAGCGCGCACCGGATCCATTCATGCTGCTCGCCGGTGGACCGGGACAGGCCGGCACGGGGATGGGCGAGTTCGCCACCGACGCGTTCGGTCGCGTGCGCGAGCGGCGCGACCTCGTGCTCCTCGATGTGCGCGGCACGGGCCGCTCGCACCCGCTTGTCTGCACCCTCATGCGCACGAACGCCGACCTCGTGGGCTGGACGCTCTTCCCCCGCGATGCCGTGCGCGCCTGTCGCGACTCGCTGGCACGCGACGCCGATCTCACGAAGTACACGACGGGCATCATCGCCGACGATCTCGAGGCGGTGCGCCGCGTCTTCGAATGGCCGGCGCTCAACTTCTACGGCACGTCGTACGGATCGCGCCTCGCGCTCACCTACCTGCGGAAGTATCCGCGCCGGGTACGCACCATGGTGCTCAAGGCGGTGGCGCCGCCCACGATGATCGCACCCATGAGCTACGCCGAGGACAGCGAGGCGGCGCTGCGGCTGCTGGAGCGCGACTGCCGCGCCGACACCGCCTGCGCGCGCGCCTTCCCCAACGTGCGGGCCGACCTCGATACCGTGCTCGCGCGCGCGGACAGGGCAGAGATCCGCACCGTGCTTCCCTCGTCAGGCGGCGCGCCCGACACGCTCGGCGTGAGCCGCGACGCGATCGCCGGTGCCATCCTCGGGGCCATGCAGTCTGCCAATGCCCGCTCGCGTCTACCACGGCTCCTGCGCCTCGCCGCCTCCAGAAACCCGGCGCCGCTGGTGGATCAGGTCATTGGATATCGTCGCGCGCTGGGTGGCGCCATCGCCATGGGCATGCACCTGAGCGTCAGCTGCGCCGATGATGGCAAGCAGCTCGACCTCACCGCGGCGCGTGCCACCGACCGGAGCACCTTCCTTGGATCCTCGCGCGTGCGCATGCTGGCGGAGGCGTGCGCCGAGTGGGCGGCGATGCCGGCGACGCCGAACGCGAACGAGCCGGTACGGGCGGACGCGCCGGTCTTGCTGGTGTCGGGCGAGCTGGACCCGAACACGCCGCCACGGTGGGCGGAGGATGCGCTGCGCTCCCTACCGAACGGCCGTCACGTGCTGCTCCGTGGCGTCGCCCACGGTTGGTCGAACGTCACCGACTGCGGAGCGGCGTTCGTGGCCGCCTTCGTGAGCAAGGCGAGCACCCGAGATCTCGACCTGGCGTGCGCTGAGGTGTCGAGCGCGCCGCGGTTTGGAGTTAGGGACTAGGGTCTGGGGACTGGCGACCAGGGACGCGAGACGCGAGTGAGCGGTCACCGTCCCGATCTCTGCTCCCAATCTCCATTCCCGAGTCGCCAGTCCTAAGTCCCGAGTCCCGAGTCCCGAGTCCCGAGTCCTGAGTCCTGAGTCCCTAGTCCCCAGTCCCCAAGAACTCCTTCGCCGCCGCCGGTTCGGGGCGCGACGGGTCGGCTCGTTGCATGACCTCGAGCAGCTCCTGGTACCGTGTCCGGGCGAGCGTGGTGTTGCCGGCCTTCTGGGCGGCCTGTGCCGCGCCGAACAGCGATCGCGCGCGGCGCGGCTCGCGCTCGAGCGTCCGCTCGTACGACTTCAGTGCATCCGCGTACCGACCGAGCTCCATCAGCAGATCGCCCTCGAGCTCGCGCGCCGGAAGGAGCGGGCCCGGCGTGACCGGATGCTTCTCCACCGTCTCCTCTCGGTCGGCGGCCGTGGCGGCGAGCTTCACTGCTTCGTCGTTCTTCCCTTCGGCGCGGGCGATCCACGCACTCGCCGCGAGTCGCTGCGCGTCGACGATCACCGACCAGTATTGGTCCTTCGCCTTCAGTGTGTCGTGGAGCGCCGCTAGCGCGGCGACTTCAGCCTTCGCTTGCGCCGGGTCGCCTCCGCGCGCGGCGCCGATCGCCCGGGCGAACCGCGCGACCGCAGCCACGTACGCCTCCGATTTCGGTGGCACCGGGAGCGCCGCGGCCTCCTTCCATGCGCCGCGCTCGAGCGCGTAGCGAGCCTGCATGGCGACCGCGTTGTACCCAAGGATGGCGCCGTAGTATCGGTCGGCCGAGGCCCTGCTGCGCGCCACCACCTGTCGGGCTTCGGCATCGCGCCCCTGCTGGAGGTACGCGTACACCATGTAGTCGTTCGGGTGCACGGCCGCGTTCGAGTCGGGCTCGGCGGAGGCCGAGCGGCGGTTGGTCTCGATGGACTCGTCCCAATGTCCGAGCCGCGTGAAGATGTGCGACGGCATGTGCAGCGCGTGAGGCGCCGCGGGCGCGATCTCCGCGTACCGCTTGGCCGCCGCCAGGCCATGGCTCGCCAGCTTCGGCGAATCGAAGGTGTGAATGATGTAGTGCGTGAGCCCTGGATGGTCCGGCTGCTTCTCGACAAGGGGCTCCAGGAGCGAGGCGGCGTAGAGCTGCCGCTTGAACTCCAGGTCGTCAGGCGGCGCGTTGGCGATGACCGCGCGACCATAGAACATCACCGCTTCTGGATCGTCGGGGTGCGCCTCGTAGAGCTTCTTCATCGCCTCCTCATGGCGCGCGAGGCGAACGTTGTGATCCACCTTGTCGGCATCGCGCCAGAGCGCGAGCGCGCCGTCGATGTACATCTGCTCGCGATGCGACATGCGCGCCCGGAGCGCATTGGCCCGCTCCGCGGCAGCGAGTCCCGCCCGCTCACGCTCGGCGCCCTGCGGCTGCCTGGCGAATGGGTTCCCCCAGAGCGTCATGGCCACCCCCCAATGCGCCATGGCGCAGCTGCTGTCGGCGGCGGCGACTTGGTCGAACGTCTTGTGCGCCTCAGGGAACCAGAACGAGTGCAGCATGGCGACACCACGGTCGAGCGTTTCCTGCACCGCGGGTGCGCAGGAGCTGGGGAAGGACACCTTGCCGAGGGTCTCGGTGCGATGGTGCTCGTGCTGGGCGAGCACCGGCGATGCGACGAGCGCAGTGGCCGAAGCGGAAATGAGGAGGAAGCGAGGCATGTCAGTTTGCGCGTGGCGGGTGGCGCGTGGTGCGTGGCGAAGTCGGGTAGTCGATGAACAATAGAGCCTATCGCCGGCACCTCGCCACCCGCAACCTGCTGCCCCGCTACCCGCTACCCGCTACCCCGCGATCCGCTTACCCGCCGCCCGCCCGCGCGCCACCTTCCACGCGCCACGCGCCACGCGCCAGCGCGCCACGCGCAGATGGCATGCTTCTTATTGCACGAATCCAAGTCGAGCCGTCAGGCAGTCCAATGCAGCATCCACGTGGGAGGCGTACATGCGACCCGTCATCCTTCGTTGGTGGGCGTGTGCCCTGCTGTTCTCTCTCCTCATCCCGCGCATCGCGGTCCGAGCACAGGAAGTGAAGCTCGGAACCGACGCGAGCCTCACGATTCGCGGCATCCTGAGCGGCACCCTGTTCATGCAGGACTCGCGCTTCGGCCTTGGTAACGGCCAGCAGGCCAACTTCGTGACCGAAGAGTTGGAAGGGTGGTGGCACGGCGGCGACGTGCGCAACATGCGCCTCACCTTCGAGTTCAGGGGACCGGAGATCGCGGGCAGCAACTGGCGGGCGAATGCCACGTTCGAAGCCGACCTGTTCGGCGGCTTCAACGGCGCCGGCAACTTTGGCGATGAGCAACCGGTCCCACGCCTGCGCCTCGCCTACGCCGACCTTACGAATGGGCGGACCACGATCCGCATCGGCCAGGCCTGGGCGCTGACCCTCGGCAACATCCCCGTCTCCACGTCACACATCGGGTTCCCACTGGGCTGGGGCTCCGGCGGCTTCATTGGGTGGCGCTTCCCGGGAATTTTCCTCATTCAGAACCTGAGTGCCGCCGACGCACGGACCAAGGCGCAGCTCCAGTTTGCCATCATGCGGGGCTCGTGGGTGGACGAGCAGACGGCAGACCAGCCGAGCGCCGGAGAGGCTGGCACGCCGCAGCTCGAGGCGCGGTTCAACGTGGACGGGCAAGTGGAGGGGGGCGGCACGTGGGGCTTCTATGCCGTCGGCCATTGGGATCAGAAGGACCTCAACAACGTGAGGCCGGAGGGCGCACCCGAGCCGCCGGAGAACGACCTGGACAGCTGGGCGCTGCAAGGAGGGGCGCGCTATCAGAGCGGTGCCTTCACGCTGCACGGCAACGCCTACACGGGTCGGGCCATGGCGCACCACTTCGCCCACGTCATCCAGTTCGGCGACATCGCCGGGTGGGGAGCATGGGCGCAGGCCGGGATCGACCTCACCAACCGGTGGAGCCTCTGGCTGTACGGCGGGACCGACAACCCCGACGACGACGAGGTCGGCGACAGCGGGAGCGACCGGCTGGGGAGCGTGCTGGTCGTGCCCATGCTTCGCTTCCGCCTGGGCGGCTACCAGTTCGGACTCGAGTGGCTGTACAACCAGACCGAGTATCTCCTGGAGGACGGCAGCACCCAGGATCGTACGGGAAATCAGTTCGCGCTCAGCGCCCGGTATGATTTTTGAGGCTCCATACGTGTCTGGCGCTCCGCGAGATACGTGACATATATCAAGGGCGCTTCGGCAAGCGATAAACCTGCACACTCGCAGTTGGCGTCCAGCGAGGAGTGACGCAATGGAAGCATCGCGCCGTGAGTTTCTCCGGTATGCCGCCGGCGCCGGTGTCGGGACCGCCATGGGCGGTCTCGCCGGCCTCGGTCTCACCCTGGCGCCGGCGCGAGCGAAAGCGCAGGCGCTCCGCATCAAGGACAGCAGGACGGTCCCGAGCATCTGTCCATTCTGCTCGGTGGGCTGCGCGACGCTGATCCACGTGAAGGACGGCGAGATCATCAACATCGAAGGGGATCCGCGCAGCCCGCATAACGAGGGCACCCTCTGCCCGAAGGGCGCCGCGATCTACCAGCTCCACAAGAATCCCAATCGTCCCACCAAGGTGCTCCACCGGAGACCTGGCGCGCGCGAGTGGGAGGAGATGGAGCTCAACGCGGCGATGGATCGCGTGGCCGAGCTCATCCGGAAGACGCGCGAGGAGACGTTCATCGAGCGGCTGCCTAACGGGAAGCTCGTGAACATGACGCCCGCCATCTTCGCGCTCGGCGGTGCCACGCTGGACAACGAGTTCAACCACGTGGCGCAGAAGTTCTGCCGGGGGCTCGGGATCGTCGCCATCGAAAACCAGGCCAGGATATGACACAGCTCTAGCGTCCCCGGTCTGGGGACACGGCTTGGTCGCGGTGCTGCCACGGTCTATCCGCGCAATCTCGAGCACACCGACTGCTTCGTGATCATGGGCTCCAACATGGCCGAGTGCCATCCGGTTGCCTTCCGGTGGCCGATGCGGGCCAAGCTGAACGGAGCCACGCTCATTCACATCGATCCGCGGTTCACGCGCACGAGTGCGAACTGCAACATGCACGTCCAGATCCGCGCCGGATCGGACATCGCGTTCCTGGGCGGGCTCATCAACTACGTGATCAACAGCGAGCGCTGGAACACGGATTCCTTCTTCCGGGACTACGTGGTCAACTACACCAACGCCGCGACGATCATCAACGAGGAGTTCAGAGACACCGAGGATCTGGAAGGCGTGTTCTCGGGACTGATGCAGTACAACGAGCCGCAGGAATGGCCGTACAACGCGTTCCTCGGTCAGTACAATCCGGCGAGCTGGCAGTACTCGCGCGGGTCGGTCGGCGAGCAGGGTCGGGCGGCCGCGACTGCGCGTTCCGGTGAACAGGCGGTGCAATCGGGGCAACCCGGACGGCAGGGGGCGCGGTTCCAAGGTCCACCGTACGATGCGCTCGTGCGGTCACTCAAGCCTGGCCCGGTAGCGCGGGACACGACGCTTCAGAACCCGCGCTGCGTCTTCCAGATCCTGAAGCGGCACTTCGCCCGGTACACGCCGGAGATGGTCGAGCAGATCACCGGCGCCCCACGCGCCAAGTTCCAGCGCGTGGCCGAAACGCTGCTGGCCAACTCGGGGCGTGACCGCACGTCCGCGTTCGCGTACGCCGTCGCCTGGACGCAGCACACGTACGGCGTGCAGATGATCAGCTGCGCCGCGCTGCTCCAGCTCTTGCTCGGCAACTTCGGCCGTCCGGGCGGCGGGATCATGGCGCTGCGCGGACACGCGGCCATTCAGGGGTCCACCGATGTGCCGACGCTGTATCACAGCATCCACGGCTACATGGCGCACCCCACCGCGCTCAAGCGGCACGACACCCTGAGCGACTACCTCGCCGCGGAGACGGTCCCCACCGGGTACTGGGCCAACACGCCCAAGTTCATGGTGTCGTACTTGAAGTCGATGTACGGCGCGGCGGCCACGCCGGAGAACGACTTCGGTTACGACTGGCACCCCAAAATCCTCGGCGATCACTCGCACATGGCGGTCATGGCCTCCATGGACGAAGGTCGAATCAAGGGGATGATCTGCGTCGGTCAGAACCCGGCAACGTCGCTCAACGGCTCGGCGCAACGGCGCGCGATGCGCAAGCTCGAGTGGCTGGTGGTGAAGGACAACTGGCTCACCGAAACGGCCACGCAGTGGTACTCGGCGCCGGAGATCAGAGACGGCGACGTCAACGTGGAGGACAGCCAGACCGAGGTGTTCTTCTTCCCCTCCACGCAGATCGGCGAGTACCAGGGGAGCTTCACCAACACGCAGCGCATGCTGCAGTGGCACTACAAGGCCGCCGATCCACCCGGCGACTGCCGCACCGATACGTGGTTCTATTACCAGCTGGGCAAGCGGCTGAAGCAGGCGTACGCCAACAGCTCGGCGCCGCGCGACCAGGGGTGGAAGAACACGACCTGGGACTACGATCCCGATCAGAACAGCGCGCAACAGCCTGGCGCGCACGTGGTGGGCGAAGCGGATGAGCTCAAGATCCTGCGCGAGATCAACGGCTACTACACCGATGATCCCAACCGCCACCTCGCCGGCTTCGGCGAGCTGAGGGACGACGGCTCCACCACCTGCGCGTCGTGGATCTATTGCGGGTGCTACCCGGCACCGAATCGGAACCTCACCGCGCAACGACAACCCGATCCGCCCGGCGCGCCGGGTGCGCACCTCAACTGGGGGTGGGCGTGGCCGGCCAACCGGCGCGTGCTGTACAACCGCGCCTCCGCCGATCTCCAGGGCAATCCGTGGAGCGAGCGCAAGCGCTGGGTCTGGTGGGACGCGAGCTTCCAGAACCCGCCCGATCCTCGCACCGGACGCGCGTCGCGCGGGAAGTGGATCGGCTACGACGTTCCCGACTTCGCGCTCACCAAGGCGCCCAACGCGCCGGCCGATCCCAATGGCATCGGCCTCGATGCGCTGTCCGGCACCGATGCCTTCATCATGAAGGGGGACGGGAAGGGTTGGCTCTACGTGCCGAACGGGCTCGTCGACGGACCGCTCCCCACGCACTACGAGCCGGCCGAGTCACCGATCGGCAATCTGCTCTACCCGAAGCAGCAGATGAGCCCGGTGTTCAAGTACTGGGCGCGCGACAAGAGCTACAATCAGCTCGCCCGCGTCGGCGACCCGCGCTTCCCGTACGTCATCAGCACCTATCGTCTCACCGAGCACTATCTAGCCGGCGCGATGAGTCGCTGGCTGCCGTGGCTCGCCGAGCTGCAGCCCGAGCTGTTCATCGAGATCGGGCGCGGCCTGGCCAGCGAGAAGGGCATCGATAACCTCGATTGGGTGAACATCAGCTCGGCGCGCGGAACCATTCGCGCCAAGGCGCTCGTCACCGATCGCATCGGGGTGATGAACCTCGGCGGCAAGCAGATCCACCACGTGGGCATGCCCTGGCACTGGGGTTGGGAGGGACTCTCCACCGGCGACGTCGTGAACGACCTCACCGCATGGGTAGGCGATCCCAACGTCTCGATCCACGAGGGCAAGGCGTTCCTCTGCAACGTGGAGAAGGCATAATGGCCGAGCCAATGGGGTTCTTCACCGACACGACCGTCTGCATTGGCTGCAAGGCGTGCGAAGTCGCCTGCAAGAACTGGAACCAGCTGCCGGCACGCGACGGTGGGCAGCCCGAGCTCAGCGGGATGAGCTACGACAACACGCTCCGCTTGAGCGGCACCGCGTGGCGCCATGTGAAGTTCATCGAGCAGTTCGACCAGCCATACGAAGGACGCTGGTTGATGATGAGCGACGTCTGCAAGCACTGCGTGCAGGCGGGATGTCTGGAAGTGTGCCCCACCGGGGCCATCATCCGCACCGAGTTCGACACCGTCGTCATCCAGTCCGACGTTTGCAACGGCTGTCGCGCCTGTCTCGCCGGCTGTCCCTTCGGTGTGATCGGCATGAACCCCGTCTCCGGCACGGCGCAGAAGTGCACGCTCTGCTACGACCGACTGAGCGTCGGGCTCGAGCCGGCGTGCTCCAAGGCGTGCCCAACCGACTCGATCCAGTTCGGGCCGGTGTCCGAGCTGCGACAGCGCGCGCAGGCACGCGTTGAGCAGCTCAAGGCGGCGGGCGAGGAGCGGGCATATCTCTATGGCGCCGATCCCGATGGCGCCCTTGGCGGGCTCAACGCCTTCTTCCTGCTCGTGGATGAGCCGGAGGTCTACGGTCTGCCGGCAGAGCCGGAGCTACCGACGCGCAACCTGGCCAGCAGCTCGCTGCTCTCCGCCGCCGGTGCGGCGGTGGTGGGCGCGGCCGGCGTGGTGTCACTTCGCAAGCGTCGCATGGAGGAAGTCGCCGAACACGAGCGCGGGACCGAGGGCACACCCCCAACCGCCTAACGCGGCAAGGAGGCCACGTCGTGCCAGACACCTTCTTCACCGAGCCCGCGCACTGGGAGTGGTGGGTCATCCTCTACTTCTTCATCGGCGGCATCGCCGGTGGCAGCTTCTTTCTCGCGGCGCTGCTGCACCTCTTCGGTCGCCCGGTCGACCGGCCAATCGTCAGGCTGGGCTACTACGTCGCCTTCATCGGCTCGATCATCAGCGGCATCCTGCTGATCGTCGACCTGGGCGTACCGCTGCGCTTCTGGCACATGCTCTTCGGCTCCGAGACGGGCCAGCCGATGTTCAAGTACTGGTCGCCAATCTCCGTCGGGGCGTGGGGTCTGCTCATCTTCGGGCTCTTCTCCTTCCTCGCCGCGGTGAGCGCGGCCGCCGAGGAGGACCGGGTGAAGTTCGGCGCTGCCCGGGCGCTCGCGCGCGGTCCGGTGTCGACCATCATCGCGATCCTCGGCGCGCTCTCCGGATTCTTCCTCGCCGGCTACACCGGCGTGCTGCTGTCGGTGACGAACCGTCCGGTGTGGGCCGACTCCACCTGGCTCGGGGTTCTGTTTCTGCTGTCGGCGGCGTCCACGGCCGCGGCAGCCCTGATCGTGCTCTCTGCCTGGCGGCGCGCGGCGCATCCCGACTCCATCGCCTACCTGTCGACATTCGACAAGATCGTGCTGGCGCTCGAGCTCCTGGTGCTGATCATCTTCTTGATCTCGCTCGGCGCGGCGGCGCGGGTGTTCCTCAGCTGGTGGGGCTTCCTGCTGGTGGTGGGCGTGCTCCTCGCGGGAATTCTGCTTCCGCTCGCCATTGGCTTCGGGAAGGTGACGCGCGTGCGGAACGCGTCGCTCACCGCCGCGGCGCTGGTGCTCTTCGGCGGCTTCATGCTGCGCGTGGTCACCATTCTCTCCTCCGAACAGGTGCACGTGGCCGGCGGCCAGGTGTTCCGACCATGAGACGGCGCTCAGTGCGTTGGCTGCTGGCCGCCCCGGTACTCCTGGTCGCCTCGTGCGCCAGCCCGGAGGCGCGGCGCTCGCAGGGCGGCGGGCCCGGCGCCGATCCGCAGAATCGCGACCCCGTCGTGGAGCTACACGGGGGCTCGCGCATGTACTACGAGACGCCCTGCCTTCTGCCTAACGAGGAATGTCCAGGACCACTCCCGGTATCGGGGTTCGAGCGAGCGTCTCCGGAGCAGCGAGCCAAGAGCTAGAGCCCGCCTGGCGCCCATGGCTGCGCCTGGTGGAGCTCGCGCTGGCCGAAGCCGAGAGCGGCGCGTGGGATGCGGCGGTGCCGGAGGTGGACGTCGCGAGCGCCACCGAGGCGCCGCTCCTCCACGGCGCCGTCATCGGCATCGACCCCAAGCCCGTGCGCAGGCTCGTGCGGGCGCTGCTGCACGAAGCGGCGAGCACTGGCGACGAGGACGGCGTGCGGCTCGCCAAGGCGCGAGCCCGCAAGCTCGATGCGCCGGGACTCCTGCAGGCCGCGCTTGCCCGCGACACCGACGCCATCGACAGGCTCGGCACCGTCGCCGGTATCGCCCCCGACGCGCTCGGTGCACTCGTCGCCGTGGCGCAGCTGGCGGCGATGCCGCTCCGGCACGCGTGCGAGCGGCGGTGGCGAGATCGGATACCGGGGACGTGGATGAAGGGGTATTGCCCCATCTGCGGCGGCTGGCCGGTCATGGCCGAGCTGCGGGGGATCGAGCGCAACCGGCGCCTGCGGTGCGGAGGCTGCGGCGGTGACTGGCCCCTCCCCGTGCTGCACTGTCCGTTCTGCGCCGAGGTGCGCCACGATCACCTGGGCTCGTTGCTGCTGGAAGGAGAGGAGCAGCACAGGCGCATCGACATCTGCCGGAGCTGCAAGGGATACCTGAAGACCTTCAACGTGCTGCGCCCGCGATCGCTGCGCGCGCTCGCCACCGACGATCTCGCCAGCGTGGAGCTCGACGTCGTGGCTCAGGAGCACGGGTACGAGCGCCCGTCGCACAATGGGTACCCCATGGCGGTTACCGTGGAGCGTGCCGCCACGCGACCGAAGAACCTGGGATCGGAGACATGAGGCCGAGTCAGCTTTGCCGCGAGCTGGTCGCCGCGCTCGAGGCATCGGAGGGGCGTCGGAAGCGCCGGGCGCGCAACACCACCGCCGACGCGATCGGGCTTCGCATCAAGCAGGAGCTGCTCGAGGAGATCGTGCGCGACGACCCCGATCCCGAATCATTCGAGGAATGGCTCGTGCAGCGCTGCGCTGCCGCGGGGCCGGCCGATGGGCCGGTACGAGCGATGGCGATGTCGATCTGGGATGAATGGAAGCTCGCCGGCTCCGCCGAGGACTTCCGGCAATGGCTCGCGCAGGGCGCCCCGTCCGACGACCGGGAAGTGTCGTCCACGTAGCAGAGGAGGTCCCGTGGACATATCGCGAAGCTCGATCCGCGCGGTGAGCGCTGCTTTCATCGCGTCGGTGGTGATGGGGTGTGGTGACGCCGGCGATGTGCGCGAGCGGCCGGAAGGCGCGGAAGGCGCTCAGAAATCGGCCCTGCTGGACGAGGAGGTCGTGAAGGAGATGCGTGCGCCCGATACGATCGGGCGGATCATCTACGAGCCACCGGCCGATCTTTCTCTGGCGTCGGCGCAGCTGAGGCGTCCCGATCTCGTGAAGCCGGACACGACGCAGCGCGGCCGCGCGACGGGACCAGCGCCCCGGCGCGATACGACCGCCGGGGATGCCACAGCCGACACGAGCGGCGGCGCCGCACGGCCACAGCCGAGACCTCGCACACCCTGAGCCCAGGGCATCAGCCCTTGCGGCGACCGAGCTGCTCGCTGGCCCACAACCCGGCGCGCAGCGCGGTATCAGGCATTGGACCGTCGAAGCGCTTGACCAGCATCACTGGTCGTCCGTCGCGCTGCACGGCTACCAGGTGCAGGATCGACACGTCGCCGCCATCCCGGCTGTAGCGGAGCCGGAGCTGAGCACCTCCTGCTTCGCCGCTCGAGCGGAGTGGTGTCGATGGTCGCGCCGCCGCGTTGAAGTCGTCCGCCCACTGTTGAAGGATGTCCATCGCATCCTTCTGCCCTTCCCCTCGTTCGCCCGACATGGGAGTCATTGCCCGTCTGCCTCCGCTCCGAGTCGCTCGAGAATCAGCTCCGGCCGATCTGCTACCACCAGGTGGTGGCGCAGCTTTCCGGTGACGTCGACGTCCACTACCTCGCTCATGTACTCCGGCACCCACGCCGGAGGCTGACCCGCCATCCCCCACGGGCTCCGCGCGAACGCGGACTTCCCGTCGGCCACGGTGAGGAGCGGCAACCCCCGCGTCCTGGCGTCGCGAACTGCCACAGGATCGTAGCCCGAGGTCGAGAACATCATCCCGTGATCCGCCTTCGCCGCGGCGAGCTTCGCAGCCAGGGCTTCCACGTCCTCAGGCCGCACCGGATCGCGTTGGTTGCGACACTCCACCAACACCGATCGATCAGCGTCGTGCACTCGCATGACGCCGCTCATCTCGATCGTGAAGCCCTCCTCACCGCGCTCATCGCGCCGGTCCCGGCCCGTCACCTCGAGCCGCGAGACCTCGATGCCCGCCTTCCGCAGCTCGCGCGTCACGAAGATCTCGACCTCGTCGGGTCGGAGGCGTCTCGGGTCACCCATAGGTCTCCTGCGGATATCGGGTAGCGGGCTGGCATTGCGCGGCGAGCCGGGGTTCCCGCCACCCACTACGTACGCTCAATCCACAAACGCCCAAAGCAACTCCCGACTCCGCCTGTCCATCTTATCAGGCTCGGCGAGCAGATACAGGTCGCCCGCCACGTCCCGAATCAGGAGGCCGCCGAGTGGCAGTGCGCGCGGCCAGTCGTCGAGGTGCGTCTGGAAGTTACGACCCCCGTGCCTGGTCTCCACCACCCACTGTCTGATCTCCACCTCCTCCTCGACCGACAGCACGCGCACCACCTCCAGCACGAATCCGGCCTCGGCGAGCGCCTGCTCCAGTACCGTGCGCGACTCGGGAGCGAGTGCCGCCGGGTCTTCTACCAGCGCCACCTCCTGATCCTCGTCATCGCGCAGCGAGAGATACCGGTGCGGCTCCGACCAGGGGAAGCACTGCCGCAGCCGCACCGGTATCGACTCGCCATCCACCACGGCGACGAGACGCCCGTCCTGCGCACTCCTCAGCTCGAGCTCGTCGGCGCTTTCGCTCGTCGCAAGCTCGAGTATCTCTGTCACATCCGGCGTATGCATATCGCTCTCCAATGTCGACTTCATCGTTGTGGCACGCCTGCGCCCGGCACCCCGCCCCCGCAGTCCGCGCCACGCGCTACTGCAACTGCAGCTGCAGCTCGTATAGACGTCTATATGTCCCCTCCGGCCTGTCGAGCAGCTCGCGGTGCGTGCCCGCCTCGGCCAGCCGGCCATCCTCGATCACGAACAGCCGCGACGCGCGGCGGAGCGTCGACAGCCGGTGCGCGATCGCGAACACCGTGCGGCCGGCGATCAGCCGCTCCAGCGCCACCTGGATCTCCCGCTCCGTCTCCGTGTCCACGCTGCTCGTGGCCTCGTCGAGGATGAGAATCCGGGGATCGTGCAGGATCGCCCGCGCGATCGAGATGCGCTGGCGTTCCCCGCCGGAGAGCGTGTGTCCCCGCTCGCCCACCACCGTGTCGTACCCCTGGCCCAGCTTGCAGATGAAGTCGTGCGCGTTCGCCGCCTTGGCCGCCTCGATCACCGCGCCTAACGAGGCATCGGGCAGGCCGTAGCAGATGTTCTCCAGCACCGTGCCGTGAAACAGGTACGGATCCTGGAGCACCATACCCAGCTGCCGGCGATAGTGCCCGGTATCGAGCAGCCGCACGTCGACTCCATCCACTCGCACCACGCCGCCGGTCGCGTCGTAGAACCGCGCGATGAGGTTCACCACCGTCGACTTGCCACCACCCGACGGGCCCACGAGCCCGATGAGCTCGCCCGGCTCGACGTCGAAGCTCACGCCGCGCAGCACCTGCCGCACGCCGTCGTAGGCGAAGGTCACATTCTCGAAGGTCACCCGCCCGCGCACCGGCTCGAGCTGGATCGGCTCCACCACGTCACGCACCTCGGGCTCGCTGTCGAGCACCTCGAACACGCGGTGCGCCGACGACGTCGCGCGATTGATCGTGCGCGCCATCTGCCCGATGATGTCGATCGGGGCGATGAACATCGTCGTGTACAGCAGAAACGACACGAACACCCCCGTCGACAGCGACGGCCCCTCTCCCAGCAGCCGCGGCACCGCGAACAGCCACACCAGCACCGTGGTCCCGTGCACGGCGAACATCAGCAGCGGCCAGAACGTCGTCCACATCTTGTGGATCTCGTTCGCCTCATCGGTCACGTCGTCGTTGCGCCAGGCGAAGCGCGAGATCTCCCGCGTCTCCTGATTGAACGCCTTCACCACCCGGATGCCGGGGATCGTGTCCGACAGCACGTCCGTCACCCGCGACCACTTGCGCCACGTCCGGATGAACCGCGCGTTGAGCGACTCGCCGTGCCGGTAGATGAGCCAGCAGAAGAGCGGCACCGGGAGCGTCATGAGCAGCCCCAGACGCCAGTCGAGCGTGAGCAGCACCGCGCCCAGACCGATGAGCATCACGAGCGACAGCGACACGTCCACCACGCCGAAGGCGATGAACTCCCACAACCGCTCGGTGTCCGAGGTGACGCGCGTGATCAGGCTCCCCGTCTTCTTCCGCGAGAAGAACGACAGGCTCAACCGCTGGATGTGCTCGTACAGCTCGGCGCGCAGGTCGCGCGCGACCCACTCGCCCAGCACCGACATGAGCCGGAGCCGTACGTGCGCCGCCGCCTGGCGGATCACGTACACCGCGGCCATCGCGCCCACGGCGATCCAGGCCATGGATGCCGCCGCGCCACGCGGCAGCGTCCCCTCGTTCGCCCGCCTGACGACGCCGTCGATCAGGTAGCCGGCCAGGTACGGCGGTACGAGGCTCGCCAGCGTCACCACCGCCGCCGCCGACAGGCCGATCACCAGCTGCCGCCGGTAGCGCGTGAGGTAGCGCAGCAGGCGGAGAATCACCGCCGAGCGATGTCCGGCGACGAGCGCCTGGGCATCGCGCACCGGACGCGCCACGGCGTCGGCGTACACGCGGTCGGGATCGTCCGACGTGACGGTGCGGCCGGCCAGCGCCTCATCGAGCACGAACCGGATGTTCTCGAACGCGCCGCGCTGCCGCTGCGTGTAGCGCAGCACCGCCAGCGGCGGATCGCCGGGCGCGCCGAGGATGTGCAGCGTGTTCGCGCTCAGCCCCGGCGCTTCCCGCACTGCACGCACACGATCACGCGCGAAGGAGAGTACCTCCCAGTCGTCGTGTCCGTTCGGGCGAGCGACGGCGAGGTGCGTGGGGCCGAGCACCAGCCACGACTCGCGCAGCTTGAGCGCGTGGTCGAGGTCGGAGAGCGCGTACAGCTGCACCGGTTGGTTGCCCCATTCCCGCTCGATGCGCGAGCGCAGCTCGGCGGGAAGCCGCGCCGGCTGGCCGATGTATCGAGAGATGATTTCCTGATTCATGGTCGTGATCCACTGAGTGTGCACAACAAAAAGGCCTTTCGGGTCTGGGGCAGCACCCGAAAGGCCGGATCACGACATCGAATCCTGGTCTCCTAGGGTGCTCGTCCTCCGGCGGAGTCGCCGCCAAAGACCCACGTTCCCGGGCGCACTACGCCCAGGAGCGCCATCGCGATCGGTGCGATGGTGCGGCGGCAGATCTTGGAGGTGAGCTGGTAGGAGCTGCGTATCATCAGGACTCGGATCTCCCGGTCGGGTGTGGTGCCTCTGTGCGCATTATAGGATGAGTCTTCACAGCTGGCAAGAGATGACGTGTGTGCGCGAGATCACATTGCACGTGGATCGCTGAGGAGATCGGCGCTCACACCCCTGGTCGTTTGGAGCAGTACCGCCGGCCATCCATCGCGCACGCTCGGCAGACTGGGCACCCAACCGCTTGCGTCCCTGAGTTTTCGGTTCGAGATCCGCTGCGAGCGCCCGAGGGTTTCGCCCATCGACCCCATGAGACGGCTGAGCCAGACGGGTAAGAATCTGGGCGGCGGTACGCCGAGCGTCGCCGAGAGCGATCCGTAGAACTCGCGGCGGGTGACGGGCGCGTCGTCCACAACATTATAGACGCCGGCCGGCACACCCAGCGCCGCGATCACCGCCGCGGCCGCATCGTCGTGCGAGACGGAGGAGATGTAGGCATCGGGCGAGCCCAGGGGCGGCACCCATCCTTTCCGGACGTACCGGATGATGTCGTGGGTGAATTCACTGTCCGGACCGTAGAAGAATGCGAAGCGGAGGACCACACCCGCGCGCCCATCCTGCGTGAACCGATCGGCGGCGGCCTCCGCGTCGAGCACCGACCTGTTGTAGCGCGCCGGCTGTACCGGCGTCTGCTCGTCGATCCACTCGCTGCCGCGGTCGGGATAGATGGGCGCGAACGACTCCTGAATGAAGCGCTGTGCCCCGGCTGCCGTCGCGGCATTCGCGAGGTTCGCTGATGCGGTTCGGCGAATGCGATCGTTCTGGCGCCAGGCACCAGGCAGGAGCGCGCGCGAGGCGGGAGGAATGTGTGTCGCCAGGTTGATGACGACCTCGTGTCGGGCGACCGCGCGCTCGACGGCGGCGGCATCGAAGAGATCGAGCTGCACCGGTGTCGCACCGAAGCGGGAGAGCTCTTCCCGCCTTCGCTGCGTGCGCGCGATGGCAGTAACGTCGTGTGCGGCGGCGAGCCGGCGAACGACTCTCCGTCCGATCACTCCAGTCGCCCCCGCGATGAAGATCCGCATCGTACCCTCGTCGTTGTTGCGGCTTGGCAACTGAACCAGTGGCGCAAGGGCAGTATCGTCTGGCCACGAGCCTCAGCTCGCCACGAGCCCCCTGGCCGGCTAACCACAGAGGCACGGAGAGCACAGAGGATTCACAGAGGGTCCTGCGTAGCACGGAGCTCCTCGCGCCACGAGCAGCTTGAACCACGGAGACACAAAGACACAGAGGAGTCCGAGGAGGAGAGGAGCTCTCCACTGTGGTTCCTCCGTGTCTCCGTGCCTCTGTGGTCCAGTCCTGCTCGTTGCGGGGTGGACTCTGCCCGATCGGAATCCCTCTGTGAATCCTCTGTGCTCTCTGTGTCTCCGTGGTTAG
>DATFFZ010000120.1:0-7729 GCA_035249845.1 Gemmatimonadaceae bacterium
GCGGGCGGCGGAGCCGGCAGCGCCCCCGGCGGCCGGCCGGCGCCGACCATCGCGCTGTCGGAGAGCGACGTGTTGGTCATCCAGCGCGGTCCCATCGATGACGCCATCTCCGTCTCCGGTGATCTCCATCCGATAGAGACCATCGACGTGAAGGCGCGGCTCGAGGGTGATCTCACCGGCGTGTACGTTCGCGAAGGCGCGCCGGTGCGCGCCGGCCAGCTCCTGGCCCGCTTCGAGGCGAGCGAGGAGGAGAGCGACTTCCGCAGCGCCGAAGCCGACCGTGCCGCCGCGCAGAGCGAGCTGGCCACCGAGCAGTGGAACGCCGAGCAGACCGAGGAGCTGTTCAAGGCCGGCGCCATTCCGGAGCGCGACCTTCGCGCCGCGCAGCAGAGCGTCGCCTCCGCCCGCGCGCGTCTGGCGGCCGCCGACGCGCGCGTGCGTGCTACGTCATCGGTGTTGCGGGACACGAGAGTGGTGGCACCGACCACCGGAATCGTCGCGCGCCGTCTGGTGGAAGACGGCGAGCACGTCGCTCGCGGCGCCTCGATGTTCACCGTGGTGCGGAACGACGTGCTGGAGCTGGCGGCCGCCGTTCCGGCTCGTCAGGCAAGCGAGGTGGCCGCGGGCCAGACCGTGAACTTCACCGCCGACGGCAGATCGCTGGTCGGCCGTGTGGCGCGCGTGAGCCCCACCGTCGACCCGACGACGCGCGCGATCACCGTGTACGTACAGATCCCCAACGCCGGCGGCGCGATCAAGGGCGGCACCTTCGCCACCGGCCGCGTCGTGGGCCGCACCATCCCCGACGCCCTCACGGTTCCAACCACCGCTCTCCGCCAGACCCAGCAGGGCGGTACCCCCTTCGTCTACACCCTCGCCGACCGCACCATCGACATCACCCCGGTCCGTCTCGGCATCGTCGACGAGACCCGCGGCGTGGCACAGGTCGTGGAGGGATTGAAGGAAGGCGACCGGGTGATCGTGGGGAACGTGGGGACGCTGGGACGAGGAATGAGAGTGAACATCATCGTGCGCGAGGGAGAGAGATAGTGCCTTCTGAGACATAGCCATGTTCCTGTCCGACATCTCCATTAAACGGCCGGTGTTTGCGACCATGATGATGGTCGCTCTCGTCGTGCTCGGCGTCGTCGCCTATGGGCGGCTGGCCATCGACGAGTACCCGGATGTCACCTATCCGGTGATCGTCACCCAGACCCAGTACCCCGGCGCCTCGCCCGAAGTCGTCGCCCGCGAGGTCTCGAAGCCGATCGAGGAGGCGCTCAACACCGTCCAGGGAGTGCGCGAGGTCTCGTCGACATCCATGGAAGGAGCCTCGCTCGTCAGACTCGAGTTCCTCCTCGGCACCGACGTCATGGCCGCCCAGCAGGATGTGCAGGCCAAGGTCTCGCGTGCGCGGCGTCAGCTCCCGCCGACCATCGAGGATCCGATCGTCGTTCGCTTCGATCCGAACGACCGGCCCATCATGTCGGTGGCCGTACAGAGCAACGAGCGGTCGCTCAGAGAGCTGACCGACCTCTCCGACGAGGTCGTCGCCACTCGCTTCGAGGCCATCCCGGGCGTCGGCGGCGTCAACGTCGTCGGCGGTTCCGTACGGCAGATCAAGGTGCAGCTCGATCCCGCGGCGATGCGCGCCTACGGGGTGAGTCCGCCGCAGGTGATTGCCGCCCTTCAGCGCGAGAACCAGGATGTCCCCGCCGGCCGCGTGCAGCGCGGCGAGACCGAGCAGCTAGTGCGCGTCACCGGCCGCGTCGTCGATCCTCTCGCCTTCGCCGACATCGCCGTCTCCGTCCGCCAGGGCCCCAACGGCCCCGTCGCCATCAAGCTGCGCGATGTGGCCACGGTGGTGGACGGTGAGGCCGAGAAGCGGAGCGCGTCGGAGCTCGATGGGACGCCGGCGGTGGCCATCGACGTCCTCAAGATCTCCGGCTCCAACACCGTCGAGGTGGCCGACGCGGTGCGCGCCGCCATGGCCGAGCTCGAGCGCTCGCTGCCCAACGACGTCAAGCTCACCGTCGTCCGCGACGACTCACAGCGCATCCGCGAGTCGCTGAGCGCCGTGCAGCACGAGCTCGTACTCGGTGCCGTGCTCACCATCTTCATCATCTACCTCTTCCTCAACTCCTGGCGCTCCACCGTCATCACCGGCCTCACCCTGCCCATCAGCATCATCTCGGCGTTCTTCATCATGTGGGTGGCCGGCTTCACCGTGAACACGATGACGCTGCTCGCCCTCTCGCTGTCCATCGGCCTGCTGATCGACGACGCCATCGTGGTTCGAGAGAACATCGTCAGGCACATGGAGCTGGGGAAGGATCACCATCGAGCCGCGCGCGAGGGCACCAGCGAGATCGGCCTGGCCGTCATCTCGACCACCCTGGCGGTGATGGCCGTCTTCATCCCCGTCGCCTTCATGGGTGGGATGATCGGCAAGATCTTCTTCCAGTTCAGCGTCACCGTCGCCTTCGCCGTGCTGGTGTCGCTCTTCGTGTCGTTCACGCTCGACCCAATGCTCTCGAGCGTGTGGCGCGACCCCGAGGTGGAGCACGGCCTGCTCGCCGACGCGAGGGAGAGGAAGAAGCTCAACCCCATCCGCCGCTTCGCGCTCGCCTTCAACGAGCGCTTCGAGCGGATCGCCGAGCGCTACCCCCACTGGCTGCGGTGGGCGCTCGGCCACCGCGGCAAGGTCATGGGGCTGGCCGCCGCATCGATCGTCGCCGCCTTCCTTATATATCCGCTCCTCGGCTTCACCTGGATGCCCGAGGGCGACGGCGGCGAGTTCAACATCAACATCCGTGCGACTCCCGGCTCCTCGCTGGAGTACACCCTCGGCAAGGGACGCGAGGTGGTGGCGCTGCTGCGCGAGAAGCCCGAGGTGGAGTTCACCGATCTCTCCATCGGGGGCGGCTTCCGCGGGACACCGAGCAATGGGCGGATCTTCGTGAAGCTCAAGCCACGGGCCGAGCGCGAGAAGACGTTACAGGAGATCCAGACCGAGCTTCGCGGCGAGCTGCGTGAGGTGGCCGGCGTGCGGGCGGTAATCCTCGGCTCGCGCACGATCTTCGGCGGCTTCCGCCAACCCATCATCGTCAACGTGCAGGGCCCCGAGCCATCGCGTCTCAAGATCGCGGCCGATCGCGTGCTCGAGACCATGGGAAACGTGGCCGGCACCGCCGAGCCCAACTCCAGCGACGAGGGAGAGATTCCACAGCTCGACGTGCTGGTGGATCGGCAGCAGGCGTGGGCCGCCGGCGTCGGCATCGGCAGCATCGCCTCCACGCTGCAGCCGCTCTTCGCCGGCGAGCGCGCCACCTTGTGGGAAGATCCGCAGGGCTACTCGCACGACGTCGTGGTCATCTACCCCGACTCCATGCGTCGCTCCGCCGCCAGCGTCGCCGACATTCCCGTACCGAGCACCAACTCCAATCCCGTGACCGGCCAGGCCAGTCTGGTCCCCCTGTCGCAGGTGGCCGAGATTCGCGCGGGAGTGGGCCCGCAGACCATCGAGCGCCGCGCGCTCGAACGGCAGATCTCCATCTCCACCGGTGTGCTGCCTGACTACAGCATGGGCGACGTCGCCGACCGCGTGAAGCTGGCGCTCGATTCGATCGGCCTGCCGCCCGGCTATCGCACCGTGTTCACCGGCGACGTGCAGAATCTGGCCGAGACGAAGGGATACGTGCTCGAAGCCATCGTGCTGGCGGTGGTGTTCATCTATCTGATTCTGGCGTCGCTGTTCGGGAGCTTCACTCAGCCGCTGTCGATCATGCTCGCGCTCCCCTTGAGCTTCATCGGCGTTGCGCTGGCGCTGTTGCTGACACGAGGGAATCTCAACGTGATGACCATGATCGGGGTCATCATGTTGATGGGGCTGGTGACCAAGAACGGCATTCTCTTGATCGACTTCACCAATCATCAGCGCGAGAACGGGATGGCGCGGATGGACGCGCTGCTGTCGGCGGCGCGCATCAGGCTGCGTCCGATCATCATGACCACGGTGGCGATGATCTTCGGCATGTTGCCGCTCGCGTTGGGCTTGGGTGAAGGCTCGGAGACGCGAGCGCCAATGGCGCGGGCGGTGATCGGCGGGTTGTTGACGTCGACGATGCTGACGCTGGTGGTGGTGCCGGTGGTGTATACGTTGCTCGACGATCTCGGCGTGTTCTTGCGTCGCAGGAAGGCCGCTGAGGAGCCGCGCCACGGTGCGGAGCCGGAGCCCGCCGTGGGCGACTGAGCCGTCTCTGGATGAAGGAAAGCGGCGGCCGACAGTGTCGGCCGCCGCTTTGTGTGGCCCTCAAGTCATCTGCATGGCGCGAAGTCCCGTACGCGTGGACTCTCATCGACCCACGAGCTTCCTGATCACCCACAGCAGCGCGTCGAGCACACGCCCCCACCCCGTTCGCCGCGCCCTCTGCTCCCGCGCGACCACGACCGACTGCACCACCGTCACGGTGGCCCTGGCTTCCGCGCACGCTCCTCGGCTCGAGCACACACGCGCCACCACCCGATGGGCGCCGGACGAACCTACGCGCGGCGCGGCGCGGCGGCTACCCGACGCGACGCGGCGGATCGGCCCCCACGCCTCCGTCGCCGTCACGGTGAAGCGCGCGCTCCGGTCGACACCATCCACCCACACGCGAAAGCTCGACACATCGAGCGGATCGCCCGGCTCGCCGGGCGCGAAGCGGAACAGGATCACCGGCTTGTCGTCCGGCACCGGCGTGCCGTTCTCGGGCTGCACCAGCGCGATGGTCGGCGCGCGGTACGGCATGACTCCATCCGGAGGCCCACCTGGGGGCTCCTGCCCGGCCGCCACCGAGCTCGCTCTCAACGCCAGCACGAGGGCCAGCAGCGGCGCGGCCACTGAGACGTTTCCGAATCGATGCATGGTCATGGCTCTTCCCTCCCTCGAGGGCCCGGAAGCGCGCCCATCGCGCTCGCACGCGGTCCTCTCGTGGATGGGGCACCGACACCGGACATCCCGAACGCACGGCGATGCCTAACTACTCAGCGCGGTGCGTGCACCAGACCATGATCACGGTGCCCACGATCAGGCGATCGTCACGCGGAATGGTGATGGGCTCACGCGACGCGTCGAGCGAGGCGAGCTCGATCATGCGCGACGTCAGCGCCGCCACCCGCTTGCACACGTACCCGTTCTCCGGATGGCGAGCCACGATCACCGCGTTCCGCTTCACCGGACCGCCCACCTTCACCAGCACGGTGTCGCCGGTGTGCATGAGCGGCTCCATGCTGTCCCCCACGATCCGGAGCGCGACGTATCTTCCGTTCGGGACATCCTCCGGGAGCTCGATCCAGCTGTCGCACGTCTCCTCCCAGAGATCGCGCCCCACGCCGGCCGCGACGCCGAGCTCCACCACCGGCGTGGCACGCGCCGCGGCGGCCGCGTCGAGCACGGTGGCCGGCGAGCCTTCGACGGCCGGAGGACGCTCGGGCGGATGCTCGTACACCCGGCGCACCGGTGCCTGACGAGCCCGCACCCGCGCCATCATCCGCTCCCCGGCGGCGAGAAGCTGCGCGTCAGTCCACCGCTTCCGGTCGCGGTCGCGCACCTCCTCCGCCATCCAGTCCACGAAGCGCTTGCTCCGCCAGAGCGGCGAGTGGATTCCGCCATTGATGTAGTCGTGCACGAGATCGACGAGCGCCTCCTCCTCGCGCTCCAGCCGCTCGCGCCGCACGTCACGTTCGTCGCTCATGCCACACCTCCTCCGGCGTCGGACGATCCCGCACACCCGTCGCGCCTCAGGCGCGCGAGGAATCGCTGCAGCTCGGCGCGCTCCTCGGGTGGAAATGCCTCGATCCGCTCCGCCGCCATGATGCGAAGCCGCTCTCGCAAGCGCGTGCTGCGCTTGCGCGTCGCCTCGTAGCTCAGCCCGAGCCAACCGGCGATCCGCGCCAGCGGCACGCGCTCACCGAGGAACGAGAGCAGCTCCCACTCCTGCTCGCTCAATCGCCCCGCGATCTCCAGCGCCAATCGACGCAGCCCTCGATGCAACGGATCCACCGGCTCGTCGAGCCCGCGCCCCGCGCGCAGCCAATCCTCCGAGCACGCGCTGCGCACGATCGACTCCTCGTGCGGCTCGCGCGCCGCCGCCGCCGCCTCGTACACCGCCGCCCGCCGCCGCTCGCCACGCACGAGATTCAGGAACCTGTGCCTGACGCTCACCACCAGATAGTGCATCATCGACTTCGGCAGCTCGACGCCATCCGTCGTGAACTCCAGGGCAGCGTCGTCCAGCACGTCGAGAATGCACCCGTGCCATTCCGCCCGCGGAATCCCCGCCCGCCGCGCGTACGCTTCCAGTGGCGGGTAGAAGCGCGCGAAGTACTCCGCCCATGCCCACCGGTCGTCGCGTCGCATCGCCAGGATGACCGTCGCGTCCGAAGCATCGAGATACTTCCGCGCACGTCGCCTCGCGGGCCGAAAGTGTCGCACACCAACTCCGCGGTGTCGTCGCCGATTCCACCTCTCTCATGGATGGGACACCGGAGGCGGACACCACCCCGGGCTCGCCTTCCGCCGGATCCAGTTCCTGAGCCGTCGCCCGATCGTCTCGAGCGCCGCCGCGGGAAGCGAGGCCTCGACCAGCCGCTTTCGAATGGACGCCGCCCGCGCCTCGCGCATCCCCACCCACTGCGCGGGCTCCAGTAGTCGCAGCACATCCACCAACGCATCGGCTCGCGCCTGGAGCGCCGCGTCGCCGACCCTCGACTCGCGCACCACCGTCACCGCGATCGGCCGCTGCGCATACCGCACCCTGGCCCGATCGGCCTTGTCCATCTCCTCTCGGCTCGGCCGCCTCCTGGATGCGGTGAAGCCGAGGTTTGCCAACGCCCGCCCGATCGCCGACGTCTCCGTGTTCTCCAGACAGGCGACGAAGTTGACCTCCCCATCACCCTCTCGCTCCGACGCCCACCCCGTCGCCGCCGGGTCCCGATCCTGCGCCTCGCGATACACGCATGCGCGGAAGGTCACCTGGCTCTCGGTCCGCGTCATGAGCTCGGTCACGATCCGCCCATACGGATACCGCTCGTAGAACATCGAGATGCGATCAGCGACCAGCGCGTAGTCGCCCGCCTCGATGGAGAGATCACCCTTCGGCACGTTCAGCTCCTGAAGTCGGGGCAAGAACATATACCGAACAAAGACCGAAGGCAAGACTGGGAAGAGCGCAACATTCGGCATTGGCATTCGGCATCAGGGCTCCCACGACCGAATCTCTGCGCCGAGACCCGAACGCCCGATGCCGAATGCCGAATGCCGCGCCGTCGCTCTTCGCCTCCTCCCTGCATCACTTCGTCACACCACGCACTCGTTCTTCTTGACGTTTGCCCTCAGCGGTTGTATTGGGGGATTCGCAAGCACAACCCCGCGCACACGCGCTCGGGGCACACGTGGTGCAGCCACGATACCAACGATCGCGTCGACCGCGACCGCCGACACACACCCTGAGAGGAGGCGACAATGCCGCGTGGGGATGACTACAACGACGACTTCGAGCGAGATGACGAAGAGGAGTCGTCATTCGGCGGAGGCGGCGCCTCGTACGACGACGACGAGGACGAAGAGGGCGGCGGCTGGGGCATCGCCGGCGATCGCAGCGACAGCCTCTGGGACAGCACCGATGATTCGGACGACGACGAAGCCGAGGTCACCGAGGTCGCGTCCGACGAAGAAGAAGAGGAAGAC
>DATFFZ010000121.1:0-22354 GCA_035249845.1 Gemmatimonadaceae bacterium
GACACGCTTCGCAACGCGCTCATTCCGGCGGGCTACGGCACGCTCCGCCAGGATGAGATCTCGGTGCGGCTGCAGCTGCCCTCGGTGCAGGTGCGCGCCATTCCACTCGACGAGTCGGTGATCCGCGTGCTGTCACCCGATTCGTATCGCGCGCTGCACGAGCTGGTGCAGGGGCGGCGCGGCGAGATCAACGCGCTCGCCGCGCGGCGCGGGGTGCGGAGTCCCTCCCTCTGGTACGTGTCCTTCTTCGGGCTCGAGCCGGAATCGCGCTTCGATCCGCAGGCCATCGTCATCAACGCCGGTGGACGCGACTATCATCCGCTCGAGGTGGTGCCGCTCACCACCGGCTTCAACTCGCAGCGTATCCGCTCTCGCGAGACGCAGAGCGCCATCTACCTCTTCGACGAAGGGGTGGACGTGAATCAGTCGCTGGTGGTGTCCATGGACACCGTCCGGAGTGCCAGTTGGAGCGGGACGCTGCGCGCCATCGAGCGGGAGCGGGCGCTGGTGCGCTCGAGGGCGGCGCGGGGAACCCGTCAGTAGGTCTCGCGCGCTAGCCAGATGTAGATTACGCGCCCACCGACCACCACCGCCCTTCCGAGAGATCCATGGTACTGCGCCCCTTACGTCAGCTCCCACGCGTTCCCGCCCAGGCCGTGGCGGACGCCTGGCTGGAGCAGCTCTCCGCCGAGCTCGCCGACCCGAAGGCCGACCGCGCGCTCATCACGCGCCGCACGCTGGCCGAGCTGGCGTATCCCGGCATGGCCGCCAATTACGAGACGGCGGTCAACGATCCCAAGCTGCCGCTGGCCACGCGCGCCGCCCTCCTCGCGCTCGATCCGCGCAACGTGACGCTGGAGCCGGAGTACTACGCCGAGTGCGACGACGCGAAGTTCCAGCGAGTGAAGCCGTTGCTCTGGCTGTGGTACAGCTTCGACCGGCTCCCGATCGGCGGACAGAACATCGACGTCGGCGTGCGCCTGCGCCGGATTCTGGCGCCGCACATCTTCAAGCGCGTCGGGGAAAACTTCAAGGCGTTCCAGCACGTGGAGTTCTCCTTCGGCTACAACATCGAGGCCGGCGACAACCTGGTGGTCCATCGTCACGTGCTGCTCGACGACCGCGGCGGGATCGTGATCGGCAACAACGTCTCGATCAGCGACTACGCGAACATCTACAGCCACACGCACAGCATCGTTGAGCAGAAGGATGTGACCAACGCCGTCACGACGCTGGAGGACGACGTGCGCATCACCTATCACGCCACGGTGCTGGCCGGCGTGCGCGTGGGCAGGAACGGCATGGTGGGCGCCGTGGCGCTGGCGACCAAGGATGTTCGACCCTATCACGTGAACGTCGGCATCCCCGCCAAGACGGTGCGGGTGAAGCCGAACGCCCCGGTGCAGTCCGAGGTCGCGGCGACGGCGCAGGAGAGGAGCGCCAACTGACATCGGGACTCGGCCATCGGGACTCGGCCTGGGCGGAAAGATCTCGAGTAGTCGCCGAGTCCCTAGTCCCGATGGCCGGGTCCCGATGACCGATGGCCGATGCGCAGCACATCCTCCGCCACCCCCGCGTCTCCCGCTCGCAACAGCACCTCGATTTCCCCCAGCGCCGTTCGCGATCGGGGCCAGGTGACGCGATCGACGGCGTCGGGGAACGAGTGCCACGCCGCGCGCGCGTGCTCGGCGCCTAACGTGATGGGGCCGTCCGCCACCACGGCGGCGAAGACGACGGCCATGGTGATCGTGCGGGCGTTGGGCAGATAGAACGGCTGCACCGAGATGGTGTACAGCCGCTCGATCGCCAACCCAGTCTCCTCTCGCACCTCGCGCACCGCGGCCGCCTCGGGGAGCTCGTCACCTTCGATGCGACCGTGCACCACCTCCCAGGCGCCCGTGCAGCGCGTGCCCCCGGCGCGCTCCAGCAGCAGCACCTCCCAGTGATCGCCGACGCGCCGCAGCACGTAGGCGTCCACCGTGGCGGCCCGGATCTCGACGCTCAGAGGATCTCCCAGAAGTCGCGGCTCACATCGATGGAGAAGGTCCACCGCCCATCGCGGAGTCCGCGCGCCACGTCGACGCGGAGAAGGTCGAACAGGAACTGGAAGCCGAGCCCGACCGAAGGGTAGAGCCCCTCTCGTGTCGTCCAGAACGTCGCCGGATGCCGCACGTACACTCCGTGGACGTAGGGCGCCAGCGTGGCGCTCCCGGGCGCGCGGCCGTATCGGCCGAGGGGGATCGAGAAGAAGGGCACCGGGCTTCGCCACTCGACGCGCTGGCTCGCCGCCACCTGGCCGGCGAAGGTGTGGTACTGGTAGCCGGGTCCGCTCACCGGCCCGCCGAGATACAGCATCTCCTGCGGGGGAACATCGGGCACGGCGCCGACCACCCCCGCCGTGGTGCGCATCACGAGGCGGTGCACGCCGCCGGCGAAGGGCCGCTCGATGTCGACCGCCGTGAAGAGACGCCCCGAGTATGCCGGATCGGCACCGGTCGCCACACCGCGCCGGTCGAAGAGGAGACCGCGCAGCTCGGCGATCCACCGCACTTCGGTGCCGAGCGGTCCGCCCGTCGTCGGGCGCTCCATTCTGAGCGAGCCTCGCCCCGCGCGCAGCCGCCAGGCGGGGATGGTCGGCTCGAAGCTGCCGAGTGCGGGCTCGTCGTTCACCGCCAGCGGCGCGTGGGTCTCGTAGGCCGCCTCGAGCCGCCAGCGCACCCCGCCGGCTTCGCCGAGGTCGGCCGCGATCCCCGCGGCACGCACGTCGAAGGGCTGCGTGCGATCGGTGCCGAACTCCTGCGCCGCGATGCTGTTGAGCAGGAGCGAGCTCTCGCTCACGTCCCCGGCATCGCGGTAGTCGCGGAGGGCGAAGAGCTCGACGCCGGCACCGCTCGAGCGCCTGACGCCGATGCCCAACCGCCCCTTCGCCTCCTTGTCGTCGAACCCCCACCGCCCCCGCACCGCGAGACTCCGCCCGCCGCCAAGCCGGAGCGTGGCGCCGGCGCCCAGCGCGAGCCCCTCCACGCGATTCGATCGCACGAAATCCGAGATCCGCCGGGCCGAGAGGCGGGTGCCGGTAGCCTTGGACAGCGCCTGACTACGCACCAGCCGCTCCGCTTCCGCCTGCACGCGCGCCACATCGGCGTCGGTCACTACCCGCACGTCGGAGGGGAGCGAGTCGAGGATCCGTCCCTCGAACGGATAGCGTCGCTGCTCGTCGGGGGTGCGGTGCACGATCTCGCGCCCCGAGAAGAAGGCGCGGTCGAGCCCCACGTTCAGCTCGTAGCAGCACACCTCCCACCGTCCGCGGATCATCCCCCGCGCCGGGATGTCGAGCCAGGTGCCCGTGCGCCGCACCTCGATCTCCTGGCGGCGCGGAAGCCAGAAGCGCCCCTCCACCAGCCCGTTCTCGAGCACCACGAAGACGTCCTCGTTGCGCTTGTCGATGTACGCGGCGGCCGTGAAGTTGAAGGCCATCCGCACGACCTGAGACGTGCCGCGGTCGACGAACACGGAGCCGACGATCCGCGGTTGAGTGTCGTCCTTCGGACGCACGCGCAGCTCGATGACGTCGATGGTGCGGTCCGGAAGACGGATCTTGAGCGAGTCGCGGATGGAGAAGTCGTACTGCCCGATGCCGGTGAGGGAGAGCGGGTGCGGGACGTCGCGCACGTCCTGCCCGTCGCCCATCCGGATGCGCTCGGGGAAGTTGTTCTGGACGATCCCGAATCGGTCGTTGTAGTAGCGGTTGTCGTTCGGGAGGAGCGTGGTGTCGCGCCTGCCGACGACGATCTGCTTGCTGCGGTCGGGGGCGAGCCAGTACACTTCGACCGCCAATTCGTCGGCGGAGATGACGCGCGGCGGCTCCGTGAAGCCCTCGCCCACCTGTCCGAGAAAGGTGAGGTAGCCACGCGCCCTGGCGGTGAAGTCGCGGAGTGCGGTGTCGGCGAATTGCGCGGCACGAAGCGCGGTAGCGCGCTCGGCCAGCGCGATCGAGGTGGAGTCGTTCCACTGCTGCGCCTGTGCCTCCGCCGGCGCCACGGGTGATGCCAACAGTCCGCACGCGGCGGCCAGCGCCGCGAGGATTCGAGCCATGATGTTCGAATATCGCCGCGTGTCGCACGAGCGACAAGCGAGCCGCCCACGCCGGTGAGCGCCACCTTCGAGCGCTTTCGGGCGCTGGCGGCGCCGCGCACGCTGGTGCCGGTGTGGCGCGACTATCTGCTCGACACCGACACGCCGGTGGGGGCTTTTGCCCGGCTCCGCCGGCCACCGTTCGCCTTCCTGCTCGAGTCCGCGCCAGCCGGGAGCGAGACCTGGTCGCGCTACACCTTTCTCGGCACCGAGCCGAGCGGCGCCTGGCGTCTCTCCGACGGCGTGGTCGAGGAGTGGACGCCGGCCCACGGCTGGCAGGGAGCGCGAACGCCTGACGATCCGCTGGCCGACCTGCGCACGCGACTCGACCGCTACGCGCCGGCCGACGTCCCCGAGCTGGCCGGCTTCTGGAGCGGGGCGGTGGGCTACTTCTCGTACGACATCGTGCGTCAGCTCGAGCATCTCCCCGCCCCGCCGCCGCGCGCGCTCGACGTCCCCGATGCGCTCTTCGTCTTCACGCGCGCGCTGGTGATCATCGACAATTTCAGGGGTCAGGCCCGAGTGGTGGTCGGCGTACCCATCGAAGGAGCGTCCGAGGACGCGGCACTTCGCGTGCTGTACGACGACGCCACGCGCGAGATCGAGCGGACGATCGCCAGGCTGCGCGGCCCCTCGGTGCTGGAGCCGCTGGCGCTGGAGACGACGGCGGCGCCCGTCACCGGGAAGTCGAGCTACGAGCGCCAGCGCTTCATGAGCGACGTCCAGCGCATCCGCGAGTACATCTTCGCCGGCGACTGCTTTCAGGCGCTCCTCTCCAGGCGGATCGAGACGCCGCTCGACTTCGACCCGGTGTCGCTCTATCGCGCGTTGCGGGCGCTCAACCCATCACCGTACATGTTCCACCTCGTGCTCGACGGAGTGGAGCTGGTGGGCAGCTCGCCGGAGCTGCTGGTGCGCGTCGCCGATGACCGCGTGACCGTGCGTCCCATCGCGGGCACGCGGCCGCGCGGCTCGACACCGGCGGACGACGAGGCGCTGGCGGCCGAGCTGCTGGCCGACGAGAAGGAGCGCGCCGAGCACATCATGCTGGTGGACCTCGGGCGCAACGACGTCGCTCGCGTGGCGGAGGCGGGGAGCGTCCGAGTGACCGATCTCATGACCGTGGAGCGGTACAGCCACGTGCTGCACATCGTAAGTCAGGTGGAGGGGAAGCTGCCCCCAAACGCGACGGCGCTCGACGTCTTCCGCGCCACCTTTCCGGCCGGTACCATGACCGGCGCGCCCAAGGTGCGCGCGATGGAGATCATCGATGAGCTGGAGCCCGAGCGACGCGGACCGTACGCCGGCGCGGTGGGACTCATCGCCGCGGGGAATCGGCGGATGGATCTGGCGATCACCATCCGCACCTGCGTGATCGCGGACGGCGTCGTCTCGGTGCAGGCCGGCGCCGGGATCGTTGCCGATTCCATCCCCGAGCGTGAGTGGGAGGAAACGGAGAACAAGGCGCGCGCGCTGCTCACCGCCATCGGTCGGGTGCGGCAGGCGTCGCGCGGCGGACGCTAGGCGACACGACGACGTGACCCCATATTTCGTGGAATGCCGTTCAAGCTGATCAGCGCGGACAACCAGCAGAGCTTCGATTTGCACGATGGCCCGATCTTCGTGGTGGGCCGCGCGCTGAACAGCGACATCCCGCTGTTCGACCCCACCATCTCGCGCCGGCATGCCGAGCTCGTCTGCGGCGGTGACGCGCTCGAGCTCCGCGACCTCGGCTCCAGCAACGGGACGTTCGTGAACGGCGCGCGGGTGGAGCAGGCACGAGCGCGCCCCGGTGACACCGTCACCTTCGGCAAGGTCTCCTTTCGCCTGACCGAGTCCGCTCCGCTCGCCGCGCCGATGGAGCCGAACGACTTTCCCACCGTGCCGGCCGGCGGGTCGACGATCGTGCGACAGCGCGTGGTTCGCCCCGCCACCGCCGACCTCGTCGCTCCGGTGCTCCCGCCCAAGGATGCGCGCCTGGGGATCGCCGCGGCCGAAGAGGCCGCCCGCAACGAGCAGAAGCTGGAGCTCCTGCTCGAGGTGTCCAAGGCGCTCTCGCGCGCCATCGACATCGACGCGCTGCTCGATACCATCACCCGCTTCGTCTTCCAGATCATGGACGTGGATCGCGTGGCGATCCTGCTGGCCGACGAGAGCGGTGACCTGGTGATGAAGGTAGCGCGCGACCGTCGCGGACCGCTGGCCTCGCGCACGGTGCCGCAGTCGATCTCGCGGAAGGTGGTCAGCGAGAAGGTGGCCATCATCTCCGACGACGCGGGAGAGGATCAGCGCTTCGGCGGACAGTCCATCGTGGCCCAGAGCGTGCGCTCGGCGATGTGCGCGCCGCTCATCGGCAGCGAGGACACCGTGGCCGGCGTGCTCTACGTCGACAACCTCACCAGCACGCATCGCTTCGGCGACGAGGACCTCGACTTCCTGATCGCCTTCGCCGGCATCGCGGCGGTGGCGATCGAGAACAGCGCTTTCGCGGAGCGCATCCGGCGTGAAGCGCTGGTGCGGAGCAACTTCGAGCGCTACTTCGCCCCCGCCCTCGCCGCGCGGATCGCCAACGAGCCCGAATCGGTGAAGCTCGGCGGCGCCCGGCGAGCGACCGCGGTGCTCTTCAGCGACATTCGCGGATTCACGGCGCTCTCGGAATCGATGACTCCGGAGGACGTGGCGACGCTCCTGAGCGAATACTTCAGCGCCATGGTCGAGGTCGTGTTCCGCCACGGGGGCACACTCGACAAGTTCATCGGCGACGCCGTGATGGCGCAGTGGGGCGCGCCCATCGGCACGCCTGACGATGCCGACCGCGCCATGGATGCGGCGCTGGACATGCTCTGCGAGCTCGACGCGCTCAACGAGAAGTGGCGCGCGGAGGGGCGGCCGCCGCTCCAGATCGGCATCGGCCTCAACGTCGGCGAGGTCTTCGCCGGGAACATCGGCTCGGAGCGGCGGCTGGAGTTCACCATCATCGGCGACGCGGTGAACACCGCCAGCCGCCTGTGCGCGACGGCGGACGGGGGGGAGATCCTCCTCACCGACTCCATGCGTCAGGCGCTGCGGCGCCCGCCGCCGCTCAGAGAGCGCGGCGCGCTCGAGATGCGCGGAAAGAGCCAGCCGGTGTCGGTGTACAGCGTGGAGCGCGCGTGACGCTGGAGAGCACGCACGGCCCGCCGCCCGGCTACCTGTCGTGGCGCGAGGGGGAGATCGACGTCGTCGCGCTCGAGCCGTTGGCGCGCGGCGTTCGCGAGGCGCTGGAGGAGGGCTCCCTCTACGAGTACGCCGCGCACCACCCCGACGCGGTGCCACTGGCGGGGCGCGGGATCGCGTATGCGGTGCCGCTTCCGGGCGGTTTGGCCGACGGCGTCGTCCGTCGCTCGCGCCACGGCGGGCTCCTGGCGCCGGTGACGGGCGAGCGTTTCGTGGGCGACACGCGCGCGCCGATCGAGCTGGAGAACGCCCTCCGCCTGACGAGACTCGGCGTCCCCACTCCCGAGGTGCTGGCCTACGCCACCTACCCCGCCGGTCCCATGCTGCGCCGCGCCGACGTCGTCACCCGTCTGGTGCCCGGCTCGCGCGACCTGGCCGAGCGCCTGTCGGATGATGGCGGAGTGGAGGACGCGACGGCGCTGATGCGTGCCGTGGCGCTCCTGATCGCGCGCATGGCTGGCGCCTGCGCGCGGCACCCGGATCTCAACCTCAAGAACGTGCTGATCACCGAGGACGACGACGGCCACTTCGATGCCATGCTGCTGGATGTGGACCGCGTCTGGTTCGACCGCGAGGGCGCGAGCCGCGCCACCGCGGCCAATCTGCGGCGCTTCGCGCGATCGGCGCGAAAGTGGCGGCGCCTGCGCGGGCTGCCGGTGGAAGAGGCGCATCTGCTCGCGCTGGAGACCGAGGTCGCCGCGCTGGCCGGAGCGCCCGGCGCGACACCGTCGTGATGGATCTCGCCGGCAAGCGGATCGGCGTCGTCATGATGAGCGCCGTCGGCGACGCCGTGCACGTGCTCCCGGTGATCAACGCCATCAAGCGCCAGGCGCCCGACGCGCACATCACCTGGGTACTGCAGCCCGGCCCGGCCACGCTGGTGCGCGGGCACTCCGCGGTGGATGAGATCCTCCTGTTCGAGCGCGCCGGTGGTCTCCGCGCCTTCGATGCGATCCGCCGCGAGCTGCGCGCGCGGCCCTTCGACCTGGTGCTCGCACTCCAGGTGTATTTCAAGGCGGGGATCGTCACCGGCTTCACGCGCGCCCCGGTCAAGCTCGGCTTCGATCGAGCACGGGCGCGAGACTTCAACTGGCTCTTCACCACGCACCGCATCCCGGCGGGGCGCATGCGGCACGTCCAGGATCAGTACTTCGAGTTCCTCGATGCGCTGGACGTGTCGCGCGAGCCCGTGGAGTGGGATCTGGGCCCCTGGCCGGACGAGCGCGATCTGCAACGCGAGCTGCTCGCGCCCTTCGACCGGCCCATCGTCCCGCTGGTGATCGGAACGAGCAAGGAGGAGAAGGACTGGCTGCCGGAGCGCTGGGCGGAGCTGGCCGACATCCTGTGGATCGACTACGAGCTGCAGCCGGTGCTGGTGGGGGGACGTTCCGCGCGTGAGCTGGCCACCGAATCGGCGATCATGCAGCGCGCGCGACACCGCCCCGCCTCCTTGCTCGGCAGCGGTCTCCGTCCCCTGGTGTCGATGCTCGAGGCGGCGCCGCTGGTGGTATCGCTCGACACCGGTCCCCTGCACATGACGGTCGCGCTCGACCGCCCGGTGATCAGCCTCATCGGGTACAGCAACCCGAAGCGCGTGGGACCCTACAGGAAGTTCCACGATCTGCTGATCGATGCCTACGGCGACCCCGGCGAGCACTACCCGATCTCCATCGTGAACCGACCGGGACGGATGCCGCGGATCCAGGTACGGGATGTCGTGGAGAAGGTGGAGATCTGGAAGAAACGATATCGAGACTCGGAGCCCGGGGCCCGGCCTACCCCCGCTGGCGGAGGGGGCCGAAGCCATACTCCGCTCCCGCCTGCCTGACCAGCTCGATCAGCCCCCCGATCGCCAGCCCCATCACCGCGAAAAAATCACCGTCGATGCGCTCGACGAGCGTCGCGCCATAGCCCTGGATGCCGTAGGCGCCGGCCTTGTCCATCGGCTCGCCGGTGGCGACGTAGGCACGAATGAGCGCGTCGCTCATCGGACGGAAGGTCACGGTCACGGCTTCGACCGAGGAATCGGTGCGGCCATGCCACGTCACCGCCACCGCCGTGAAGACGGTATGGGTGCGCCCGCTCAGCCGTCGGAGCATGCGAACCGCCTCCTCCTCCGACACCGGCTTGCCCAGCACTTCGCCATCGATGACCACGATCGTGTCCGCCGACAGCACCAGCGCCTCGGGGTGGCGCTCCGCCACGACCCGTCCCTTCTCCCGCGCGAGGCGCTCGGCGTGCGCGATGGGTGGCTCACCGGGCAGGTAGGATTCGTCGATGTCGGCGGAGATCACTTCGTGGTCGATCCCCACCATGCGGAGGAGATCGCGCCGGCGCGGCGAGCCCGACGCCAGGATCACGCGCACCGCGCTCACCGCTCCAGCCACAACGTGACCGGACCGTCGTTCACGAGCTCGACGTCCATCATCGCCCCGAACTCGCCCGTCTCCACCGTGAAGCCCGCGTCGCGCAGCAGCTGTACGAAGCGGTCGTATAACGGGATCGCCGTCTCGGGGCGCGCGGCATCGATGAAGCTCGGCCGACGCCCCTTCTGCGAGTCGCCGTACAGCGTGAACTGCGACACCACCAGCAGCGCGCCGGCGACGTCGGCCAGGCTCAGGTTCATCTTCCCCGCCTGATCGGGGAAGAGCCGAAGGCCGATGACCTTGTCGGCCATCCACGCCACTTGCGCTTCGCCATCCTGATGCGTGAATCCGACGAGGAGAAGAAAGCCGCGGCCGATACGACCGCTGACGCGGTCCTCGTCGCCACGAATGCGCACTTCGGCGCGCGAGACGCGTTGCAGGAGTAATCGCACGCGGGAATTATGCGCTTACATTGACTCGGTTGGAACCGTGATCGTCGTCACACGGTACCAGCGCGAGGCGCGGGTCGTGCACTTCGGCCGGCCATGCGCCACCCGGTCCTTCGTCGCCAATCCATGCGCGTTCGCTCGCTCGCCCTTCTCCTCGGGGTCGCCCTCGGAGCCGCCGCTGCGCTCCGTCCCGAGGCCGGCTCCGCCGCGCGCACCCCCGAGGACGAGCAGATGGATTCGCTGCTCGCCCGGATGCCGTTACGCGACAAGGCGGCGCAGATGGTGATGCCGTGGATCGAAGGCGGACTCGAGCCGGGGACGGCTGCCTATCGACGCGCCGAGCGGCTGGTTCGCGAGCAGCGCGTCGGTGGGCTCATCGTGGGGAAGGGATCGCGCTCGGCGACCGCGGCCAGCCTGACGCGGCTCCAGCGGCGAAGCCGGATTCCACTTCTCATCGGCGCCGACCTGGAGTGGGGCGCCGGGATGCGGCTGCTGGGCGGATCGCTATTGCCGGTGGCGATGGCCGTCGGCGCCACCGGGGACACGTCGCTCGCGCGCGCCCATGGCCGGGCGACCGCGGTCGAGGCACGCGCCAGCGGGATCAACATGGTGTTCGCGCCCGTGCTCGACGTGAACACCGATCCGAAGAATCCGATCATCAACACGCGCTCGTTCGGCGCCGATCCCGATGCGGTGGGGCGGCTCGGGACGGCGGTGGCCCGCGGACTGCGCGACGGCGGCGTGCTCGCCGTCGCCAAGCACTTTCCCGGACATGGCGCCACCGACAGCGACTCGCACGTGTCGCTTCCCGTGCTGTCGGCCACGCGCGCGCGACTGGATTCGGTGGAGCTGGTGCCGTTCCGCGCCGCCGTGAGTGCGGGGATCGATGCCGTCATGACGGCGCACATCGCGCTCCCCGCGATCACCGGCGATCGCGTCCCGGCCACGCTCTCGCGGGGGATCACGACCGGTATTCTCCGGGAGGAGCTCGACTTCGGCGGCCTCATCATCACCGATGCGCTCAACATGGCGGCGGTGACGAAGCGCGCCGAGACCGCCGCGGTGGCGTTGCGCGCGGTGCGTGCCGGCGCCGACATCCTGCTTCAACCGCCTGACACGGAGCTGGCCATCGACGCCATCGTGGAAGCGGTGCGACGCGGGGAGCTGTCGCAGGAGCGAGTGGACGCGTCCGTGCGGAGAATCCTCGAGGCCAAGGCGCGGGTGCGGGCCGCGGCGCCGGAGCCGGCGCCGGAGGGTCTCGGACGGGCGCTGGCCGACACGATCGCCGCGCGCTCGATCACGCTGCTGCGTGATTCCGCGGCGCTGCTGCCGCTGGCGAGTGGCCGACGGGTCCTCTCCCTCGCCTACTCCTCGGTCGCGGTGCCCGGCGGTCCCAACGAGGCGCTCGATTTCGCGTTGCGCAGTTCCGGCGTGGTGGTGGAGCGCCGCACCCTCTCGACTCGCCGCGCCACACGCATCGCCGACTCGCTGGTGGCTGCCTGGAAGGATGACGCGCCGCCCCTGGTGATCGTGGGGAGCTACGCCCACCCGGTTGCCGGGGCGCGCACCACCGGCCTTCCAGCCGGCGTGAGGAGCGCGCTGGAGCGCATCGCCAGGGCCGCTCCCACCGTTCACGTGGTCTTCGGCGATCCCTACGTCGCCGCCGACGTCCCCTCCGCCTCCACCGTGGTGCTGGCCTGGAGCGGCATTCCCGCCGCCCAGCGCGCGGCGGCCCGGGCGTTGTTAGGCACGCAGCCGATCAGCGGGCGGAGCCCGGTCCCGATCGGGGCCTACCCGGTGGGGGCGGGGGTGGCGCGGGAGTAGACGAGCGGTCCCGCTCCTACTCCACCGTCACCGACTTCGCCAGGTTCCTCGGCTGGTCCACGTTCGCGCCGCGCTTGACGGCGATGTAGTAGGCCAGGAGCTGGAGCGGCACCAGGGCGAGGATCGGCGTGAACATGTCGATCGTCTCGGGGATCCGGATCTCGTGATCGAGCAGCTTGGCCAGCGCCGGCTCGTCGCGACTGGTGAGCGCGATCACGCAGCCGCCGCGCGCCTTCACCTCCTGGATGTTCGACACGATCTTGTCGAACACCGAGTCGTGCGGCGCGATGAAGGTCACCGGCATGTGCTCGTCGATGAGCGCGATGGGACCATGCTTCATCTCCGCCGCGGGATACCCCTCGGCGTGGATGTAGCTGATCTCCTTCAGCTTCAGCGCTCCCTCCAGCGCGGCCGGGAAGTTGTAGCCGCGACCAAGATACAGGAAGTTGCCGGCGTCCTTGAACTCGTCGGCGATGGTCTCGATCTCCGCCGCGCTGTCGAGGATCTGCGTGATCTGCCCCGGCAGCGCGTGCATCGCCTCCACGATCCGGCGGCCCTCGATCGCCGAGAGGTTGCGCAGCCGCGCCAGCTTGAGCGTGAAGAGCGCCAGGGCGATCACCTGGCTGGTGAACGCCTTGGTGGAGGCCACGCCGATCTCGGGACCGGCGTGAATGTAGATGCCGCCGTCGGACTCGCGGGCGATCGTCGATCCCACCACGTTCACGATCCCCAGCGCCCGCGCGCCCCGCCGCTGCGCCTCGCGCATTGCCGCCAGCGTGTCCGCCGTCTCTCCCGACTGCGAGATCACGATGCAGAGCGTACGGTCGGTGATGATCGGGTTCCGATAGCGAAACTCCGACGCGTACTCGACTTCCACGGGGATCCGGGCGAGCTCCTCGATCATGTGCTCGCCGATGAGCGCCGAGTGCCAGCTGGTACCGCAGGCGGTGATCACGATGTTGTCGAACTCGAGCAGCTCGTCGTTGGTCAGATTGAGACCGCCGAGCTTGGCCGTTCCCTCGTCCAGCAGCAGGCGCCCGCGCATCGTGTTCTCGACCGTGGTCGGCTGCTCGAAGATCTCCTTGAGCATGAAATGCGGGAACCCGCCGCGCTCGATCATGTCGAGATCCCAGTCGATGCTGCTCACGTCGCGCGTGATCTGCGTCGCGTTGAGATCGATGATCCGGTAGCCGCCGCGCTCCAGCACCGCCAGATCGCCGTCATCCAGGTAGATGACCTGACGCGTGTGCGCCAGGATGGCTGACACGTCGCTGGCGATGAAGTACTCGCCGTCACCCAGGCCCACCAGGAGTGGGCTTCCCTTCCTCGCCGCCACGATCTTCTCGCGGTCCTTGTTCGACACCACCGCGATGCCGTACGTCCCTTCGACCATGCGCAGCGCGGAGATCACCGCCTCCTCGAGGTTTCCGCGGAAGTACTCCTCGATGAGATGGGCGATGACTTCGGTGTCGGTCTCGGAGGTGAAGGTGTGGCCGTGGTCCTCGAGCGCCTGGCGAAGGGCCGCCGCGTTCTCGATGATGCCGTTGTGGACGACGGCGATGTCGCCCAGGCAGTCCACGTGCGGGTGCGCGTTGGTGAAGTTCGGCGCGCCGTGCGTCGCCCACCGGGTGTGCGCGATCCCGGTGGTGCCGTGCACCGGATCGGCCGCCACCAGCGTCTCCAGCTCGGCGATCTTTCCGGCCGCCTTGCGCGTCTCCACGCCGCGGCCGTTCAGGATGGCGACCCCGGCGGAGTCGTAGCCGCGATACTCGAGGCGCTTGAGCCCCTCGATCAGCAGCGGCGTGGACTCACGTGGACCAACGTACCCGACAATTCCACACATGGAGACTCTGGTTGACGATGAAGGTTGTTCAGCGAAGCGCGTCGAGCGGCTCGCGCGACCGTGCTATCAATTCGCGCGCCGCGGCTTCCGTGGGAGCCTCGGCGATCACTCGCACGATCGGCTCCGTTCCAGATGGACGGACGTGCACCCACCGGTCCGGCCACGACAGCCGCAGCCCGTCCTGCATATCGACCTCCGCCCCCCGCGATCCGTCACGCAACACATCGTACACGTCCGCCAGACTCGCGTTCGGGCGGGCGAGCTTGTCCTTCACGATGCTGTAGCGAGGGTAGCGCCCCACCACCGCCGACACGGGCTCGCCATCCTCCGCCATCATCTGCAGAAGCAGCGCCGCGCCAACCGGGGCGTCGCGCCCGAGGTGAACCTCGGACAGGATGACGCCGCCGTTCCCCTCCCCACCGATCGCCGCCCCCTCCGACCGCATCCGCGCCGCGACGTTCACTTCGCCAACGGGCGCACGGATCACCCGTGTTCCCGCTTCCGCCGCGACGTCATCCACGATGCGACTGGTCGACAAGTTGGCAACCACCGGTCCGGGTCGATGCCTCAACGAAACGCGTGCGGCGAGGGCCAAGGTCCAATCCTCGCCGATCGCTCGTCCGGCATCAGAAACGATCGCCAGGCGGTCGACATCAGGGTCGACTGCCAGGCCGACGTCAGCGCCTGTGTCACGCACAAGTCGTTCCAGATCACCGAGATGCTCGGCCACCGGCTCCGGCGGGTGCGGGAAACGCCCGTCGGCTTCCACATTGATCGCTTCGACCCGGCAGCCAAGCCTCTCCAAGAGCGCCGGCATGATCACTCCGCCGGCGCCTCGCACGCAGTCGAGCGCCACCGAGAAGCGTTTCTGTCGGATGCGCTCCACATCGATGAAGGGAATGGCCAGCACCCGCTCGACGTGCCGTCCGATGGCTCCGGCATCCTGCTCGACCCGTCCCAGCCGCTCCCAAGTCGCCCGCGGAATCGCGCCATCCACCACCGCGCGCATGCTGGCACCCTCGTCGGCATCGAGAAAGAGACCACTCGACGCGATGAACTTGAGCGCGTTCCACTCGATCGGATTGTGGCTGGCGGTGATGGCCAACCCACCCGCGGCGTGGTGCTCCTCGACGGCCAGCTGGATGGTGGGCGTCGGCGCCAATCCCACGTCGATGATGTCGCATCCCACCGATTGCAGCGCGGCGATGACCGCGCGGTGGAACATGGGCCCCGACACGCGTGCGTCGCGCCCCAACACGATTCGGCGCGTGTCGGCTCGACTCGCCGCCCACGCGCCGAACCCCGCCGCGAAGCGGGCCACCACCTCCGGTGTCAGCGCCTCACCGACCCGCCCCCGCACGCCGGAGACACTGACCATGAGCCCGTCGTACACGCCGTCACCTCCCTCGAGTCGCGCGTAAGCTATCCCGACGCGCTCGACAATCAAGCGCCCGTGGCAGGGTGTGATCTCGATCACACGACGTTACAACTCCTGATGTGACGCGTTCTTAGTACGTCGTCGCATTCCGCATCGAGGTCACCCTGCCGCCGTTCCGGACTTGGACGTCGCGGTTGCCGCTGCGCTGGAAGATGTCGCTCATCAGCGCGGTGGCCATCATCGCCACGCTCGTGTTCGTTCTGATCCCCGTGTACATGGCGGGGCGCACGCAGCTCGCCGATCTCCACGGGCTGCGGCTGACGGCCATCGCGTCCAGCGCCAGCGTGGTCATGCTCCCCGACTCGCTCGACGTGGTGGCCGCGCGCGGACAGAACAGCGGCGCGTTCCTCTACGCGCGCGACATGCTCAAGCGCACCTGGCTCGCCAACGGCGGCAGCATCCGCGAGCTCGCCAACGGGATCGCAGTGGTCCGTGCGCACGAGGGAGCCTTCCGTTATCTGGCGCACTCCTCGTGGAACGCCGGACAGCCGCAATACAACTACGCGTGGACGCCTCCACCCGCGCTCGCCGCGGCGCTGAAGCGGGGAGAGGCCGCGCACTCCGGGCTGTACGACACCGACGCCGGCTCCATGCTCACCGCGGCGTCACCGATCCTCCGCGACGATGGATCGCCCGCCGGCTTCGTGGTGGTCACGCTCGATGCCGACCGGTACGTCGCCGAGCTCGGCGCCCGCCTGACGCGGCTCATCTGGCTGCCGATCCTGGTGATGCTGATCGTGCAGATCGCCTCCGTGCTGGTGACGCGGCGCGTGGTGCGTGGCATCGAGCTGGTGTCGACCCACGCGCAGGACGTCGCCCGCGGGAACCTGAGCCGTCCACTGGCCATCGCGTCGAGCGCCGGAACGCACGAGGCCGCCGAGATCGGCATGCTGGCCGCCGCCTTTCGCCGGATGACCGGCGGCCTGCGCGACCTCCTCCGCGACGTCGACGCCAGCGCCGGCGAGGTGGCGGCCACCGCCGAGCAGCTGGCGGCCGGTGCGCAGCAGGTGAGCGCCTCCACTCAACAGGTGGCCGGCGCCGCGCAGTCGATCGCCGCCTCCGCGGCGCAGCAGACCGAAGGGATCCAGGCGATCGCCGGCATCTCTTCGCGCGTCGCCTCACGCGCGCTCGACGTCTCCAGTCAGGCACACCGCGCGCGCGTCGCGGCCGACGCGGTGTCGGCCTCGGCCAGCCGCGCCACGGTGAGCGCCGAGCAGGCACTCCATACCATGGGCGCGATCTCGGCGGTCACGCGCGACGCCGTCCCCGCGGTCTCGGAGCTCACCGAGAAGTCGGAGCGCATCGGCCAGATCACCGCCACGATCGCCGCCATCGCCAGGCGGATGAAGCTCCTGGCGCTCAACGCGGCCATCGAGGCGGCGCGCGCGGGAGAGAATGGCCGAGGCTTCGCGGTGGTCGCCGATGAGGTGCGCAAGCTCTCCGGCGAGAGCAGCCGCGCCCTCGACGTGGTGAAGAAGCTGGCCGAGGAGATCCGGACGGCGTCGGAGCGCATGTCGCAACACATTGGCCAGGTGAGCACCACCGTGGCGTCGGGGGAGACGGTGATCCGCTCCTCCACGCTCGCGCTCACGCAGATCGCCAGCGAGATTGAGGGGAGTCGCGGCGCGGTGACGCTGATCGTCGAGTCGGCGATCGAGCAGCAGCGGGAAGCCGAGGCCCTGGCCAGCGAGATCCAGGCGGTGGCCATCGTCGCCGAGCAGAACGCGACCACCTCCCAGCAAGTGAGCGCCGTCGTGGAAGAGCAGACCGCATCGATGACGCACGTCACCGAGTCGAGCCAGCAGCTGGCGACCATCGCCTCGCGGCTCAAGGGAGCGATGAGCCGCTTCCAGCTGTGAGCGATCCGCTGGCGCTGGTGCCGCTGGCCGCGGCGGCGCACGGCGGCACGATCGACGACGTTCCCACGGGCCAGCTGGTGGCCGCCGGCCTGACGCTCCTCCAGCGCTGCGCGCCGCTGGTGCGCGCCCTCGCCGGCAAGCGCGCCGGCATTCTCCTTCCGACGACACCGGCGTATCTCACCGCCCTCGCCGCCGCCGACGGCCGCGGCGCGGTGCTCATCAATCCGTTGGCCGCGCCCCCCGAGATCGAGCACCAGCTCACGGACGCCGACGTCGGAGCGGTGCTCACCATCGCGTCGCTCGCGGGCAAGCTCCCACCGGCGATCCCGCGCGTCCTTCTCGACGATGCTCCGCGGAGCGCGCGCTACGAACACGCCGGCGACAGGCGCGAGGTCGATCTCGGGTCGCACGTTGGGCTCGATCTGGCGGGCGATCCGGATGTGCCGGGGCGAGACGAGGAGGCGGTGATCGTCTACACCTCCGCCATGGAGGGGACACCGCTCGGCGCGATCCTGACCCACCGGAACCTGCTCTTCAACGCGCGTGCGGCGCGCGAGGCCGCCGCCCTCGAATCCGACGCTCACTCGCTGGCGCTCCTTCCCTTCGCGCACCTGTTCGGATTCACCATCACGCTGCTGGCGCCGCTGCTGGTCGGCGGGCGGGTCACCACCCTGGCGCGATTCAATCCGGCGCGCGCGCTCGAGCTGCTCGAGACACGCGACATCACGCTTCTGCTGGCGGTGCCCTCGATATTCAAGGGACTCCTCGCCCTCCTCGAGAAGCGGGGCGACCGCTTGCGCGCCGGGTCACTTCGCGTGTGCATCTGCGGCGGTGCACCGCTCGAGCGCGTGGTGCAGGACCGCTGGGCCGACGTCGCCGGAGTCGAGCTGCGGCAGGGGTACGGACTCACCGAAGCCGGGCCGGCCTGCCTGTTCAACGGCGTGCGGCTGCCGAACGCGAGGGGCACGCTCGGGCTCCCCTTCCCGGGCGTGCGCGTGCGCATCCTCGAGCCGGGCGAGATCGCGGTGACCGGCGAGAACGTGTTTCGTGGGTACGTGCGCGATGGCGACCGCGGGCTCCGGCGCGAGGGAGAGTGGCTGCGAACGGGCGACCTCGGCGACGTCGATGCCGAGGGTCGCGTCACCTTCCGCGGCGTGCTGAAGCCGATGTTCACCCGCAACGGCTTCAACATCTATCCGCGCGAGTTGGAGCGCGCGGTGGGCGCCATGCCGGGCGTCCGCCGCGTGTCGGTGCGCGCGCTTCCCGACGCCGCCCGCGAGAACGAGATCGCGCTCGACATCGTGGGCGACGTCGAGCGCGAAGCGGTGGAGCGGTGGTGCGCGGAGCGGCTGTCGGTCTACAAGCAGCCGGGCGTCATCGCCATCACACCGCCATGATGTCGTCCGGGGTCCGCTCCTTGGCGACGCCGCCGGCCATGGCGTCGAGAAACGCCGACACGACCCCCGGATCGAACTGCGACCCCGAGTGGCGGCGGATCTCCGTGATCGCGTCGTCGTAGGAGAGCCCCTTTCGGTAGGGGCGCACGCTCATCATGGCGTCGAAGGCGTCGGCCACGGTGATGATCCGCGCCTCGCGCGGAATGGCATCGCCCGCCAGCCCGTCGGGCACGCCGCGCCCGTCGAAGCGCTCGTGATGCGAGCGCACGATGTTGAGCGCCATGGGCGCGTCGCCTAACAACGGCTTGAGGATCCGCCAGCCGAGCACCGGGTGCGTCATGATGTGCTCGTATTCCTCGGGGGTGAGCTTCCCCGCCTTGTTCAGCACCGCCTCGCGCACGCCGATCTTTCCGATGTCGTGCAGGTGGCCGCCGAGCTCGATCTGGCGCGTGGTCTCCGCGTCCACGCCCATCGCCTCGGCGATCGCCAGCGCGTACCGGCTCACGCGGATCGAGTGGCCGCGCGTGTAGGGGTCCTTGAGCTCCAGCGCTTCCGCCAGCGATTGGATGCCGGCCAGGAAGAGCTCCTCCAGGCGGTGCGCCTGCGCCCGCACGCGATCCTCGAGCCGCGTCTGATAGTTGCGGTTCTCGACGATGAGCCGCCGCTTCTCCAGCGCCTGCGCCACGCGCGCGCGCACCTCCTCCAGCACGAACGGCTTGGTCAGGTAGTCCATGGCGCCGAGCGCCAGGCAGTCCACCGCCACCTCGACTTCGGCCACGGCGGTGATCATCACCACGGCGACGTCGGGATAGCTCGTCCGTACGCGTCGCAGAAGCTCGGCGCCGTCCATCCCCGGCATGCGGAGATCGGAGAGCAGGAGCGCCACCGGCTCGCGCTCCAGCACCTTGAGCGCGTCCGTCCCCGATCCCGCCTCGTGGCAGATGAAGCCGTCGCCCTGCATGAGTCGGATGAGCGCCTGCCGCAGCCGCACTTCGTCGTCCACCACCAGGCAGTGCAGCGCGCCGTTGCCGCTCGCCGGCGTCGTCTTCATTGCGACGCGCCTCGGCCGTCTGCTCGCCGCGTCATCGCGCGGTGGTTATCTTCAAGGACATCTCGTCTCACTAGGCACTCCGCATGACCCGGATCTTCGACGACGATCTCGACGCGCGCTTCGGGACGCGCGCCATACATGCCGGCCAACGTCCGGACCCGCTCGCGGGCGCGATCATGACACCGGTGTACCTCACGTCGACCTACGTGCAGGACGCGCTGGGCGAGCACAAGGGGTACGAGTACGCTCGTGGGAAGAATCCGACGCGCGAGGCGCTGGAGCGAAACGTCGCCGCGCTGGAAGGTGCGAAGCACGGCTTCGCCTTCGCCAGTGGTACGGCCTCGGTGGATTCCCTGATGAAGCTCTTCTCAGCGGGTGACCACATCATCTGCGGAGAGAACGTCTATGGCGGAACCTTCCGGCTCTTCGACCAGGTGCTGAGCCGGCTCGGCCTCTCGTTCAGCTACGTCGACACGCGCGACCCGCAGAACGTCCGTGACGCGCTGCGCGAGCGCACCGCCGCCGTTCTGATCGAGACGCCCACCAATCCGCTCATGCGGATCACCGACATCGCCGCCGTCGCCGAGATCGCGCACGAGGCCGGCGCGCTGCTGCTGGTCGACAACACCTTCGCCACGCCTTTCTTCCAGCGCCCCTTCGAGTTGGGCGCCGACGTGGTCTTCCATTCGACGACCAAGTATCTGAACGGGCACAGCGACATGATCGGCGGAATCGTGACGCTGCAAGACGATGCGCTGGCCGACCGTCTCCAGTTCCTCCAGAACGCCGCCGGCGCGGTGCCCGGCCCGTTCGACTCCTGGCTCGCGCTGCGCGGCACCAAGACGCTGCACCTGCGCATGCGCCAGCACGACGCCAACGGACGCGCGGTCGCCGCCCGCCTGGCCGAGCGAATGGGACACGAGCGCGTGATCTATCCCGGGCTGCGCTCGCATCCGCAGCACGCCCTGGCGTGCCGGCAGATGCTCGGCTTCGGGGGAATGATCACGGTGGACGTGGGCACTCGGGAGCGCGCGGCGACGGTCCTCGGCCGCACGCGAATCTTTTCGCTGGCGGAATCGTTGGGTGGGGTAGAGAGTCTCATCAGCCACCCGGCCACGATGACGCACGCCTCGGTCCCGGCCCCCCGCCGCGCCGAGCTTGGCATCACCGATGGCCTCGTCCGCCTCTCCTGCGGTGTCGAAGACGTCGAAGACCTGCTGGAGGACGTGGAGCGGGCGTTTGAAGGAATGTGAGAGCGGGGAGCGGCGACTGGAGAGTCAGCATCGCAGGCACGCCCCGGTGACTACCGTTTTCGCCGGCGCCCTCCGCTCTCCGCCCCCAAGAGTCCAGCCAAGGGCTGGACGCAGCCCGGGCAGCAGCCTCGCCCATCACGCACTGAGGTTTTCTCATGGCCGACCGCAAAGTCCTCACTCAGATCTCCCCGACTGCCTGGGAGCACCCGGCCGACCGCGCCGCGCTGCAGACGTTGCGGGCGATCCCGGGGTTCGATGATCTGGTTCGGAAGATCCTTGGCTTCTTCGGCGAACGCGGGATCCGCCACCTCTTCCTCGCCAACGCCGTGAAGATCGGCCCGCGGCAGCGGCCGAAGCTCAACACGCTCTACACCGAAGTGCTGGAGACGATGGACTGGCCGGAGCGCCCCGACCTGTACGTCACCCAGACGCCATTCGCCAACGCCGGCGCCGTGGGCTTCGAGAGGCCATTCATCGTGCTCAACTCCGGAGCGCTGGCGCTTCTCGACCGCGAGGAGCAGCGCGTCATCCTCGGGCACGAGCTCGGTCACATCATGAGCGGGCACGCGACCTATCGCACGATCGCGCTCATCCTCCTCTGGATCGGCTCGCGCAACCTCCCCTTTCTCGCCGGCATGGCGCTCCTGCCGATCGAGCTGGCGCTCTTCGAGTGGTACCGGAAGAGCGAGCTCTCCAGCGACCGCGCGGGAATGCTCGCCTCGCAGGACCCCAACGCGTCCATGCGAATGTTCCTCAAGTTCGCGGGCGGGGGCGCGCGCTACGAGACCGACGGGGGACTGCCGGCCGAGGAGGAGGACACGATCAGCCTCGACGAGTTCCTCGTTCAGGCGCGGGAGTACGAGGAAGGCGGCTCGGCCATCGACACCATCTTCAAGGTGCTCAACGTGGCGTTCCGCACTCACCCCTTCAACACCGTGCGCGCCGGCGAGCTCCAGCGCTGGATGACCTCCGGTCAGTACGAGCGGATCCTGGGCGGCGACTACCCGCGCCGGGGCGACGACACGCGCCCGCTCTCGCAGGACTACGCCGAGGCCGCCGGCTATTACGGCGATCAGACACGTGGCGCGGTCGACGAGGTGGCCGCTATCCTGCGCGGCGCGCGCGACGCCTTCACCGGTGCTTTCCGCGGTCCGACGAAGTGAAGGTTCTGATCGTCGGCGGCGGGGGGCGTGAGCACGCCCTCGCCTGGAAGCTCAAGCGCGACGATCCTACGGCCGAGCTGATCGCTGCCCCGGGTAACCCGGGGTTGGCGACGCTCGGCCGATGCGTTTCGGTGCCCACCAGTGACCTCCAGAGCCTTCTGCGCCTCGCCAGGGAGGAGCGCGTCGACCTCACCGTGGTCGGCCCCGAGGCGCCGCTGGCAGACGGCATCGCGGACCTCTTTCGACGCGAGGGCGTGGCCATCTTCGGCCCCAGCCAGGCTGCCGCCCGGATCGAGTCCTCCAAGGCGTTCGCCAAGACCTTGATGCTCGAGTCGGGCATCCCGACGGCTCGAGCGGTCCG
>DATFFZ010000122.1:0-13733 GCA_035249845.1 Gemmatimonadaceae bacterium
GACACGCTGAGCAGCCACTCCAACACCACCGGCTGCACAGCGAGGGTGGTGACGAGGTGCTTGTCCCACACGGTGTACACGCCGATGAACGCGCCCACCGCCAGCCCGTAGACGACCGATCTCCATCGGGACCCGCTGTTCGCTTCGGTTCGCGCCTGTATGCTCTGGAGCGCGAGCGCGACCGTACCCCCGATGATCGCCAGGGCGCCGGCGGCACTCAGCAGCGAGGGACGCTCGCTGAAGAGCACCACCGCGGCCAGCGCGGCGAGGAGCGGGCCCGCCCCGCGCGCTACCGGGTACACCACCGACAGGTCGCCGTGAAGGTATCCGCGCTGGAGCAGCAGGAAGTACGCGGTGTGGATGAACGCGCTTCCGACCAGCCAGGGGAGCGCCGCCGCGAAGGAAAAGGTCTGACGAGCGATGAGCAGGAGCGCGACCGGCGCCAGGAGCACCACGGCGGGGATCGTGAACAGGAAGATGAACGTCGCGCCCGACGCGCTCGCCCGCTTGACGAGGAAGTTCCACGCCGCGTGCAACACCGCCGATAGCAGCACCAGCGCGATGCCGACGCCGATCATCGCTCGCGCTCCGCGCGGTCGGCGGCCGTGCTAGCGCTGCGACACGGCAGGTAGCTTCTCCTTGTTGCCAGAATGTCCTAATCTGGGTTGGTAGCCCGTCAAGAGTGCCAATCCACCTACCCTACCGCAACACGTGAAAACGTCACCAGCATACAACGCCATGGAAACGACCCAAACCGACACCCCTTGCCACTGGTCGGACCCTGGCCGGAAACTGGCTGTCAGACCATCCATCGCTCCCGCGCTATGCTTCTCGAGGCGCACGCCGCGCACCCGGACCACCAGCCGCAGAGCTCACGTGACTCTCGACCTACTCACTTCACGTATCCTCGCCGCCCTCGGCGCGCTCGCGCTCGCCGGCTGTGCCTCGGCGTCTCACCCCGACGGCGATGCCCCTACCCAGGCCGCCATCGCCATCGCTGATCTTCGCCACCGCCTCGCCATCTTCGCCGACGACTCGATGATGGGACGCCAGGCCGGCACCGAGGGCGCGCGCAAGGGCACCGCCTACATCGCGGCCGAGCTGCGCCGGCTGGGACTCGAACCGGCGGGGGACAGCGGCACCTACTTCCAGTCCATCCCACTCGTCAGGCGCTCGGTGGACTCCACCGCCACCCTCGCCATCGACGATCGCACCTTCCGCGTCTGGCGCGAATACGTGCCGGTCCCCGTCCGCGGCACACCGCGCGACATCGACGGCGCCGCCATCGTGCACGGCGGGACGCTCGCCGACAGCACCACCTGGATCTCCAACGCGCGCGCCGCCGGGAAGGTGGTGGTGCTCGACGTGCCCGACGGCGTGGAGCCCCGCACCCCCCGCCTCACCGCCGCGGGGCGGCTGGGCACCGCCGCCGCCGTCGTGGTCGGCGGACTCGAGTACGTGAGCGCCGCCACCATCGCCGGCTATCGTCGCCCCTCCACATCCGCGGCGCGCGGACCAGCGGCGGCACAGGTGCCCTCGGTACTCCTCGCCTCACGCGAGATGGCCTCCACCATGGCCGCCTCGGCGGCCAATGGCATGCCGGGGAAGGTGGTCACCGGACGCGTGGGCTACGTGATCGCTCCGTCACCAGGACGGAACGTGGTGGCCGTGCTTCGCGGGAGCGATCCGGCGCTGCGCGGGCAGTACGTCGCCATCGGAGCGCACCACGACCACGTCGGCATCCGCGCGACGGCGGTGGATCACGATTCGATGAAGGCCACCAACGCCGCGCTCTTCGCCATGCGGATGGCGAACGGAGACCGCGTGCCGAGCGCAGCGCAGCGCGCCACCTTGCGCGTGAACGTCGACAGCGCGAGATCGGGTCGCCCCCCGCGCTCCGACTCGATCAGCAACGGCGCCGACGACGATGGCTCCGGCTCCATGGCGGTGCTCGAGATCGCCGAAGCGGTCGCTCGCTCGACCACCAGGCCGCGCCGCTCGCTCCTCTTCGTGTGGCACGACGCGGAGGAGATCGGACTGGTCGGTGCGCGTTGGTTCACCGACCACCCCACGGTGCCGCGCGATTCCATCGTGGCGCAGATCAACGTCGACATGATCGGCCGCGGCACGGCCGCGGATCGTCCACCGGCCGGCGGCGACCGGTATCTCCAGCCGATCGGCGCCCGCCGTCTCTCCACCCAGCTGGGCGACATCATCGACGCCGCCAACGGCGCGCTCTCCACACCTTTCGTGTTCGATTACGCCTTCGACGCGGACGGCCACCCCGAGCGCATCTACTGTCGGAGCGATCATTACATGTACGCCCGCTACGGCATCCCGATCGTGTTCTTCACCACCGGCCTGCACGGGGACTACCACCAGGTGACGGACGAGGTGCGCTACATCGACTACCCGCACTACGCGCGCATCGCCGACTTCATCCGCGACGTCACCTTGCGCGTGGCGAATCGGGATCAGCGGCTGGTGGTGGACAAACCGTACTCGAAGGATCCGAACGCGACCTGCGTGCAGTAGCGGGAAGCAGGAAGCGGGGAGCGGGGAGCGGGGAGCGGGAGCGAAAGCTGGAGCGCCGGTCGGTGGAACCGCCGGTATTTCCGTATATTCAATCCCGCACCCTGCACCCTGGACCCTGGACTCATGACCGCCCCCGCTCCCGCCCCCGTCCTCCTCAAACGCTTCGACTCGCCCGACGAGACCCGTCACTTCGACAAGGGCCGCCTCGATCTCATTCACATGCCGGGTATGACCATCGGCCGCGCCAGCTACGAGCCCGGCTGGAAGTGGTCCGTCCACGTCGGCCCGATCGCGGGAACGAAGAGCTGCCAGGTGGAGCACATCGGCCAGGTCCTCACCGGCCGCGTCGCCGTGGCCATGGATGACGGCCGCGTCTTCGAGCTGCAGGCCGGCGACTTCTTCCACGTGGCACCGGGCCACGATAGCTGGGTGATCGGCGACGAGCCGTACGTCTCCCTTCATTTCACCGGTGCCGACTCGTACGCGAAGGGTTGAGCCCGATCCACGTCCTATCCTGTCGCTCGAATCGTGCAAATTTTGCAACATTTTGCGCCGAACTCGGCATGTTCCGGCCCCTGGAAGGCGAAATGCACAGCTGACCTTGCACTGTGAGCACGGCGGGCCATACATTTGCACGGTCTGACCCCCTACTACCCGACCCTAGTCCAGACTCCGATCAATGCCTACCTCCCGCCGGTCAGCCCTTCAGGAAATCACCAGGCGCCCGATCCGCATCCCGTCACTCGCGCCGATCGCCGCCTCCAACGGCGCGGGCTCGCAGCCGACCTCCGACTACTTCGGCTGCAATACCTTCGGCGCGAAGCAGATGAAAGCGAAGCTCCCGAAGGAGGTCTACCGCAAGCTGGTGGACGCCATCCGGCACGGAAAAAAGCTCGACCTCGAGATCGCCCCCACCGTCGCCCAGGTCATTAAGGAATGGGCCATCGCCCATGGCGCGACGCACTTCACGCACTGGTTCCAACCGCAAACCGGCCTCACCGCCGAGAAGCACGACGCCTTCCTCTCCTTCGACGACAACAAGCAGGCGATGGAGTCCTTCTCCGGCTCCCAGCTCATCCAGAGCGAGCCGGATGCGTCGAGCTTCCCGTCAGGCGGACTGCGCGCCACCTGGGAAGCGCGCGGCTACACGGCCTGGAACCCGGCCAGCCCGGTGTTCATCGTCGAGTCCGGCGGCACCCGCACGCTCTGCATCCCCTCGGTCTTCATCGGCTACAACGGTGAAGCGCTCGACGAGATGACGCCGCTCCTCCGCTCCAGCGACGTCCTCTCGGCGCGAGCGATCGAGCTGCTCCAGCTGTTGGGCGACAAGAACGTCATCCGCGTCTACACCACCCTCGGCCCGGAGCAGGAATACTTCCTGATCGACCGCAACCACTTCGCGCTCCGCCCCGACCTCGTCATGGCCGAGCGCACGCTCGTCGGCGCCCAACCCCCGCGCGGACAACAGCTCGAGGACCACTACTTCGGCGGCATCCCCGAGCGCGTCCAGGCCTGCATCACCGAGGTCGAGCAGGAGCTGTACAAGCTCGGCGTCCCCATCGTCACCCGTCACAACGAAGTGGCGCCCTCCCAGTTCGAGATGGCGCCGATCTTCGAGGAGACGGACCTCGGCGTCGATCACAACCAGCTGGTGATGGCCACGCTGAGAAAGGTCGCCCTCCGCCATGGACTCCGCGCCATCGTGCACGAGAAGCCCTTCGCCGGAATCAACGGCTCGGGCAAGCACTGCAACTGGTCGATGGCCATCACGTCGGATGACCCGGCGCTCGACGGCTACAACCTCCTCAAGCCGGGGAACACGCCGCACCAGAACCTGCGCTTCCTGGTCTTCCTCGCCGCCGTGCTCCGCGCCGTGCACAAGCACGCTGGTCTCCTGCGCGCCGGCGTCGCCACCTCGGGCAACGAGCATCGACTCGGCGCCAACGAAGCGCCGCCGGCCATCATCTCGGTGTTCATGGGCGCCGAGCTCACACGCATGATCGAGGACATCGCCGCCGGGAAGACCTCGGCCAACGCCGCGCAAGCGATGATCAAGCTCGGCGTCGCCAAGCTCCCCGAGGTGGAGAAGGACAACACCGACCGTAACCGCACCTCTCCCTTCGCCTTCACCGGCCAGAAGTTCGAGTACCGCGCGGTGGGCGGAGGCCAGTCGATCGCCTTCCCCATCATGATCCTCAACGCCACCGTGGCCGAAGCGATCGGCGAGATCACCGCCAAGCTGCGCGACGTCCTTCCCAAGGCGAAGACGGTGGATGACGCGGTGCTCCAGGTGGTGCGCACGATCTTCAAGGAGACGGCGCCCGTCCGCTTCGAGGGGAACAACTACGCCGAGGAATGGGTGACCGAGGCCGAAAGGCGCGGACTTCCGAACTTCCGTCACTCCCCCGAGGCGCTGGGCGAGCTGGTGAGCAAGCAGTCGCGGAAGCTCTTCACCGACCTCGGCATCCTCACCAAGGAAGAGCTGGACTCACGCTATCACGTGCGCCTCGAGCGCTACGTGAAGGACAAGCTCATCGAGCTGCACACGCTGGAGCAGATGGTCGACACCATGATCCTTCCGGCCGCGTTCTCGTATTCGCGGCTGCTGCTGGAGGGCGCGGCGCTGGCCAGGTCGGCCGGCGTCACGCCGGTTCCGCAGGTGAGCGCGGCCAACGAGATCGGCTCGCTCATCGAGACGCTGCGCGCCGCGCGCGCCGCCATGCGCAACGCGATCGAGCGCGCGGAGGGGATGCACGACGCGCTCGAGAAACAGGCTCACTTCCTCTCCACCGACGCCGCCGACCGCATGGCCGACGTCCGAGCCGCAGCCGACGCGCTGGAGCTGTCCCTATCGGACGAGCTGTGGCCGCTGCCGAAGTACCGGGAGATACTCTTCCCCGTGTAAATCGATCCGGGATCAGGGAGTGAGGAGGGGAGCTCGCCGGGAACGCCGGCGAGCTCCTTCGTTATTCCGGCTCGCGTACTCCTGCAGCCTCCCGCGCGCCTCGGCGAGTGCCACGATGTCCGCGTCACCCCGCGCCCATCGCGCGGCGAACTTCTCGTAGGCCACCTGCGCGCCGGCGCTGTCGCCCAACGACTCACGCAGCCGACCCATCCGGTACGTCGCCATCAACGCCGGCAGATGCCCCTCCCAGCCGAACACCTCTTCCTCATCCACCGCCGTGAAGAGGCGAAGCGCCTGCTCGCGCTCGCCAAGCAGCTCCAGCCACCCCGCCACCTCGCTGCGCACGTAGGTCGAGGAGTCCAGCTTGAGCGCCACCGCGAAGCGGGCGTTCGCTTCCTCCGTGCGTCCGGCGGCCGCGGCCAGCGCGCCGCCCATCAGCTCGCGCGCCGTCTGGTCCGCTTTGTTGTCGGCATTGCTCCTCGCCTCGATGCTGTCGAGCAGCACCCGAGCGCGCGCCAGCTCACCGTGCCGCGCCGCGCCCGCGCCGATCCAGAGTAGCATCGTCGGCTCGAGGTAAGCCGAGCCCACGATGCGCCACACTTCTCGTCGCTCGACGTTCGCTTCGTTCTCGAGCCCGCGCGCGTCGAGCAGATGAGAGCGCAGGAGACGCATGCGCGCTTCACTCAGCGGCTGTCGCGCCGCCTGGTGCGCCGCGATCGCCTCGGCCAGATGGGCGGTCGCGTCGGCGAATCGCCCCTCCTGAATGTCGAGGTAGGCCAGCGAGCGGTGACCGCGCGACTGCTGGCTCTGGTTCCCCGCCAGCATCTTCATGAACGTCGCGCGTGCTTCGTCGGTGCGGCCGGCGAAGACCAGCGACATCCCATACTCGCCGTTGGTGATGATCTCGGTCTCGTACGACGGATTGATGGCGAATGCCTGACGATAGAGCGACACCGACCTCTCCGCGTCGCGAAGTCCGCGGTACACCACCGCCAGGTTGATGAGGTCGCCCGCGTCCGCCTGGCCGCTGGCCGCCATCGGCTCGTACACGCCGCGCGCCTCCTCCAGGCCCTCCGCGCGCATGTAGGCGTAGCCGAGCTGCGATCGCGCGTCGATGTCCTCCGGATTGCGCATGAGATAGCCCGACAGCAGCGTCGCCTGCTGCTCCCAGTTGCCGCGCCACCCTTCCACCCGCGCCCGTATCAACACCTGCTCGCGCGCGCTCAGCCGGTCGAGGAGCGAGAGCGCTCTGCCGAAGTGCTCCTCGGCCAGCGGCCGCTGGTTGGACCAGGCGTGTGTCGTTCCCAGCGCCGCGTGCGCCAGCGCGAAGTTCGAGTCGCGCGCGATCGCGCTCTCGTAGAGCGTGGCGGCCAGCGGATAATCCGCGTTGTTGAATGCCTGGTTGCCGTCGGCGTAGAGCTTGAGCGCCTCGAGCGAGCTGGTGGTGGCCTGCGGCAGCGGCACCGCGTCGCGCGCGGCGGCCAGCACCGACTCTCCGAATCGGCGGCGCAGGCGGGCCGACAGCTCGTCGAGCGCGTCGAGAACGCCGCCACGCCCCCGTGAGCGCGCCTGCTCGGCGACGACGAGATCTCCCGTCGCCGCATCCACGATGCGCGCGTTGATCACGTAGACGCTGTCGAGCCGCGCGATCGAAGGGACGAGCAGCGTCCGCACGCCCACGCGTTGGGCAACCTCGCGTGCCAGCGATTCGTCGAGCACCGAGTCGGCGCCGCTCCGCCCCATGAGCGCCAGGGCATCCCGAACCCGCGACCGCGCCACCAGCGACACGCGCGACGTCTGCTGCAAGCCGGACGAGAGCGCGACCGAGATGGAGCGGTCGAACACGGTGTCACCGGTCGCGTTCTCCACGTCCGTCACCAGCAGCCACTGATTGTCGAGCGGCGCGGGCGGCTGCCGTAGCAATCGCGGGAGAAGGATGAGCAGCAGCACGGCGACGGCCACGCCCGCGCCGAGCGCGGCCGCCCAGCGCCGCGGGCCCGCCTTTCCGCTCGCCGGCTCCGCCGCCGGAACGCTCGACGCCGGCGACGGTGGCGGTGGCGGTGGCGGAACGTCGACCACCACCGTCTCGGCCGGCTGCTCGATCAGCTGCGCCAGGAGCTGCGACACCGAGGCGTCGGGCGCGCTCTCCAACTCGGCCCGAACGAGCGCATCATATGTACGGCCGTGCCGGATCGCCGCCGCTCGGTCGCCCAGCGCGGCCAGCGCGCGCATGAGCCCCACGGCGTAGGGCGCGCTCAGCGGCTCCAGCGTCGCCAGGCGTCGCCACCAACGCTCCGCCGACGCCCAATCGCCCCGGCGCTCGGCATCCGACGCCAGCTTCTCAAGCGACTCGGCGGCTCGCCGCGCCAGGCGGGAGCGCTCGTCCTCCACCCATCGCTCGAAGTCCGGGAGCCCCGAGAGGAATACGCCATCGAGGAACGGCCCCGAGTAGAGCTCCGCCGCGCCGGCGTGGTCCCCGCGCTCGGCGGCGCTCTCGAAATCGGCCACGTCCGACGTGAGCACCCCGGGCTCGACACGAAGCTCCGACGACCCACGGAACACCTCCGCCCCGCCGAGGTCGCGACGGATGGCGTAGAGCGTCTGCGTCAGCGCGTGACGCGACTTCTCCTCCTCCGCCTCGGGCCAGAAGTAATAGAGCAGCTTCTCCCGGGCGATTCCGCGGTCGCGGCTGGCCGCCACCATGGCGAGGATCGCCAATCGCCGACGGGGAGGACTCGACGCGAGCGGACCGCCGGTCCCGTTCGCGACCGCGAGTCCGCCGAGCACGCGCAAGCGAAAGGGACCGCCCCGCTGAGGTGCCGCTGAGTCCATGCTGACCATCTCAGCCTATTCTTCGCGCGCCCAACCGGCCGCGCAAGTGAGGTGGCCGTCAGCCTCGGCCCAATCTCGGGTTCCGTCAGATGATGCGTGCTTTCTCGGTTCTCGCGCTGTCCCTCGCCTCGCCCCTGGTCGCGGCCACACCCGGTCAGAAAGCGGAGTTCGGCCGGTCACTCAGGGGCTCACCCTATCTCGTGGTCCCACCCGGCATGCCGGTGGGCGGAGTGATCGCTCCCACCAGGTGCCGGATCGAGGCGGGCGCCGACGGCTCCCTGGAGGTGAGGGGACCGGGCGCGGCCGGGGCGCTCACCTGTCAGGTGACGATCTCCTGGAGCGAGCACCCTCGAGCCACCCGCTACGAGTCCGTGATCACCGTTCCTTCACCCTGCGCACGCGCCCGAGGCGCCACGGTTGGGCGCACCAGCCAGATCCTCGCCTTCGTAGTGTCACCCTACGCCACCTGCGGCATCAAGGCCGTCGTGTTCGCCGTGGACTCCTTCACCACCGCGCGCATCGACTCGACCAACGCTCTCATCATCATCGCCGCCGGATCGAGGGCCGCCCGTTGAAGCGGTCGTCACCGCCTTTCCTTCCCAGCACCGGAGCATTAGATGAGCAATCTCGGCAGCACGTCGACCACCAGCACCGGCCTCGCCTCCAACGTCGCCGGCGCGCTGGCATACCTCTTCGGTCCCATCACGGGGATCGTCTTCTTCCTTTTGGAGACGGAGGACCGTTTCGTCCGCTTCCACGCCGCTCAGTCGATCACCCTCGGCATCCTTCTCGTCGTCGCATCGGTCGGCCTCTCGATCCTCGGTGCCGTCCTCGCCTTCATCCCGATCATGGGCTGGCTCATCTGGATGCTGACCAGCGTGGTGCTCGGCTTGGGGACGTTCGTCCTCTGGCTTCTCCTCATCTATCGCGCCTATCGGGGTGAGCCGTGGGAGGTGCCCTTCGCCGGTCAGGTGGCGCGGCGGCTCGTGAGTGAATGAACCCGCTGCGGCCCACTCGCGCGTCCGGTCGGCGAGCGAGCTCGTCATTTCGCCAACACTCCTGATTCGGAGAGCAATCGTGTCTCGATATCAAGTGGCCGCCCTGTTCGCCGGGGCGATGCTGATCGCTCTGTCGCCCGCACCATCGGAGGCGCAGCTCAAGAAGCTCGGAAAGGCAATCGGCGGACTCGTCGACAAGCCGATCGACAAGGCGGCGGGTGCGGACAGCAGCACCACCGCCTCCGCCAGCCGCGGCGCCACCGCGACCTCAAACGCGGCGTCCAACGCGACCGTGGAGATCACCGGCAAACGGCTCGATCAGTTTTTCGCCGCCGTCAAGCCGCAGCTGGACGAGGCCAAGGCTCGGATCGACCTCACCGCCAGGAGGAAGGAATTCGAGGAGCGCTACAAGGCGTACGAGATGTGCAAAGTTCAGGTGATGCAGGATCCCAGTCAGTTCCAGGGAACCGAGGATAACGATCCGGCCGTGCTCAAGCTCGACAAGCGACTGGAGGTGGTGAACGCCGCGCTCGAGAAGGAGATCGCCAAGGGAACGGCGATGGATCAGAAGAAGGTCGCCGAGATCAACGTCGAGCTGCAGGACATCATGGCCGAGCAGCAGTTGCTGGCCTATCCGGGGATCAAGAAGTGCGGGGTGCGTCCGGTGCAGCCACCGGAGCCGCCGGCTCGCTCCTCCTCCGGAACGACGCTCGCGGCCAGCGCCCGAACCGACTTCACGAGGAATCAGTTTGGACTCCTCCGTGAGCGCATCGGTGCGTGGGTGCTGACGCAGGGGAAGCCTGACAAGCACCTGGCGTTCACGGCGAGCGAGCAGGCGGTGATGCAGGCACGCGCGAAGGATCTCGCCGTGCTCGAGCCATACTTCCGTGACGGGAGCATCGCGTGGTCGTACTGGGGCGATCTGCCAGCCGACTGGCAGTAGTCGCGCTCGTGTGCGTTGCGGCGCTCCTCTTCGGGGGCGCCGCGGCACCGGCGCGCGTGGCCGAGGTGCTCGCCGTCTTCGCCGCCGATGGCTGGCGGCGCTGGTGGTGGGCGGACCGCGCGCCCATCAGGTGGAGCGGCGAGCTTCCACTGATGCGCGACGCCGTCACCTGGCACCGCGCGTCACCCGGCCTCGAGTGGGGCGAGCTTCGCCTCTCCGGTGCCGGGGAAGCGTGGCGTCTGCGCGTGATCCTGGCCCGGCTGGACCCCGCGCGGCACACCATCTCCCTCGCCGCCAGGGCCGATGGCCCGGGCACGCTCGGCGCCTGGTGGGTGGGCGCCGCGCCGGCCGCTGCGCTCCTGGCCATCAACGCCGGGCAGTTCTCCGAGGATGGGCCGTGGGGTTGGGTGGTTCATCACGGCCGTGAGTACCGTCCGCCCGGCGTCGGACCGCTTTCCATGGCGGTGGTGGTCGACACTGCCGGGCGCGTGCGCTTCGTCGCCGCCGAGAGTCTGTCGGCAGCTCGCGCCCGCGGCGGGGTGGCCGAGGCCTTTCAATCGTACCCGGTTCTGCTGACGGGCGACGGCCTGGTTCCCGAGCCGCTGCGCCAGCGCGGTCGCGGCGTGGACCTCGACCACCGCGACTCCCGTCTCGCCGTCGGCGAGCTCCGCGATGGCCGCATTCTGGTGGCACTCACCCGCTTCGAGGCACTCGGCGGACTCCTCTCCGAGCTCCCCTTCGGCCCCACCGTCCCCGAGATGGCCGCCCTCATGGGCGCTCTCGGCGCTCGTCAGGCAGTGATGCTCGACGGCGGGCTGTCCGGGCAGTTGCTGGTGCGCGAGGCGGGTGGAGGAGAGCGAGAGTGGAAAGGGCTGAGGCGGGTGCCGTTAGGCTTGGTGGCGGTGCCAAGGTAGGAGGGAGGAGGGAGGAGGAACTGCGAACAGCGCGACATTAGGCATTCGGCATTTGGCATTAGGGGTCTCGGCGCAGAGATTCCGTCGCGGGAGCCCGAATGCCCAATGCCCAATGCCTAATGCCGCCGTTGCCGTTCGCCGTTCTCCGACCTCCTCCCTCCTCCCTCGTCTGCTTGTTGCGCTGCCGCCTAACTTTCCCTATCGTAACCCGTCGCGATGGCCAGCTGTGTTAACGAAATTCGCGTCGTGAACGCGGTTAACGACGGCGGCTCGTGCAATGACGACTCTCGAACGCCGCCAGCGCGAGCGCGCGGCGATGCGCGTCAGAATCCTGGAGGCGGCGCGCGAGATCACTCTCCGTGAGGGGTACGACGCACTCACCATGCGCCGTATCGCCGACCGTCTCGACTACTCGGCGGCCGCGCTCTACCGCCACTTCCACGACAAGTCCGCCATCGTCGGCGCGCTCCTGGCTGCCCAGTTCGAGGAGCTGACCACCGCGCTCGAGGCGATATCCGTCACCGCCGACCCCATCGAGCGCATCCGCCGGGTCGCACGCGTGTACGCCGAGTTCGGCGTGGCCGACTTCGACCGTTATCGGCAGATGTTTGTCGCCCCGCCGGAGATGCCTGACGACGTCTCGCTCCTCGCTCCCCAGCCGAACCCGTCCAGTCCCGCCAACGAGCTCTACGCCATCCTCCGTCGAGCCGTCGCCCAGGCGATCGCCAGCCTCCGCTTCCGCCCCGACGTCACCGACATCGACCTCGTCACCCAGACCCTCTGGGCCGGCCTCCACGGCGCCGTCTCCCTCCACGCCGCCCGCACCCGCGATTCGGATGTCCCCTGGAGACCGCTGCAGCAGACGGTCAACGTTGCGATCGATGCCATGCTGAGAGGGTTTGCGCGCGGCCGGCCGGTGGAGGCAAGCGAAGGGCGCGTGATGCACGCCTGACGGCGCGTCCGCGCCGTTCAGTACTTCGCCAGGTAGTTCTCCAGCTCCCACCCCGATACCTGCGTGATGTACTCCCGCCACTCCTCCCGCTTCGCCTCCAAGAAATGCCTCGTGATGTGCTCGCCTAACGCGGCCGTGATCACCTTGTCCTTTTCCAACTCGTCACACGCTTCGTTCAAGTCGTGAGGCAGATCGTCGATGCGCAGCCGACGCTTCTCGCGATGCGACATCTCCCAGATGTTCTGGTTCACGGGCTCGCGATAGTCCGCCTCGGTCTCGATCCCATCCACCCCAGCGGCCAGCATCACCGCCAGCGCGAGATACGGATTCGCTGCCGGGTCGGGCATCCGGAGCTCCACCCGGGTCCCCAGGCCGCGCCGGTCCGGGATGCGAATCAGCGGTGAGCGGTTCCGCATCGACCAGGCCACGTTCACCGGCGCCTCGTACCCCGGCACCAGACGCTTGTAGCTATTCACCAGCGGATTCGTGATCGCAGAGAAGCCGCGCGCGTGCTGGAGCAGGCCGCCGATGTAGTGTAGCGCATCCTTGCTCAGCTCCCACTCCGCGCTCGCATCCCAGAACGCGTTCTCGCTCCCGCGAAAGAGCGACTGATGCGTGTGCATCCCGCTCCCGTTCTGCCCGTAGATCGGCTTGGGCATGAACGACGCGATGAGACCAAACTGACGCGCCACGTATTTCACCACGAATCGGAACGTGGCGATGTTGTCGGCCGTCGTCAGTGCATCGGCGTAACGAAAGTCGATCTCGTGCTGCCCGTGCGCCACCTCGTGATGCGCCGCCTCCACCTCGAATCCCATCTGCTCCAGCACATCCACGATCGCCCGCCGCGCGGTCTCCCCCAGGTCGACCGGCGCAAGATCGAAGTAGCCACCCACGTCGTGCGTGGCGGTGGACGCCTCCCCCTCGGGCCCGGGGCGGAACATGAAGAACTCCGCCTCCATCCCCGCGTTCATCGTGAAGCCGAGCTCTTTCGCGTGCGCGATCTGCCGCTTCAACGTCGCGCGGGGATCGCCGGGAAATGGCGCACCGTCGGGCGTCGAGATGTCGCAGATCACCCGCGCCACGCGATCGGCCTTCTCACCAACCGGGAAGATCTTGAACGTGCCCAGATCGGGAGTGAGCAGCATGTCCGACTCCTCGATGCGCACGAACCCCTCGATCGACGAGCCGTCGAACATGATGTCGCCGCGAAGCGCCTTCTCGAACTGCGAGGCTGGAACCTCGACGTTCTTGTTGATCCCCAGAATGTCGGTGAACTGAAGGCGCAGAAAGCGCACCTCGTTCTTGGCGGCGATCTCGAGGATGTCCTTGCTGGTGGCACCACCGAGATCGGGGATCAGCGCGCGGTTCCTCGACGGCAAGAATTCCCTCCAAGGTGGACGGTGGGGGCGTAAGCTAGAACTGCCGCGCGACGCTCGACAGTAGGCGCCACCCGGCTAGATTTCCGACGATGTCGCCCGCCTCCTCCCCACCGTCGCCAGCACCGACAGTCCAAGTCACCTGCCCGCGCTGCAAGGCGGTCGCATCCGGCCGCTTCTGCGCGACCTGCGGCGCGCCACTCGACGGCGCCACCTGCGCCGGATGCGGCGCCCCGCTGGTCGCCGACGCGCGCTTCTGCCATCGCTGTGGCACC
>DATFFZ010000123.1:0-23495 GCA_035249845.1 Gemmatimonadaceae bacterium
CTACGCCGCGCGCGAAGCGCCGGGACAGCGCTGCTGCGGCGCGCTGCACGCGCACGCGGGAGACCTCGAGACCGCGCGCGCGCTGGCGCGTCGCAACGTCGAGGCGTTCGAGAGGTGCGGTGCCGACTACATCGTCGTCAACGCCGCCGGCTGTGGCTCGGCAATGAAGGAATACGGTCACCTGCTCGAGGACGACCCGCGGTGGAGCGCACGGGCCGCCGCCGTCGCCTCACGAGTACGCGACGTGACCGAGCTGCTGGCCGCCGCCGGTCCCGCGCCCGGCGGGCGCCTCCCGGCGCGCGTCACCTACGACGCGCCCTGTCACCTCCTGCACGCGCAACGCATCGCCGAGCAGCCCCTCGACGTACTGCGGAGCATTCCGGGGCTCGACCTTGTGCCGCTGGAAGGCGCCGAGCACTGCTGCGGGAGCGCGGGGATCTACAACCTGGTGGAGCCGGAGCTGTCGCGGACCGTCCTGGAGCCCAAGCTCCAACACATCCAGGCCACCGGCGCGTCGCTCGTGGCGACCGGCAACCCCGGGTGCCTCATGCAGATCGGCGCCGGGCTCAGGCAGCGCGGGTCAGGCGCGCGCGTCGTGCATCCGGTGGAGCTGCTCGACGCCTCGTACGCGGCGCTCGGTGACGCGGCGCCGGTACGACAGTAACTTTCACTGCATGACCGACGCGCTCCTCCTCGAGCTGGAAGGCGTCGTCGTCGACACCGAGCCGCTCTGGCGCGACGCGCTCGCGGGCACGCTGGCCGAGCACGCGACCCCGGTGGCCGACGACGAGCTGCAGTCAGGGAAATGTACGCCCGTGCGCGAGCGTATCGAGCGGCTGTTGGCCGCCCACCGCCACACGGTCGACGAGACCACGCTCGACCTGATGGTGCTCGGCGCCACCCGGCGCTTCAGCGCGCTGCTGAGGCGCGGGATGACGCTGGTACCCGGCGCGCGCGATCTCCTCGAGGACGCGCGACAGCGCGCGCGCGTGGCGGTGGTCACCCGCGCGCGGCGCGCCGACGCCGACGTCATGCTGAGCCTGGCCGGACTGGAGACGCTGGTGGAATTCGTGATCGCCGCCGAGGACGCCGCGCCGAAGCCCTCCAGTGCTTCGTACGAGCGGGCGCTCACGCGCCTGCAGCGGCGTTGCGTCGTCAGGCGCGACGCCGTGCTCGCGCTCGAGGATGGAGAGAGCGGCGCGCGGGCAGCCGTGGGCGCGGGGTTGCGATGCATCGTGGTGTGCGGCGCGCTCGCCGCGCGCGACCTCGACTCACTGGCGGAGTCGCTCGATCGTCAGGCGGAGCGCGTGGGATGACCGTGCACACGGCGCTCACTGGCGGCTTCCCGAGCGTCGGCGACATCGCCGGCCATTCGGTGGCGATGCACTACGGCGACATCGCGGCCGAGTATGCGGCGCTGCGCCGCGGCGCGATGCTGGTGGATCGGAGCGCGCGCGGGCGGAGCCGCGTGGAGGGCGCGAAGGCGGCGGAGCTCCTCACCGGCCTGGTCACCAACGACGTCGACGCCCTCACCAGCGGCCAGGGACTCTACGCCGCCGCCCTCACGCCGAAAGGGAAGATCATCGCCGACCTGCGCATCTTCGCCGAGGGGGAGCGGTTCCTCATCGATGCGCCGGTGCGCGCGCAGGCGGGATGGATGGCCACGCTCCGAAAGTTCGTGAACCCGCGTCTGGCCCCCTACCGCGACGCGTCGGACACGCTCCGCCAGATCGGCGTGTTCGGCGTTCGCGCCCGGGAGATCGTCTCTCTCGTGCTTGGCGTCGACGTCTCCACGCTCGAGGCAATGGCGCCGTACGCGCACGCCACCTCGGAGCGCGTGGCCGATGCGCTGGTGGCGCGAGTGCCCGACGCGGGACTCGAGGGATACGAGATCTTTCTTCCGGCCGATGCGCACGCCGAGCTCTGGCGCGCCCTGTCCGATGCGGGCGCCACGCCGGCGGGCTTGCTGGCCTGGGAAGTGGCGCGCATCGAAGCCGGCCGGCCGGAATGGGGCGTGGACATGGATGACAACACCATTCCGCAGGAGGCCAACCTCGAGGAGCTGCACGCGATCTCCTACACGAAGGGGTGCTACACCGGGCAGGAGGTGGTGGCGCGCGTGCACTTCCGCGGACACGTCAATCGCCATCTGCGGGGTCTCCTCTGCGGCCGCGCCGAGCCCCCGCCCAGCCGCGCCGAGCTGAGCGACTCGTCAGGCAAGGCGGTGGGTGACGTGCGCAGCAGCGCCCTCTCGCCGCGTCTCGGCGCCATCGCGCTGGCCATGGTGCGGCGCGAGGTCGAGCCCGGCACCACCGTCGCGGTGCGATGGGAGGGTGGCGAGGCCACCGCCGACGTGACGCCCCTGCCCTTCCAGCTCTGATGCCGAGCGCGCTCGTCACCGGCGCGACGGGGTTGGTGGGGTCGCACCTGGTGGAGCGCCTGCGAGAGGATGGTTGGCGCGTGCGCGCGCTGGTCCGCCGCCCCGACGGTGCCGGCTGGCTCACCGACCTCGGCGTCGAGCTGGCGGTCGGTGACGTCCTCGACCGTGACGCGTTCACCCGCGCGGCGCGTGGGACGGAGGTGATCTTCCACTCGGCGGCGATGATCACCCCGCGCCGCAACGACTACGATGAGTATCGCATCCCGAACGTGGAGGGGACGCGGAACGCGATCGACGCCGCGGCGGCCAGTGGCGCGCGTCTCCTTCAGGTGAGCAGCGTCGCCGTGTACGGACCGGAGGCGCGCTACGACGTCACGCCTACCGACGAGTCGAAGGATACGAAGCCACTCCCCGAAGGGGCCTTCTACGCGCGCTCGAAGCGGGAGTCGGAGCAGCTGGTGCGCGACGCGCACGCCAGCGGCCGCGTCTGGGCCACTGTCGTCCGCCCCGACGTGATCTATGGCAGGCGCGACCGGCAGTTCACCCCGCGGGTCGCGCGACTGCTCCGCTTCGGATTCTTCCCGCTGATCAACGGCGGTCGCACCACCGTGCCGGTGGTCCATGCGGGCAACGTGGCCGACGGCGCCGTGAGGGCCGTGACTACCGACGCGGCCGCGGGGCAGGCATACAACCTGGCGAACGACTACGACGTGACCGTCGCGCGATTCATCGCGCTCGCCGCGGAGGGGCTCGACCGGCGGGTGGTGACGGTGAACGTGCCCTACGGGGCCGCCAAGCACGCCGTCGAGGCCATGCGAGCGGTGATCGCCATCGTCAGCGGAAACTCGGTGGCGCAGCACGCCGGCGGGTCGCTGGCGTTTCTCAGCAGAGACAACCCCTTCACGTCGGAGCGAGCCAGGCGCGAGCTGGGGTGGTCACCCCCGGTACGGCCGGAGGTCGGAATCCCCGAATCGTATCGCTGGTGGAGGGAGCACCGATGAAAAAGAGGCGCGCCCTCAGGGCGCGCCTCTTTTCCGAGAATGCGCCCAGGTCAGGGCGTCTTCTTGGCGGAATCCATCATCTTCGTGGTGTCCATCTTCATCCCCGTGTCGGCTGGGGCGGGGGCCATTGCCGGGGGAGCGGCGGCGGCTGCGCTGTCGGTCGTGGTAGCGGCGTCATCCTTTGCACAGGCGACGGCGACCACGAGAACGGCGGCAAGGACGGCCAGGCGCTTCATCATCGTTCTCCTTAATATGGGGGACCGTACGTACCAATGATCGGCCGTGCGCGCGACGGCGAGCCAGACCGAGCGGCAGATAATCTGCGGCGCCCCTCTAGAGTGTCAAGAGTCGGGCCCATTGACCGACGGCTTGGTGCCTGTCTCACATGACGTTAGCTTCCGCGAAAAGCCCGCTCGGGAGCCCCACCGTGGCGACACGCGCAGCCCGATCCGTCCCATCCCTCTCCCTGTCCGGTGTCGTACGCGGCGCGTGCCCCCACGACTGCCCGGACGCCTGCGCCATGCTGGTCACGGTGGAGGACGGCAAAGCGGTGCGGGTGGCCGGCGATCCAGAGCATCCCTTCACCCAGGGCTTCCTCTGCGCCAAGGTCAACCGCTACGTCGAGCGGACCTACCACCCCGAGCGCCTGACGAGTCCGCTGCGCCGCATCGGCGGCAAGGGCGAGGGGCGCTTCGAGCCGGTCTCCTGGGACGACGCCATCGCCGAGATCGCCGACCGGCTGGCCGAGGTCGCGCGCTCCAGCGACGGCCCGCAGGCGATCCTGCCGTACTCGTACGCCGGCACCATGGGCTACGTCCAGGCCCAGTCGATGGACCGCCGCTTCTTCCACGCGCTCGGCGCCTCCAAGCTCGATCGCACCATCTGCTCGATGGCCGGCACCGTCGGGATGCGGATGACGGTGGGTGCCAACATCGGCGCGGACGCGGAAGGGATGCCGGAGAGCGACCTCGTCCTCCTGTGGGGCACCAACACGCTCACCTCGAACCCGCACCTCTGGCCCTTCGTGCTGGAGGCGCGGAAGCACGGCGCTCCCATCATCGCCATCGACCCGTTGCGCACGCGCACCGCGGCGCAGTGCGACGAATGGATCGCCATCCGCCCGGGCACCGATGCCGCGCTCGCGCTCGGCATGCTGCACGTGATCTTCGCCGAGGCGCTGGAGGACGGCGAGTACATCGAGCGCTACACCCTCGGAGCCGACGCGTTGCGCGCGCGCGCCGCCGACTTTCCGCCGGAGCGAGTGGCTTCCATCACCGGCGTTCCGGCGGCGCGCATCCAGTCGCTGGCGCGGCAGTACGCACGGGCCCGCGCGGCGTTCATTCGCGTGAACTACGGACTGCAGCGGCACCGCGGAGGCGGAATGGCGGTCCGCGCCATCGCCTGCCTTCCCGCCGTGGTGGGACACTGGCGCCGCTCCGGTGGCGGCGTGCAGCTCTCCACCAGCGGCAACTTCAAGTTCAACACCGCCGCGCTGGAGCGTCCGGATCTCTCCCCGCCGGTGCGCACGATCAACATGATCCGGTTGGGGGAGGCGCTCACGCGCGGCGACGCGGGGGTCGGTGGTCCGCCGGTGCGCGCGCTCGTCGTCTACAACTCCAATCCGGCGGCGGTGGCGCCCGACCGCGGCGCCGTGCTGCGCGGGCTGCGTCGCGATGACCTGTTCACCGTCGTCCTCGAGCACTTCGCGACGGACACCGTGGACCACGCCGACATCGTGCTGCCGGCCACCACGCAGCTCGAGCACTGGGACGTTCACTTTTCCTACGGGCACCACTACGCGTCGCTCAATCGGCCATCCATCGCCCCCATCGGCGACTCGAAGCCGAACAGCGAGATCTTCCGTCTGATCGCCGCGCGCATGAAGCTCCCGCACGAATGCCTGCGAGACGACGACCTCACGCTCATCGAGCAGGCGCTCACCGGCGCCACACCGGGCTCGTCGCCTCATCCGCGGATGGAAGGGGTCACCCTCGACGCGCTGCTGGAGCGGGGATGGGTGCGTCTCAACATCCCGACGCCGTATCTCCCGTACGCGGAAGGCGGCTTCACCACGCCGAGCGGAAAGTGCGAGTTCTACTCCGCGCGGCTGAAGGAGATGGGACTCGATCCGGTGCCCACGTTCATTCCGCCGTACGAGTTTCCGGAGGAGGTACCGGAGCTGGCCAGCCGCTATCCGCTCACCCTCATCTCGTCGCCGGCTCACACGTTTCTCAACACGTCGTTCGTGAACGTCGACGCGCTGCGCCGCGCGGCGCGCGAGCCGGAGCTGGTGATCCACCCACGCGATGCCGAGCGTCGCGCCCTGGTGACTGGGGCACGCGTGGTCGTGCACAACGACCGCGGGGAGTTCCTGGCCACGGCGCGGGTGGAGGAGATGGTGCGCGAGGGGACCGTGTGGGCGCCGTCGATCTGGTGGGGGAAGTACGCCGCCGACGGCAAGAACGCGAACGACACCACCTCGCAGCGCGAGACGGACATGGGGCACGGCCCCGTGTTCTACGACAACCTGGTCGAGGTGTCGGCGGCGGATTGAGGTGCTCGCACGTGCCCGCGCGCGTCGCCGCGCGTCGGTGCGCCTCGCAACCCCCTGGCGCGCCGGATGCCCGGCATGTACGCTCCGAATGTCGCCCGCGCCGCCCTCCCAGGCGGGCGGGCTCTCGCGCCTCACCGGAGTAGCTCCCCGTGACGTCGTTCCCCGAAACTCTGGGCGCCCTCAAGCGCTCTCCGTTCGCCGCGCCGCACCTCGCGCATCAATCCGTGAAGGACGAGGTACGCGCCAACCTCCTGCGCCGCCTGGCCGAAGGCGGCGACATCTTCCCCGGCGTCCTCGGCTACGACGAGAGCGTCGTGCCGCAGATCGTCAACGCGCTCCTGTCGCGACACAACTTCATCCTGCTCGGCCTGCGCGGACAGGCGAAGTCGCGCATCCTGCGCGCGCTCACCGCGCTGCTCGACGACGCCATCCCGATCGTCGCCGGCAGCGAGATCAACGACAATCCGTTCGCCCCCATCTCCAAGTTCGCGCGCCTGCGCATCGCCGAAGCCGGCGACGACACCCCCATCAGCTGGGTGACCCGCGACCAGCGATTCGTGGAGAAGCTGGCCACCCCCGACGTCACCATCGCCGACATCATCGGCGACGTCGATCCGATCAAAGCGGCGCGCGGCGGCCACATGCTGGCCGACGAGCTCACCATCCACTACGGCATGCTGCCGCGCGCCAACCGCGGAATCTTCGCCCTCAACGAGCTCCCCGACCTCGCCGGCAAGATCCAGGTGGGTCTGTTCAACATCATGCAGGAAGGCGACGTCCAGATCAAAGGCTATCCGGTGCGCCTCCCGCTCGACGTGCTCATGTGCTTCACCGCCAACCCCGAGGACTACACGGCCCGCGGCAAGATCATCACGCCGCTCAAGGACCGCATCGGCAGCGAGATCCTCACGCACTACCCGTCGAGCGTCGACCTCGGCGTCGCCATCACGCGACAGGAGGCCTGGACCGCCCGCGGCGGGCTGCCGGTGCGCGTCCCCGACTTCATGTCCGAAGTGGTGGAGCGCATCGCCTTCGAGGCGCGCACCGACAAGCGCATCGACAAGCGGTCGGGCGTGTCGCAGCGCATGCCGATCTCGGTGATGGAGAACGCCATCTCCAACGCCGAGCGTCGCGCGGTGCTCACCGGCGAGTGCGAGGTGGTGCCGCGCATCAGCGACATCTACGCCGCGCTCCCCGCCATCACTGGGAAGATCGAGCTGGAGTACGAGGGAGAGCTGGTGGGAAGCCACGCCATCGCCCACGAGCTCATCCGGCGCGCCGCCGACGCCACGTTCACCGGCCGCGCGGGTGGCGTGAACACCGACGACATGGTGATGTGGTTCGACGTCGGCAACGCCATGCAGGTGGCGGACGACGTGTCCGCGCAGGGAATGCTCCAGGGGTTCGATCGCATCCCGTCGCTGCTCGATCTGGTGTACGGCGTGGCGCTGGCCACCGAGGGCGACGCGCCGGCCACCGCCGCCGCGTGCGAGCTGGTGCTCGAGGCGCTGGTGGCACGGAAGAAGATCTCGCGCTCCGACGCCGGGCAGTACGGACGCGCCCAATCTCCCGAGCGTCGCCGCCCGAATCAGGATCTCTTCGGCGGCGGGCTGATGACCTGAGGCGCCGTGGCGATCGTCACCGTGTCGCGCATGTTCGGCTCCGGCGGCTCGGAGGTGGCGCTGCGCATCGCGCGGGCGTTGGGATGGGAGCTGCTCGACAACGCGTTCATCGATGAGGTGGCGGAGCGACTCGGTGTGCCGACGTCGGAGGTGGAGAAACGGGAGGAGCGCGTCGCATCGCTGGCGCAGCGACTCGCCGACTCGCTGACGCTGGCGAATCCGGAGAGCTTCGCCCCGGCCCCCACCACCACCCTTCCGCCCAGCGAGGAGCGCATCGTCGAGGTGACGACGCGGATCATCGAGGAAGCGGTGGCGCGCGGGTCGGCGGTGCTGGTCGGTCGCGGCGCCCAAGCGGTGCTGGCGTCGCGCGACGACGTCATTCATCTCTTCTGCTACGCGCCGCGCGCCGCCCTCATCGCCCGGGTGGCCGCACGCATGGGGATCAGCGAGCGCGAGGCCGAGCGGCTGACCGACGACACCAACCGGCAGCGCGAGCAGTACGTGAAGCGGCACTGGAAGCGCGCCTGGCGCGATCCCTCCAACTATCACCTCTGCCTCGACACCGAGTGGCTGGGCCTCGACGGCGCCGCCGACATCGTCGTCAGGCTGGCGCGCGAGAAGTTTCGGCTCGCCTGACCGGCGCGGAGCCCCGCGCTACGCCTGACGAAGCGGCGATCGCCGCCGGAACACCCACCACACGTACGCCAGCGTCACCGCGGCCATGACACCGATGGTGTGCGTGGCGCCGATCTGGTCCGCCAGCGCGCCCGCCAGGAGCGGACCCACCACCGGGCCCAGCCCCACGAACACCCAGGCGTAGGCGGACATCACCCGGCCACGCAACTCGTCAGGCACCGAGGTCTGCAGCAGCCCGTTGGCGAGGGCGTTGCTCAGGATCATGGTGCAGCCCACGAAGAGGAGCAGAGCGGCGGAGAGGAGGAGCGAGCGCGAGAAGGAGAAGAGGATGAGGAGGAGGGAGAAGGTGTACGCGGACAGCTCGAGCAGCCGTCCGCGTCGCGCTCGTCGGCCGAAGGCGGCCAATCCCAGCGCGCCCGCGAAGCCGCCGATGCCCACCGAGGTGAGGAGCATGCCGTACCCGCTGGCGTCGCTCCGCAAGACGTCGCGAGCCACCACCGGCATGAGCGCCAGATACGGCATCCCGAAGATCGCGTACACCGCCACCAGCCCGATCAGCCTCGAGACCTCGCGCGTCTTCAGCATGAAGCGCAGTCCCTCGACCAGCCCCTCCATGGGCGTCGCCACCACCCGCGCCGCGGCGCGCGCCGGGCGGCGAATGCTGAACAGGGAGGCCAGCACCGCCAGATAGCTCAGCGCGTTGAGCGCGAACGCCCACGGGATGCCGAGCCGATGGATGACGATACCCGCCAGACTCGGACCGATCACTCGCGCCAGGTTGAAGCCGCCGGAGTTGAGCGCGATGGCATCGGTGAGGTCCTCCTTCCCCACCAGCTCGACGATGAACGATTGCCGCGCCGGAATCTCGAAGGCGTTGATCGTTCCGCTCACCAGCGCGAACGCCAGCAGCCAGCCGACGGTGATCTCACCCGACCAGACGAACCACCAGAGCGCCACCGCCTGCACCAGCAGCAGCGCCTGGCCGATGGTCACCAGGCGCAGCTTGTCGGTGCGGTCGGCGATCACGCCGCCGTACAACGAAAGGAGGAGGATGGGGAACGCGCCGGCGGTCACCACCAGCCCCACCACGAACGCGCTGTTGGAGAGCTGGAGCGCCAGCCACGCCTGGGCCGTGGATTGCATCCACGTGCCGATGAGCGACGTCGTCTGCCCAGACCAGAAGATCCGAAAGTCGCGGTGCGTCAGCAGCACGCGCAGCGGATTCATGGACTGGGCGGTGATCGCCATGCTTGATTTTAGTCGGTCCGCATCCCAAGGTCAGGTCATGCGCTCGCACACGTATTCGAAGTTCAGCCCCGAGCTTGCGGACGCTGTCGATCTCCAGTCGCTCCTCGACAAGCTGGCCGACTTCCTCCTCCAATCCGGCTTCGCCGGCGGGAAGATGAACCATCCCTACTGGGGTGAGTTCGGCGGCGACGAGGACCGGTCGCTCGACGCGCTGCGCGAGGCGATCCTGAACGCGCTCATGGAGAGCGGGCAGTTCACCCCCGAGATGCTGGAGGCGCTGCGCGGCGAGGGAGACGAGGAGGGGAAGGCGGGGCTGGCCAAGATGCTCGACGACCTCGTCCAGCGCCTCATCGCCGAGGGATACCTGAACGTCGAGACGCCGCCGCAGATGCCGGCCTCGCACCAGCAGGTGACCGGGCCGGGCGGACTGGCGCGTGCCGCCTCTCGCGACGTGCAGTTCAACCTCACCGAGAAGGGGATCGACTTCCTCGGCTTCAAGACTCTCCGGAGCCTCCTCGGCTCCCTCGGCAAGTCGAGCTTCGGCAGCCACGACACGCCCTACCTGGCCACCGGCGTCGAAGCCGACGCGTCGAGCAAGGCGTACGAGTTCGGCGACACCCTGAATCTGGACGTCAACGCCACGCTCCAGAACGCGCTCATTCGCAATGGCTCGCTCGACGTCCCCATCCAGCTGGACTACGAAGATCTCATGGTGCGGCAGGCGGAATACCGCTCGTCGTGCGCCACCGTACTCCTCCTCGATACGTCGCACTCCATGATCCTCTACGGCGAGGACCGTTTCACCCCGGCCAAGAAGGTCGCCCTCGCCCTCACGCACCTCATCCGCACCCAGTTCCCCGGCGATTCCCTTCGCGTCGTCCTCTTCCACGACTCGGCCGAAGAGATCCCGCTCGCCAGGCTGGCGCACGCGCAGGTGGGCCCCTACCACACCAACACGGCCGAGGGGCTCAAGCTGGCGCGGCGCATCCTCCTGGCCCAGAAGAAGGACATGCGCCAGGTGGTGATGATCACCGATGGAAAGCCGAGCGCCCTCACCATGCCCAACGGGCAGATCTACAAGAATTCGATGGGGCTCGATGCGATGGTGATCCAGCACACCATGCGCGAGGTGGCCCACTGCCGGCGCGCGGGGATCATGATCAACACCTTCATGCTCGCCCGCGACCGGGCGCTGGTGGAGTTCGTGAAGCGCGTGACCGCCATCAGCCGCGGGAAGGCGTACTTCACGAACACCATGACGCTGGGGCAGTTCATCCTGATGGACTTCCTTCGCCGGAAGACGCGAAAAGTCAGCTGAGGATATCGAAAAGCGACGTCTGACGCACTACATTGCGGACACCGTCGGCGTCCTCGGCACCTTCCCCCGGCTGTCGGGTACCTGAGATGTGCTGCTCATCCTTCGTGATAGGCGGCCACTGACGAGCTCATGAGTGTTACGCGTCCGCGGGGCGCGGAGTCATTTTCCTGAGTCGTCGGAGCGACGTACCGCTAGGCAATCTCCTACAATTCGTTCGTCGAATCCGCCGGCGCGAGCCGGCGTCACGACGTTTTCCGCTGCCGCCCACCTGGATCCGTTTCGTGTCCGTCCCGACGCCCTCTCGAGACCTCCCCGCCGCGCCGCGTGAGCGCCGGAACTTCCGCACGCGCGCACTCTTCCCGCTGGCCAGGCGCGGTGGCCCATTTCGCTACTGGCCGCTGGCCATCACGGTGCTCGGCCTCATCGGATTGGCGGTCGGGATCTGGCGGGTCACCAGCGCTCCCGCGCTCGACATTCCCGAGGTCCCCTACTCGCTGGTCGCCAGCGCCATCACCAGGGGCCACGTGTCCGAAGTGGTGGTGAACGAGAACGGCGCGCGACTGGTGGTCACGCTCAGCACGCCGTACACGGCCAACGGACGCGAGGTGAGGACCATCGAGACCTCGGTCCCCAGCCGCGCGGTCTCGCTGCTCGACCTCGAGCGCTGGAGCTCCACCGGCGCCAAGGTGCAGGTGACGGAGACGGGAGGCTCGAAGCGCGAGCTCTTCATCCAGATCCTGAGCGTGGTGACCATGATCGCGGTGGTCACCTTCGTGCTCGCCCGGCAGCGCGCCGGAATCGGCGGCGCGAAGTTCAGCCCCACGCCCGAAGCGCGGCAGCTCACCCTGGCCGACGTCGGCGGTGCGCGCGAGGCGCAGGCCGACCTGCGCGACGTCATCGCCTACCTCAAGGACCCGGAGCGCTTCCGCGTCATGGGAGCGAAGTGCCCCAAGGGCGTGCTCCTCATCGGACCCCCGGGCACCGGGAAGACGCTCCTCGCCCGCGCCGTCGCCGGCGAAGCGGGCTGCCCGGTGATCACCTGCGCCGGCTCCGACTTCAACGAGATGTACGTCGGCGTGGGCTCACGGCGCGTCCGCCAGCTCGCCAAGCAGGCGCGCGAGCGCGCGCCCTGCATCGTGTTCATCGATGAGTTCGACTCCCTCGGCGGACGGCGTGGACGCCCCAACCGCTCCGGTGAAGAGGAAGTGACGCTCAACCAGCTCTTGGTCGAGATGGATGGAATGGGCGGGAGCGAAGGCGTCGTGTGGATGGCCGCCACCAACCGGGAAGACATGCTCGACCCCGCGGTGCGGCGTCCCGGTCGCTTCGACCGCGTCGTGGAGGTCCCCCTCCCCACCGCCAACGACCGACTCGAGATCCTGAAGATCCACGCGGCCAGGTCCCCGCTGGCACCGGACGTGGACCTCGAGCGTCTCTCCCTGCTCACCGTCGGACATTCGGGCGCCGAGCTGGCCAATCTGCTCAACGAGGCGGCGATCATCGCGGTGCAGGACGGCAGCGATCTCATCGCCAACCGGCACATCGAGCAGGCGCGCGACAAGATCCTCCTGGGACGCGTCCGATCGGGCGTGGTAGTGACCGACGAGGAGCGGCGGCTCATCGCGCTGCACGAGTCGGGTCACGCCATCGTGGGGATGATCGCCTGCCCCGACGACAAGCTGCACAAGGTGACGATCGAGCCGCGTGGCCGCTCGATGGGCGCCGCGCATTTCGCCCCCGAGCAGGACCGGCACGTGCACCCGCGGCACTACCTCGAGGGACTGGTGGCCAAGGCGCTCGGTGGACGCGCGGCCGAGCTCATCTTCCTGGGGCCGGACGCGATCACGACCGGTGCCGGCGCTGACCTGGTGCAGGCCACCAGCGTGGCGCGCCGAATGGTAGGCGAGTTCGGGATGAGCGAGGAGGTCGGACTGATCAGCACCGAGCCGATGGCGCACGGCGGACAGCCGAGCGCGCAGCTCCAGGCGCAGGTGGACAGCGCGGCCAAGGCGCTCATCACTCGTCAGGCATCGCGCGCCGAGGCGCTGGTGCGTGAGCATCGCGCGGCGGTGGAGGCGGTGGCCAACGCGCTCCTCGAGCGCGACGTGCTGACCGCCGACGAGGTCTATAAAATCGCCGCCGAGCATGGGGTGGCCGCCGCCCGGCCGCACGTCCGCCAGGTGGTCGGCGCCGCCTGAGCGTCGAGTGGGCTGAGTCTTGCATGGGGCGAGCCGATTCGGCTCGCCCCTTTTCATGGCGGCGGCGGAACGCCCCGTGCGTGGGAGCGCTGTCCGGCGCGTCACGAAGCCACTACGACCTTCAACACCGTGCCAGGTCAGAAGCGATCGAAGATCGTCATCGTGGACGGCAGCAACGTGGCCCACTCCACCGAAGGGGAGAAGCCGCGGCTGGCGAACATCCTCATCATGCGCGACAAGATCCGTGAGGAAGGATTCGAGCCCGTTCTGGTGGCCGACGCCGCGCTCCGTCACCAGATCGACGACGAGCACGGATACGAGCGCATGGTGGACGCCGGCGAGATCAAGCAGGCGCCGGCGGGAACCGACGCCGACTACTTCATCCTCTCGTTCGCCCGTGAGCTGTCCGCATCGATCGTGTCGAACGACCGGTTCCGCGAGGGGATGAAGGGCTTTCCGGAGCTGCGCCGCCGGCTGGTGCGGTACATGATCGTGCGCGATGAGGTGGTGCTGGAGTGGCGGACGACACGCCGCTCTCCGCGCTGAGCGTCACTCTCCGCCGGGACGCGCACCGGGCGCGGTCGATCTGGCCGGGACGTACCCCACCGATCCGTCGGGCAGCCGGACGCGATACGCATCGGAGGCGGCGCCGAGCACCCGCATGACGGTGCTGCGCGGCACGCGCGCCACCGTGTCGGCGCTGAGGGAGCGTCGCACCGGAAGTACCTCGGCGGTGCTTCGCACCCAGCTGCCTAGCGCGGCGGTGTCGGCGGCGAGCGCCGGCGCCGTGCCACGCGGGGTGCTCACGAAGGGGAACGGGTCGATCGGCCCGCTGCCGCGGGCGTAGATGCCGAAGTGCAGATGCGGCGCGGTGGTGCGCGCGTTGCCGGAGTTCCCCACCAGGCCGAGCGTGTCGCCGAGACGCACGCGCATCCCCCGTTCGACCAGCTGCGTGTCGAGGTGCGCGTAGTAGAGCGATTGGCGCCGCTCCTCATCGTAGAGCCACACCACGTTCCCGCCGAGGCGCGTGCTGCCGACGTTCCGGATGTAGCCGTTGGCGGCGGCGAGCACCGGCGTGCCGCGTGGCGCGAAGATGTCGATCCCGTGATGCTCGCGTCGTCCGCCGTCGCGCTCGGCGCCGAAAAAGCTTCGGACCGCGCGCTCGTCGCGCTCGGCGATGGGAAAGGCGAGTGACTGCCCGATGCGGAGCTCGAGCGCGTACTTGACCGCGCGCAACAGCTCGGGCTGGACGCGCAGGATGTAGAGGCCGTCGCGCCGGGCCTCGTGCTCGAGCAGCGGGGCGAGGGAGTCGGCGCTCTCGACGCGCTCCAACTGCTCCAGCGAATCGGCCGGCGCGCGATAGAGATCGAGGAAGATCCGCGCCGGGAGCTGCCCCTCGAGCTGCATGCTCGCCACCAGCCTCTGACCGCGGCGCAGCGTGAGGCGATAGCCGGCGGCGGTGGCCTCGTCGGCCGGAAAGAATCCGGTCTCACGGAATGGGAGCGCGGCGTCGACGGGTGCGGTGAGTGCGCGCTCGGAGGCGCTCAGCCAGTCGCTCCCGAGCGCGGTACGCTCCAGCCCGGCGTCGCGAAGTGCGCGCGCATACTCCTCGTGCGGCGTTCCCGGCTCGAACAGCTCGCCGAGCGGCGCCCGGTCGCAGGCGGCGATGAGGAGGGTGAGGAGAAGAACGCGGCGCATTGGCGAGGTGATACACCCAAAGAGGGTCTTGGGTCTAGAGGAGCGGGGAGGGAGAAGCGGGGAGCGACACAAGGAAAAGCGCCGGTCGGTGAACCCGACCGGCGCCGTTGCCTGCGCTCCCCTCTCCCCGCTTCCCGCGTCCTGCCCCTCACATTCTCGTCGCCGGGGGCAGTTCCAGCTCGAACCAGAAGCGCGTCCCTCGCTCCTGCACCGTGTCGACCCTGAGCTCGCCACCCATGGCGGCGACCAGCTTGCGCACGATGGCGAGGCCGAGGCCGGCGCTGGAGAAGGTGTACTCTCCGGGCTTGAGGCGGCGTCGAAACGTCTCGAAGAGCGTCGGCACCACCTCGGGCGGGATGCCACGCCCGGTGTCGCGCACCGAGAACTCCACCCGAGTGCGATCGAGCGCGCGACCGATCACCTCCACCTGCCCCTCGGATGTGAACTTGAGCGCGTTCGTCGTCAGGTTGAGCAGCGCCCGATTGAGCGCCGACGGATACCCGATTCGGAAGTCGGGCTCCGGGTTCACCAGCTCGATGTGGAGCCCCTTCTCCTCGGCCAGCGGCTGCACGATGTCGCGCATCGACTGCGTGCACTCCTGCACCGAGAAGGGGATCGGATGGGAATCCACCAGCCGCTCGCCCCCGTGCACCAGCTCGATCACGTCGCTGGCCAGCGAGCGCAGGCCGAAGGCGGCGCTGTAGACGAGGCCGAGCTGGCGCTCCTGCACGGCGTTCACCGGACCGCTCTGCGCTTTGCGCAGCGTCTCGGCGAGGAAGAGGATCGCCGCCAGCGGGGAGCGGAGATCGTGCGCCACGTCCACGATGAGCTCCAGCCCGTCGGGGCGCGAGAGGCGGTGGATGAAGCGCTGCGTGGCGTCGCGCTCGAGCTCCCCTTCCACGAGGCTCATGGCGCGCACCATGTGGAGCAGCTGGCGAGCGTCCGGGGGCTCCGGCGCCGTCGTCAGGCGGACGAGAAAGGAGCGGCGCAGGACGTCGAGCATCGTCCGCGCCGGCGCGTAGGTGGAGAGGACTTTGAGGGCGGGCGGCGTCTCCCCCGCCGCCACCAGTCGGACGGCGCCGAGCAGCAGCGCCACGTGCTCATCCACTTCGCTGGTGGTGGCGCCGTCGGCGATCGTCTCGCGCCAGGTGTCGCGCACATCGGCCGCGGCGTCGTCGAGCGCGGCGTCGAGCAGCGCGGCCGCCGCCGAAGACTCGCCCGGCCGCTTGGGGAACTCCACGATCCCATCGCCGATCGCGTTGACACGCTTGGGAGTGCGAAAGCGTTGCTCACTGCGACGCGAATCGGCCGCGCGTTCGGTCACGTGGACTCCCATCGGCTTTACGCCAGGTTACGCCTCCAGACGACTCGTGTACGCAGGCAGTTGATGCTTCTCCATCAACCGGTAGAGGGTGGTGCGGTCGATGTTCGCCAACCGCGCCGCCTTCGACATGTTCCCTCCCGCGCGAACCACCAGCCGCGTGAGGTACTCCTTCTCGAACTGCGCAACGAGCCGATCCTTGGCAACGTGGAAGGGCTCGTCGGTGATCGCGGCGGGAAGCGCGGCTTCGGTCGGATTGCCGATCGCGTCGTCCCACACGGGGAAGTCCTCGGGACGGATCGGCTGACCCGGCTCCGCGAGCACCGACATATGCTCTATGACGTTTTGAAGCTCGCGAACGTTACCGCGCCACGGCCGCGACCGAAGAAAGTCCAGCGACTGCTCGGTGAGCTTGGGCGCGGGATCACTCGGTTGGCGGTGACGCTCCCAGTACTGCGACAGGAAGTGGTTCGCCAGGAGCGGGATGTCCTCCAGGCGTTGCCGGAGGGGCGGAACGCGGATCGGCACCACGCGCAGGCGGTAGAAGAGGTCCTCGCGCAACACGCGGGAGTTGACCGCTTCCTGCGGATCGCGGTTGGTGGCGGAGATGAAACGCACGTCCACCACGGCATCCTGCCGCTCGCTCCCCACGCGGCGGACCACGCCGTCCTGGAGCACGCGCAGCAGTTTGGCCTGGATGGGGTGCGACATCTCCGTCAGCTCGTCGAGGAAGAGCGTCCCGCCGTTGGCGGTCTCCAGGAGGCCTGGCTTGTCGCGGTCGGCGCCGGTGAAGGCGCCCTTCCGGTGGCCGAACATCTCCGACTCGAGGAGCGGCTCGGGGAGGGCGGCGCAGTTGATCGGTACCAGCGGGCGGCTTGCCCGGCGGCTATGCCGGTGGATGAACTGCGCGATGACTTCCTTCCCCGTTCCGCTCTCGCCGGTGATCATCACCGACGCATCGGTGGGCGCCACCTTGCGCGCCAGCTCGATCGCCTGACGGAAGGCGGAGGAGACGCCCAACAGCGTCATGCGGTCGCTGTTGCCCGTGGACTTGAGCATCTGCACGCGCAGGTCGCGCGTCTCGCGCGCCACCATGAGCGCGTGCGCGGCGCGACCCACCAGCACCTGGAGATGGGTGGCGGAGAAGGGCTTGGGGAGGTAGTCCCAGGCACCGCCGCGGAGCGCCTCGATGCTGGTGGAGACGCTGGGATTCCCCGTCATCATGACGATGATGGAGTCCTTGTGCGCCTCCAGCGCCCCCTTCAGGAAATCCATCCCCGAGATGGGAGTCATGTAGAGGTCGACGAGGATGACGTCGAAGCGCCGGCGCTTGACCGCCTCGAGCGCCTCGTCCCCGCGTCCGATGACGGTGACGTTGTACCCCTCGACTTCCAGAACAGTGGCGCACCCTTCGCGTAGCGTTCTGTCGTCGTCGACGATCAGAATCTTGAGGCTGGCCTTGAATTCCTGGGGGATCGAGAGCGGGTCAGAAACGTTTGACGCAGACGGGGGCAGTTCAGCTTCGGGCGTGACGATCGAGCTCATCCAGGTCTCCTGAGGGGTCGGTACAGCTGACCGATCGGTCCTAGCATCGGCGCGCAGGCACTCTAACTACGAGAACGTGTTGCGGCTGTCAAGCCACTTCGTTGTGGACGCTCAACAGGTCAATGTATCCATTTGGCGACATGCTGTCGACGCAGATCAACAAATGACAACGAATTATGACTGTCTTACCCACCCAAATGGTCACGAGCGAATTGGGCCCGTTATTGCTATCCTGAGGGGCCGTTCGCATACGTTCGATTGCCCGTGCGCTGCCGCACTCAGTGGCTGGCGGCGACTCTTCCTGAGGGATCATCACCGATCATGTCTGGCGACCTGACTCCCACCAAGCCGCCGATGGACACCGCGCTGGAGCCGGCTGGATCCGCACCGCTCCCCAAGGCCGGCTGGGGCCCGCCGCGCGAAGACGAGGGCGTGCATTGGTCGCGCTACGTGTCGGCTCTGAAGCGCTACAAGTGGATGATCCTGCTGATCGTGCTCGCCGGAACCGGTCTCGGCTTCTCGGCGGCGCGGATGATCGACCCGGTCTACACCGCCAACGCCACCATCGTCCTGTCGCAGCCCAACAACGGTGGGCCGTCGGCTCGCGGGCCGATCCAGGCCGCCGAGATCTTCAGCGGCGTGTCGTGGGTCGATCTGCTGCGCACCTCCTCGATTCTCGACAACGCCGTCAAGCGCTCGCACTCCTACCTCTTCCCGGCGGCGCCGGGCGATTCGGCCGTGTTCGCGGAGTTCGACGTGGCGGACAGGCTCGAGGCCGGCGACTACCGGCTGACGATCAGCGCCGATGGCTCGCGCTGGTCGCTGGCCACCGCCCAGGGGAAGCAGATCGAGAACGGCGTCGTGGGCGATTCGATCGGCCGCAAGGTTGGATTCCTGTGGGCTCCGAGCGCCGAGACGCTCGGACGCAGTCGCCACATCGACTTCGGCGTCTCTCCGATCCGGGAGATCTCGCAATCGGTTCTGAGCCGCATGTTCATGCGGCGCACTTCGGATGAGAGCGACTTTCTCCAGATCCAGCTCACCGGCACCAACCCGCAAGAGACCGCGCGCACGTTGAACGCGGTGATCGCCGAGTTCGTCCACACCGCGGGCGAGCTCAAGAAGCGGAGCATCCGCGAAGTCGCGCGCACGCTGGAGAGTCAGCTCGACACCGCCGCGCTCTCGCTCCGCGAGGCCGAGAACAAGTTCCAGGGCTTCCGCGCCGGCACCATCACGCTGCCGACGGACGTGCTCGTGATGAAGCCCACCGATCTCGCCCCGTCGAGCCCGGTGATGGATCAGTTCTTCCGGCAACGCCTCGACCTCGACAACATCAGCCGCGATCGCAAGGCGCTTCAGGACGTGTTGACGCAGGCGCGCGCCGGGAAGATCGGCGTCGATGCCTTCCTCGCCATCCAGTCGGTGGCCAGCGCGCAGGAGCTGCAGACCGCGCTCGACGAGCTCAATCGCAAGGAAGCCGAGCTGCGCGCGGCGCAGATCCAGTACACCGATTCCTTCCCCACGGTGCGCACGCTCAAGTACAGCATCGAGCAGCTTCGCACCCGCACGATTCCGACGATCGCCAGCGGACTGCTGGAGCAGTTGCGCCGCCGCGAGCAAGACCTCACCGGCCGCGTTCGCGCCGCCGAGAGCGAGATCCGGCAGATCCCGGCGCGCACGATCGAGGAGGCGCGCCTCAGGCGCGACGTGACGGTGAAGGAGAACGTGTACACGATGCTGAAGGACCGGTACGAGCAGACCCGGTTGGCCGAGGCCAGCGCGCAGCCGGACGTCGGCATCGTCGACACGGCGGCGGTGCCGCGGTGGCCGAGCAGCAACAGCGCGCCGAACATCATCCTGGTCGCGCTTCTGGCCAGCATCGGCGGCGGGCTCGGGCTCGCGCTCCTGCTCGATCATACCGACCGTCGCTTCCGCTACCCGCAGCAGGCGACGAACCAGCTGGGCCTCACCGTGGTGGGCGCCGTGCCGCGGATCCTCAATCCGAAGAGCACGCAGGCGCAGCACGAGGAGCAGGCGCACATGATCGAGGCGTTCCGCTCGATCCGGCTCAACGTGCGCAGCCAGTTCAACGGGCGCGGCCCGGTGCAATTCACCATCTCGAGTCCGGGACCGGGTGACGGCAAGTCGCTGGTGTCGCTCAACCTGGCGCTCTCGTTCGCCGAAGCCGGCTCGCGCACGGTGCTGATCGACGGCGACATCCGGCGCGGGCAGCTGCACTCGACGTTCAACGTGAGCCGCGTACCCGGTCTCATCGACCACCTGAGCGGCGAGGTCGCGCTCTCGGAGATCGTCCACAGCGGGATTCACGACAAGCTCGCGCTCATCCCGTGCGGAACGCGCCGTCAGCGCGGTCCGGAGCTGCTCACCTCGCCGGCACTGCTGGAGCTGATGGCACAGCTGCGCCCGCAGTTCGACGTGATCATCGTGGACAGCCCGCCTTTCGGCGCCGGTATCGATGCCTACGCGTTGAGCGCGGCCACGCAGAACCTGCTGGTGGTGCTGCGCGCCGGCGAGACCGATCTCCGCATCGCGGAATCGAAGCTGGAGCTGGTGGACCGTCTCCCGATCCGCGTGTTAGGCGCGGTGCTCAACAACATCAGCACCACCGAAGGCGCCTACAAGACGTACTCGTACCTGTACGGCTACGCCCTCGAGGAAGACGACGAGCGCCCGCAGCTCATCGGCAGAATAAACGACTGAGAAGCCGGGGAGCGGGGAGTGGGAAGAGGGGAGCGCCGGCACACCTGATGAGTACCGTGTCCGCCGGCGCTTCCCGCAGCCGCGCTACGCGCGGCCGCTCCCCGCTCCCCGCTTCTCAGTCATCGAACGCTTTCACCACCATCTCCCCGGCAAGCTGCCTGAGCGCGGTCGTGGCGCGCGCCAGAATCTCCTCGGCGTCGAGCGTGGACGCGGAGAAGTCGGGGACGGCGTGATAGCCGGCACGGACGCGAAGCACGCGCTCGGCGCCGTTCGTGGTGAAGCGGTTCCCCTCCACGCGCGAACGGATGCGCTCGATCAGACGAAGGGCACCATCGGCGGTGGTGGCGGGGGCGATGACGGCGAATTCGAGCGGGCCGAGCCGGCCGAAGGCATCGGAAGCGCGGCCGGCCCGGCGGCAGATCTCGCCGAGCTGGCGAGCGACCTCCGTCACCACCGCTCCGTCGAGCTCACTGGGATCGCTCGCATCGCCCACCTCTCCCAGAGAGAACGCCGCGCAGGCGAGGGCCTGTCGCCGGCGCTGCGCCTCGGCGCCGAGCTCGCGCGCGCGCCGGGCGAGGCCGCGCACGTTGTAGAGTCCGCTGCTGGCATCGAGCAGTCCGTCCTCGGCCACCTGCATGGTCTCGCGGCGCGCGTCGAGGAAGGAGCCGAGCTTGAGTAGCAGCGCCTCTCCGTCGAGCGGCTGCGTGAAGAGGTCCCAGGCGCCGGCGCGCAGCGCGGCCAGCCGCTGCGCTCGCGTCACCTGCTCCGACGTCGTGATGATGATCGGCGTCGACGCGCTGAAGTGCGGATCGGCCCGCAGCTGCTGACAGACATCGGTGCCGTCGAGGTCCGGCATCCGCAGGTCCAGTATGATGACGTCCGGATTGGCCGAGCGCGCCAGCGACAGCGCCTGGCGACCCGTGTGCGCGTGCAACACCGCGTAGCCGCTGGGACCGAGAATGGTCTCGAGCGAGCGCGTGGACCACTCCTGATCGTTCGCGAGCAGGGCGAGTGGCGGGCGATTCGGCTTGGCGGAGTGCGACATCGGTTCCGTGATCGGGGGCGCGCGCGTGACGGTGCCTGAGCGAGCCATGTGAACGCAGGAGTCATGCGTGCCGCCATGGCGGCGCAACGGTATGTCCGTCAAGTACTTACCGCAAGTACGGCACGCTCGCCGTCCGAGATCGATGGCGGGCGACCGCCACAGATCGATGGAGGGGCGAGACGTGGAGCGGATCCTGGCCTCGCAACCTGCCCCTTGGTCCCGCTAATGAACGGCCGCCTCTCGCGTCTAACATGGATCAGTGGTTCAGTACCTGCTCGTAGGGGTGCGCGCGCCAGGTGATGCGGCGCACCGTGTTCTGTGGAGAACTCGCCACACGCAATGACGAGAAGGAAAGGTCACAAGCACGTCAGTGTTTACCTAACATGTTGTACAATAGCGATATAGCGGCTAGCCACGTGCCCGTGGGGACTAGCACAAGGAGTGCAATGACCGGCCACGCAATGCAGACCATCGATTCCACCCACCCCACAAAGCCCGTCACGCGCATGGCGCTGTGGGCATTTCTCCTGGCGGCGGCGCTGATTCTGGCCGCTCCGCTCTGGGCGCAGGCCGAGGGCGAGGATCAGGGGCTGCTCAGCCGGCAGCAGCTGGAAGCGCAGCTGGCCGCGGCCGAGCGCGCCAGCCGCTCACAGGAAGCCGCCGCCATCAGGCAGCGTCTGAGTGACGGCGACTTTCAGGTCGGCGACCGGATCGTCGTGACGGTGCAGGGTGAGACGTTCCTCACCGACACCTTCGCGGTTCGCGCCGGTCGTGTCGTCACCTTTCCGAACCTTCCGGACATTTCGCTACAGGGTGTGCTGCGCCGGGAGCTCACGGATCACCTGACGCGTGAGATCGGAAAGTACGTCCGTAACCCTTCGGTCAAGGCGACCTCGTTGATCCGCATTGCGGTGATGGGTGAGGTCGCGCGTCCCGGATACTACTCGGTGCCGTCGGACTTCCTGGCGAGCGACGCGATCATGGCGGCCGGTGGGCCGACGGCGCTGGCGGAGCTGAAGAAGACCGAGCTGCGACGGGGAAATTCCGTACTGCTCACTCGCGCTGGCATGCAGCAAGCCATTGCCAGTGGCGCCACGCTGGACAAGCTGGACGTCCGACCTGGGGATGAGTTCGTGGTTGGGAAGAAGACGCAACGCAACTGGCAGACGATAGCGTACGTGGCTGGTAGCGTACTCGGTCTGGTCGGGGCGATCGCGGCGTTGGCGAACTAACACTCACGAAAGACAACCGGTGGAGTCAGTGCTCATGGATGTAGTGCTGCCGCGCACGGATAACGAACGACTTCGTCACCCCCCCGCTGAGCGTCGTCGTCAGGTCGAGACGATGGACGCCGCTAGCGCGGTGGAGGTGGTGCGTGGCACCGATGTGGTTCGGAACGCCGACGGCCCGGCGCTGTCGACATCCGAGCTCCGTGTCATCCCTCGGCAGCGCAAGGAGTGGCTCAATCGCGCGGTCAACGTGATGTTGGCGAGTCTGGCCATGCTGGCGCTCTCGCCGATCCTGCTGCTGGTCGCGCTGGCGGTGAAGCTGACCTCGCGCGGCCCGATCCTGTACTCGCAGACGCGTGTCGGGCTCGACCGCCGGTGGAACTCCACCGAGCATCTCTACGACCGCCGTGTCCGCGACCTGGGCGGCCGCATCTTCAAGATCTACAAGTTCCGCTCGATGTACATGGACGCCGAGCGCGACTCCGGCGCCGTCTGGGCCAAGCGCTCCGACCCGCGCGTGACTCCGGTCGGACGCGTGATTCGCAAGCTGCGCCTCGACGAGCTCCCGCAGTTCATCAACGTGCTGCGCGGCGACATGAACATCGTCGGTCCACGTCCGGAGCGTCCGAGCATCTGCATCCGACTCAGCAACGAGATCGTCGAGTACCCGCACCGGCATCGCGCCAAGCCCGGCATCACCGGCCGCGCGCAGGTGAATCAGCAGTACGACGAATGCCTGGAGGATGTGCGGACGAAGGTCCGGTACGATCTCGAGTACCTCGAGCGCCAGGGGATGGTGGAGGACATCAAGATCATGCTCCAGACGATCCCGGTGGTGCTGTTCAAGAGAGGAGGTTGGTAGGGCATCGGCACTCGGCACTCGGCACTCGGGACTCGGCAATGAGGAAGGGCCGGCGAAGATCGCCGGCCCTTTTCGTCAGTGCCGAGTGCCGAGTGCCGAGTGCCGAGTGCCGAGTCC
>DATFFZ010000124.1:0-2162 GCA_035249845.1 Gemmatimonadaceae bacterium
CACCGGTCTCACGGGCCCGGCCGGCCCGGCCGGACCTCCAGGTCCCACCGGACTCCAGGGCCCGCCCGGTCCTGCGGGAAGCAACGGGATAGCCGGTCTCGTTCTCGTGACGTATACCGCCGCTCCCGTCCACCCTGGACACGAGGCGTGGGGCGTTGCCCTCTGCCCGGCCGGGAAGAAGGCGATCAGCGGTGGCTTCGACTTCGGCCTCGAGAACCTGCACGCGCGCGTGTCGAAGCCGCAGGGGCTGGCCAACGATGGCCCTGCCGGCTGGAAGGTGCTCGTCGACAACGCGGGCAGCACCAGGAAGTCGTTCGTGGTGTTCGCCGTGTGCGCGAGCGTGGGATCCTAGCCCGGAGAGAGCACCCCGAGGGTGAAACGCCGCGGCAGCGATGCCGCGGCGTTTCGTTTGCGCGCCCCGCTCGTTAGGCGGCGGCGCTCACCCGATCCTGGTGCCGTTCTCCACCGGTCGCTCGAGGGCGAGCAGCACCACCTCTCGCTCCGACGGCATCGCGCCCAGCACCAGCACCTCGCTCTCGAATCCGGCTATTCGCCGGGGCGGAAAGTTCACCACCGCGATCACCCGCCGGCCCACGAGCGACTCCGGCGTGTAGTGCGTGGTCAGCTGCGCGCTCGACCGCCTGACGCCGAGCTCCGCGCCGAAGTCGATTCGCATCTTGACGGACGGCTTCCGCGCTTCGGGAAACGGCTCGGCGCCGACCACGGTGCCGACGCGTATGTCGAGACGGTTGAAATCGTCGATCGTCGCCATGCCACACGATATCGTTCCCCACGAAGAAGCGACACCCGTTCCGGACCGCGCGCGGACTACCGCGCGCGTGGCGGCCGACGTACTCTAGAGTCTGTAGACGCGTGCGGGAGCGATGCGGCGGCCCCATGCGCTTCATCCCGAGCGAGATCGTCCCCACGTGACTCCGGCACCCTCCAAGACCTGTCCACAGTGCGGAACGACGTACGAGCAGGACGTGAAGTTCTGCCCGCGCGACGGGAGCCCGCTGCGCGCCTTGCGCGAGGATGGGAGCCTGGTGGGCGAGGTCCTCGCCGGTCGCTACGAGGTGCTGCAACGACTCGGCGCCGGCGGCATGGGAGAGGTCTACCTCGCCGAGCACGTCAAGATGCACCGCGCCTGCGCGGTCAAGGTGATGAACCGGCTCCTCACCAGCGACACCGAAGCGGTCGCCCGCTTCAATCGTGAGGCGGCCAACGCCAGCCGGATCAACCACACCAACGTCGCCAACATCTACGATTTCGGGGAGACGCCCGAGGGGCTGATCTTCCTGGCGATGGAGTACATCGACGGCGAGTCGCTCTCCGCGCTGCTCGACCGCGAAGGATCGCTCACCCCCGGACGCGCCGCCGCCATCGGCCGCCAGATCGCCGACGCGCTGGTCGCAGCGCACGACCTCGGCATCGTCCACCGCGACCTGAAGCCCGACAACATCATGATCTCGCGGACCCGCGACGGGCGCGACCTGGTGAAGGTCGTGGACTTCGGGATCGCCAAGGCGTCGTTAGGCATCGGCCAGGAAGTCACCCGCACCGGTTTCGTGGTCGGCACGCCGGAGTACATGAGCCCCGAGCAGTTCGTCGGCATCGGGGTCGACGCGCGGAGCGACGTCTTCGCCGTCGGCTGCATCATGTACAAGATGCTCACCGGGCAGCTCGCCTACCCCGGACGACTGGCCGAGGGGCGCTTCCGCGAGCGCATCGGCGAGCCGCCGCCGCGCCCGAGCGAAGCCAGCCCGCGCGTCCCGCGAACGCTCGACACCCTGGTCATGAAGGCCATGGCCTTCGATCCCGATGAGCGCTTCCAGACGGCGCTCGAGCTGCGAGACGCGCTCGCCCTGGAGCAGGACTCGCCCAGCCAGACGCGCCGAGCCATCCGGATCGTGCGCCTGTCGCGCCGCGTGTGGTTCGGCGCGGGCGCCATAGCGGGTGTCGCGCTCCTCATCGCCCTCGGCATGAGCTGGCGCAATTCGCCCACCCAGCCGGCCGGATCCGCCACGGCGACGGACACGACCGCGGCCATCGCGCCGCCCACCGACTCGCTCCTCCCCGGACCGCCGCCGTCGTCGAGCGCCGCCAGGCCGGGCGAGAACACGCCCGCGGCCGCGGAGCCGGCACCGGCGGTGTCGGCGCCC
>DATFFZ010000125.1:0-29931 GCA_035249845.1 Gemmatimonadaceae bacterium
ACCGCCCTGCATGATCGGCGCGGTGATCATGAAGATCACCATGAGGAGCATCATGACGTCGATCAACGAGACGACGTTGATGTCCGCGTTCAGCGGCAAGCTGCCGCGGCGGTGCCGTGGCACCTAGATCCGGCCCTCTCGCACCATGAGCGCGATGATCTCCGTGGAGAAGTTCTCGAGCTCGCTCTCGAGCCGCAGCAGACGGGAGGCGAACAGGTTGTACCCGAACACCGCCGGAATGGCCACCGACAGCGCCGCCGCCGTCGCCATGAGCGCCTCGGCCACCCCCGGCGCGACCGCCGCGAGATTTCCCGACCCGCTCACCGCAATGCCGACGAAGGCGCTGATGACGCCGATCACCGTGCCCAGCAGTCCGATCAGCGGGCTCACCGAGCCGATGGTCGCCAGCCATGGGATGTAATGCGCCAGGCGATCGCGCGCGCCGTTCGTCTCCGCATCCAGTATCAGGCGGAGCGCCTCCACCTGCGAGCCGCTGAGCGGCGACATGGCCGCCTCGCGCAGCGCCCCCGGCTTCATCTCCGCGAAGAAGTTGACGGCGCGAGAGAAGACGTGACTGAACGGGCTCGGCGGCAACCGCTTGGCCACGAAGTGCGCTTCATCGAGTCCGCGGGCGCGCTCGAACTCCCGAATGAACTGGCGACCCAGACGTTCCGTCTTGGAGAACTCGCGCCACTTGAGCAGCATGATCGCCCAGCTCACCAGCGAGAGCACCACCAGCACCACCAGCACGATCTTGGTGGCCAGGGTGGAATGGAGCACCATGTCCCACGGCGACGTGGGGATGGCCTCGCGCAGCTGGAGCCAGAGCAGCAGGCCGTGCCCGCTCACGCCGCCGCCCCGCGACGGCGCATGGCGAACCACTCGTACGTCTCGCGCAGACCGCGGCCGATGGGCACCTCCGGCCGCCAGCCCAGCACGCGGGCGATCTTGTCGATGCGCACCGCCGATCTCCGCTGCTCCCCGGCACGCGCCGGCCCATGCTGCACTCGCGCCTTCCTCCCCGCTCCCTCTCCGAGGAGCCGCGCCAGCTCGATCACGTCGGTCTCCACCGAGGTGCCGACGTTGAACGCGCGGCTGTCGACGCCGCCAACCGGCGGCAGCGACTTCTCGGCGGCCAGCACGTTGGCGCGCGCGACGTCGCCGACGTACACGTAATCGCGCGTCTGCTTTCCATCGCCGAACACGGTGAGCGCCGCATCGTCGAGCAGCCGGTCGCAGAAGATGGCGACCACCCCCGCTTCGCCGTGCGGATCCTGGCGCGGCCCATACACGTTGGCGTAGCGCAGCGCCACCGCCTCCAGCCCGTGCACTCGCGCGTAGTAGCCGAGGTAGTACTCGACGCTCAGCTTGGCGGTGCCGTACGGGGATTGCGGGTCCTTGGACGCCGTCTCCTCGGTCGGCGGCTCCACCAGATCGCCGTACACGGCGCCGCCGGTCGATGAGAAGATCACCCGCGTGGGATGCCCGCCGGCGCGCACCGCCTCGATCAGATTGAGCGATCCGCCGATGTTCACGCGCGAATCGAAGGCCGGATCGGCCACGCTCTTCCGCACGTCGATCTGCGCCGCCAGATGACAGAGCACGTCGAAGCGCCCGTCACGCACCAGCGCCGCCGCCTCGCTCGACCCGATGTCGCCGTGCACGAAGCGCGCGCCGCGCGGCACCTGCTCCCGGCGTCCGCTCGACAGATCGTCGAGGACGGTGACGTCGTAGCCGTGCGCGAGCAGCTGGTCGGCGACGTGCGAGCCGATGAAGCCGGCGCCGCCGGTGACGAGTGCGGTACGTGCCATGTCAGTGCAGCTCCAGGTCGTGATCCGTTGGCGAGCGCGACTCCCGCGCATCGTCGCGGGACTCTACGCGTGACTCGTTGAGCGCGAACAGGTAACGCAGCGCCTCGACAATCGCCAGTCCGCGGCCATTCGACGCCGCCGCGCGCAGTCGGACGCTGGGCTCATGGAGGAACTTGTTCATGAGCGAGCGCGAGAGATGCTCCACCGCCTCGCGGTCGGCGGGCGGCAGATGGGCGAGCTTTCGCATGGCGTGCTCCAGCTCATGCGCGCGCACGGCGTCCATCCGCTCGCGGAAGGAGGTGAGCACCGGCACCGTCGCCAGCCCGGCGGCCCACGACCAGTAGTGATCGACCTCCGACGCGATCAGTCGCTCGGCGGCGGGCATCTCTGCCTGACGACGCTCGAGGTTGGCCGCCACCACCGCCTGCAGGTCGTCCAGGTCGTAGAGGAAGACGTTGGACAGCTCCCCGACGTCGGCATCCACGTCGCGCGGCAGCGCGATGTCGAGAATGCAGAGGGGGCGATCACCGCGCAGCGCCATGGCGTGCTCGATGTTGGCGCGGTGCACCACCGCGCGCGGCGCCGCCGTCGACGCGAGGAGAAGGTCCATCTCGTGGAGCCGCGCCCAGCACTCGTCGTAATGCAGCGCCCGCGCGCCGTAGGCCGACGCCAGCGCCTGCGCCCGCTCGTGCGTCCGGTTGGCCACCAGCGCCGCGCTCACCCCTTCGCGCACCAGACACTCGAGCGCCAGCTCGGCCATCTCGCCCGCCCCGAGCACCATCGCGCGACGGCCGGCGAGCGTGCCGAAGATCTTCTTGGCCAGCTGCACCGCCGCCGAGCTCACCGAGGCCGCGCCGCGCCCGATCGCCGTCTCGGTGCGGATGCGCGTGGCCACGTTCAGCGCGCTCTGAAAGAGGCGGTGCAGCATCGGACCGGCGCTCTCCCTGCTCAGCTCCCACGCTTCCCGCACCTGCCCCTGGATCTGCGCCTCGCCCACGATCATCGAGTCGAGCCCGGATGCGACGCGGTACAGGTGCGCCACCGCCTCCTGCTCGCGACGCACGTAGGCCAGCGGCTCCGCATCGGTGCCCAGCCGCTCGCCGATCCAGTCGAGCAGCACCGGCACGGCGTCGGTGCCCCCCTCCACCACGTAGATCTCGGTCCGATTGCAGGTGGAGAGCACCACCCCTTCGCGCGCGCTGGTGAGCGCCGCCAGCCCGCCCACCGCCGCCGGCAGATCGCGCCCGGAGATCGCCAGGCGCTCGCGCAGCTCGATCGGCGCGGTGCGATGATTGACGCCGACGACGATCAACGCCATGCGCGCACCCGGCCCACCAGCGTCCCCTGTTCCACCGCCTCGCAGAAGTCATCACCCACCAGCTCCCGCGACGCCCGGTGCCAGCGCTCGCGCTCGTCCGCGCCCAGCAGTCGCCGGCGAAGCTCGGCCAGCGCGCCCACCGCGTTTGCGTAGCGCCCGTCCATGCGCTCGCCGATCGCGTCGCGCACGCGGGCGGCGGCGCCGGGAACGCCACCGGCGGTCACCGCCACCACCAGCTCCCCGGCGCGATGCACCGCCGGCGTGACGCAGTTGCCCTCGTCGGGCACATCGGTCACGTTCACCAGGCGCGAGAGCGCGTGCGCGTCGCGCGCCACCCGCGCGTTGGTCTCGCGGTCGTCGGTGGCGGCGATGATCAACAGCGCGCCGCCGATGTCGTCAGGCACGTACGCGCGCTCGGTCATCGTCAGGCAGGAACGGCTCGCCATCGCGCGCAGCGGGGCGCCCAGCGCCGTCGCCACCACCCGCACCGTGGCGCCGGCGTCGAGCAGCGCGCCAACCTTCCGGGCGGCCACCTCGCCGCCGCCCACCACCAGCGCCTCGAGACGCGCGCCGTCGAGCACCAGCGGGTACGCGCTCACAGGAAGCGCCCCGCGTGCGGCGCCGTCATGCGGAACACCACGTACAGCACCACCACGGCCGAGAAGGAGACCGTCGTGACCAGCGCCGCCCGCCGCGCGCTCCAGCCCCCCAGAACACGTCCGACGGTGAGCGTCGTCACCGCCGCCCACGAGGAGATCCCCCACAGCGCCTTGGTCACGTCGGCGGCCTCGTGCGACACGGAGTAGCTCACCGCCAGCGCCACGCCCAGCGTGAGCGCGATCCACCCAGCCACCGCGGCCACGTGGTTCACGCGGTCGAGCGTCTCCAGCGGCGGAAAGAAGCGGAAGATGGCGCCGAAGCGACGGGACTTGAGCTCGCGTCGCTCCACCAGGTACATCGTGCCGGCAGCCGCGGCGGTGGCGAACGCCGCGAACCCCACGAAGCTGAGCGCGACGTGCGACAGCACCCATGCGCCGCCCCCGGGCGCTCCCACCGCCTGCGCCGGATACGGCGCCAGACCGGCCGCGAGCGCGCCGATGGTCGCCACGGCGGCGAAGGGGGCGGCGGCAAGCGTCAGGCTCACCTCACCCGCCAGGAGCTCCACGAGCAGGAGCGTCCCCGCCACCAGCAGACCCGCGACGGAGAGCGCCGGGCCGATTCCCATGAGCGGCAGCTGGCCAAAGGTCTGCGCGAAAGACGCCAGCCCCACTACGTGCGCCCCCACGCCTAACGCCAGGATGGCGGTGACGCCGCGCACCGGGGCCCGCATTGGACGCGCAAACGGCGCCGCGGCTAACCCCGCGGCGCCGATGTAGCACGTGATGGCTAGGTAATGGGCGATCGCGAGCATCCGTCGCCCAATCTAACGCAATGCCGCGCTAGGGCATACGTGCCGTCAAACGGGCCGAGGTGCCGTTCCGGATCGCCGGCTGCGCCTGGTCCACGATGATCCCGGTGGCTCCGCGGTCCGTCACCTTCACCACCTGCACCAGCGCGATCTTCTCCTCGGGGAGGAAGACGCCGCGCTCCGTGCGCAGCCGCGGTCGATACAGCGTGAACTGGTCGCCCTGCTTGACGTTGTCCTTGTTCGTGGCGGTGAGCACCACGTACCGCTGGAGCGACGGCAGCACCGCCTCCGACGGAATCCAGATCACCCGCGCCTCGGTACCGAGCGCCAGCGGCGCGGGGCGCGCCTCGGCCGGCATGTTGAAGCGCTCCAGCGGAAGCACCCCCTGCCCGATCTCCACCTGGTCATACTGCTCCACGATGCGCACGGTGGTGGCGTCGGCATTGTCGGCACGCTCCACCTGCACCACCGCGGTGGGGATCACGATCTGTCCATGCCCCTCGACTGCCGGACCAACACGATAGAGCAGCAGGCGGTCGCCACGGGTGGGCACCACCGACTTCGGTAGCGTGATGAAGATGCGGTCCTGCGGCTGGAGCGTGGGACGATCGCTCGCGCGCGTGATACCCGGGACGTCCGCCTGGGCGACGACCTGTCCCGCCTCGCCCGGTCCGCCACGCCGGTCGATCCAGGGCGCCGCATAGAACTCACCGGGACGCACGGCCGTGGTGAGCTCGCGCCCGACGATTCCACCCCGGCGGCTATACACGCCGCGCTGGCCGCCGAGCGAGCGCGAGAACACCGTGGAGCCCGGTGCCGCGCGGTCCCCTTCGGCAACCGGGACCTCGGCCTCCTCGCCCTGCGGCTCTTCCGCCTCGGTGGCCACCATGGTCGGATCGCCACGCCCCGGAATGCGCAGCACCTCGCCCGGATAGATCCAGTGCGGGTCTTCGACGACGTCGGTATTGATGCGATAGATCTCGGGCCACTGGAACGGGTCGCCGAGATAGGTGCGCGCGAGGTCCCACAGCGTGTCGCCAGTCTTGACGGTGTGCGTGCCCTCGCCGGGCTGCGACTCAGACTCCTGCGCCGAGAGCGGACCGCCGACGAGCATGATGGCGACGGCGAGCGCGAGGGCGCTGCGCTGTGTGGGGAAGACCGTGTGGATCATAGACCTACCCGATGGAGGCACTGGGGCTTTCGATGACACATTATGGACGAGGGAGCCCCGTAAGTCGTTACGGGGTCATCGGGCATCGGTCATCGGGACTCGGCCATCGGGACTCGGCGCCCGGTCGAGATCCGCCCGCCGGAGCCGAGTCCCGATGACCGATGGCCGAGTCCCGATGTTGCCCCTTCGCCCGCGCCCGGACGCCATCAGATCGTCCCACCCGCCATCAGGTCGCCTGTAACACCTGCTCCACCGCACTGGAGAACCGCCGCCATTGGGCACGCTCGGCGGCGAATTGCTTGCGGCCCTCGGCCGTCAGGCGATAAAGCTTCACGCGGCGGCCCTCCGGGGAGGAGGACCACTCGGAGTCGATCCATCCGCGATCCTCGAGCCGATACAACGCCGGGTAGAGCGAGCCCTGGTTCACCTGGAGCACGTCCGTCGAGAGGTCACGGATGCGCTTCGAGATCCCCCAGCCGTGCAGGGGGCCGAGGACGAGGCTCTTGAGGATCAGGAGATCGAGACTCCCCTGGAGAAGATCGGTCTTGTCGGACACCGGCGCTCCATGCCTAGGCGCTCGACAATAGACTGCCGGGCATATTGTCGAATGTCAAGGTATGGCTCGACCGCGCAGGAGAACGGAGCTTTCCGCCATGACGACGACCGCCGCCACCGTACGCCGTTGCTCGTGGCCCAAGAGCGAGCTCGACATCCGCTACCACGACGAGGAGTGGGGCGTCCCCGTGCACGATGACCGCACGCTCTTCGAGTTCCTCGTGCTCGAAGGCGCGCAGGCGGGGCTCAGCTGGTCCACCATCCTGAAAAAGCGCGAGCACTATCGCGCGGCACTCGACGGCTTCGATCCGGAGCGCATTGCCCGCTACACGCCGAAGAAGCTCGAGCGGTTGCTCGCCAATCCGGGGCTGGTGCGCAACCGGCTCAAGATCCAGTCGTTGGTGATCAACGCCCGCGCCTTCCTCGCCACCGCCGAGGAGCACGGCTCCTTCGACTCGTACGTATGGCGCTTCGTGGACGGTGCGCCGCTCCGGAATCGGTGGCGCGCCCTGCGCGACATCCCCTCGCGGACACCGGAGTCCGATGCGCTGAGTCGCGACCTGCTCGGGCGTGGGTTCAAGTTCGTCGGCTCCACCATCTGCTATGCCTACATGGAGGCCGTCGGCATGGTGAACGACCATCTGGTGGACTGTTTTCGCTACTGATCGCTGAGCTGAGAACTTCCCCACGACGACGCCGGCGCCGGAATGATCCCGGCGCCGGCGCGTGCTTGGGAGTCGTGAGTCGGACGACTCGGATGCGGCTCAGAAGGGCAGGTCGTCGTCCTCGTCGTCCAGCGCGCCCTTGAAATCCTCGAAGTCGCCAGAGGCGGCCGCGCTACGCGTCCGCTCCGCCGCGGCCGCGCGCGGGCGCGATGTGCTCACCTCCCCATCGCCCGAGTCGGCGCTGCCGGGGCGACCGCTCAGCATGATGAGCTCGCGTACGTTGATCTCGGTGCTGTAGCGCGTCTGTCCGTCCTTGTCCTGCCACTGCCGGTACTCGATGCGCCCTTCGACGTACACCTTGTCGCCCTTTTTCAGGTAGCGCTCGACGATGTCGGCGAGCTGCGAGGTTTTGGTGTTCCACACCACGCAGCGATGCCATTCCGTCTTCTCCTGCTTCTCGCCCGACGCCGCATTCCACGAACGGCTGGTCGCCAGCGAGAAGGTCGCCACACGATTGCCGCCCGATGTCGATCGCACCTCGGGGTCCGCGCCGAGGTTCCCGATCAACGTGACCTTGTTCAAGCTCCGACTCACGATTCCTCCTGGCGAAGGGCGGTGAAAACTGCCCACCAGATTATAGAGAGCGTCACCGAAGGACGCAAACAAATTGCTGCGCCGCAACGCTTTCCATTGTGCGACATCACTTCCCCGTCTCCGTGCCGATCGTACGCCGCAACAGCAGCGCGTCCTCGTCCGGATGCCGGTAGTAGCGCTTTCGCCTCCCCACCACCGCAAAGCCGCGCCGCTCGTACAGCGCGCGCGCGGCCGCGTTCGACTCGCGCACTTCGAGGTACACCTGCTTGACCGCGCGCCGGCGCGCCTCCGACAGCGCCGCGTCGAGCAACGCCGCGCCGATCCCGTGCCGGCGAGCGGACGGCGCGACCGCCAGATTGGCGATCTCTCCCTCGTCGCCGGCGAACCAGGTGACGACGTACCCGGCCAGCTCGCCCGGCGGGATGTGGGCGACGGCGAAGAGCACGCGCTCATCCCCGAGCAGCGAGCGGAACGACTGGCGGCTCCAGGGATCGGTGAACGACGCCTGCTCGATGTCGCCCACGGGTCCCAGGTCCTCCGCCGTCGCGTGGCGGATGGCGACGTCGCCGCGATCCTTCGCGCTCGTCCCGCTCGTACGAGCCGTGCTCCCGCTCATCGCGCGCCCAACGGCCGACCGTGCGCCGCCTCCCACTTCACCTGCGCCTCGGCGAACCGTCCATAGAGCGGCTCCCACGAGGCGACGTCGACCGCCGCGCGCCCCCTCAGCCACCGCTCCAGGCGAGCCACGCCGGACGCGCGGGGCGTCGCCTCGATCGGCATCCCCGGCCCGATGAGCCGCGCCCCCAGGCCCGCCGCCAGCGCCGCCAGCTCGCCGGTGGGGCCCACCGCCGGCGGAGCGATCTCCTCCACGCTCTCGTCAGGCAGCAGCTCGTAGCAGGCGGAGAACGACTCGGCTCGCATCGCGTCGAGCGCCGACAGGTACCGTCCCGGCTCTCTCGGGCGTTCTCCCCCCATCACCTGCAAGAGCAGCGACGGCACCGCGTACAGCGGGATGCCGCGTCCGACCGCCAACCCCTTGGCGATCGAGGCGGCGATGCGGAGGCTGGTGAAGCTCCCCGGCCCCTCGCCGCAGACGAGACGCTCGACCGCGCCTAACGAGATGCCGGCCGCCTCGAGCGTCGCCATCACCGCCGGCAGCAGCCGCTCCCGATCGGCGTCGCGCATCCGCGTCTCCCGCTCGGCCAGCACGCGTGCATCGTCGAGCACCGCCACGCTTCCAATCGAGAGCGCCGCGTCGAGCGCCAACGTGAGCATCGTCAGCCGGCCAGCAGCAGGCGGCGATCGCCGTCGCCGGGCACGTGCTCCAGCTCGATCGGCACCGCGTCGCTGGGGAGGCGAGACCCGGCGCGCTCGGGCCACTCGATGAGCACCAGCGCGTGATCGCCGATCAGGTCGTGCCACCCGATGTTGGTGAGCTCGCGCTCGTCGCGCAGGCGGTACAGATCGAGATGGTAGACCGGAAATCCGGGCGCGCGATACTGGTGGACGAGCGCGAAGGTCGGGCTGGTGACCTCGTCGGTCACGCCGCAGCCGCGGCAGATCGCCTGCACCAGCGTCGTCTTCCCCGCACCGAGCTCGCCGGCCAGCGCCACCACCAGCGGCGCGCGTACCGCGCGCCCGAAGCGCTCTCCCCACTCGGTCAGCTCGGCGCGCGTGAGGGCCAGCTTCCCCCGCGTGGCCCGCGGCGGGACGACGTGGTGGTGGGGCAGCACTAGCGGCTCGCTCGCGCCGCCGCGTGCGCTCCGCGCTCTCCGCGCCCGGTGCGAGCACGCAGCTCGAAGATCTGATCGCGGAGCGTCGCCGCGGCCTCGAAGTCGAGCTCGGCCGCCGCCTGCTTCATCTGCTGCTCCAGCAGCTCGAGCAACGCCACCGCGTCCATCTCGCTGGCGAAGGTCGCGACCGGCTCCGCCACCTTTCTGGCTCGGGGATCGGCCGTGCGCGCGTCCGCCACGCGCGTGATGAAGCGCACCTGCTCCGTGCTCTTCACCACCGAGCGCGGCGTGATGCCGTGCTCCAGATTGTGGGCGAGCTGTATCTCGCGGCGACGATTGGTCTCGTCCAGCGCGCGCTGCATCGAGCCGGTCACGCGGTCGGCGTAGAAGATCGCCCTCCCCTCCACGTTCCGCGCGGCGCGTCCCACGGTCTGGATCAACGAGCGATCGCTGCGCAGGAACCCTTCCTGATCGGCGTCGAGCACGGCCACCAAGGAGACCTCGGGCAGGTCCAGTCCCTCGCGCAGGAGGTTGATCCCCACCAGCACGTCGAACTCGCCCAGCCTCAACCCGCGAATGATCTCCATCCGCTCGATGGCGTCGATGTCCGAGTGCATGTAGCGCACGCGGACGCCCATCTGCTGCAGATAGTCGGTGAGGTCTTCCGCCATCCGCTTGGTGAGCGTGGTGACCAGCACCCGCTCGTTCCGCCGTTCGCGCAGATGGATCTCGTTCAGCAGGTCGTCCACCTGTCCCCGCACCGGGCGGATGTCGATCACCGGATCGACCAGCCCGGTGGGGCGGATGATCTGCTCGACCACCACCCCCTCGGAGAGCTGGAGCTCGAGGTCACCGGGCGTGGCCGACACGAACAGCGCCTTCGGCGTCAGCGCCAGGAACTCGTCGAACATCAGCGGCCGGTTGTCGAGCGCGCTGGGGAGACGGAACCCGTAGTCCACCAGGGTGAGCTTCCGCGCGCGGTCGCCGTTGAACATCCCGCCGATCTGCGGGAGGGTGACGTGCGACTCGTCGACCACCACCAGGTAATCCTCCGGGAAGTAGTCGATCAGCACCGCCGGCCGCTCGCCCTGCGCGCGCCCGGAGAGGTGGCGCGAGTAGTTCTCGATCCCCGCGCACGTCCCGATCTCGAGCATCATCTCGACGTCGAAGTTGGTGCGGGACTCCAGCCGCTGCGCCTCCAGCAGCTTGTTCTGCGAGCGCAGCTCGGTCAGCCGCTCGGCCAGCTCGGCGCGGATCTTCCCGATCGCGCGCTCGAGGGTGGGGCGCGAGGTGACGAAGTGCTTGGCCGGATAGATGGCGGCGCGCTCCAGCTCGGCGATCGTGTCACCGGTGAGCGGATTGATCTTCGAGATGCGCTCGACCTCGTCCCCCCACATCTCGATGCGCACGCCCTGCTCCTCGTAGGCGGGGAGGATCTCCACCGTGTCGCCGCGGACGCGGAAGGTGCCGCGCTCGAAGGCGACGTCGTTGCGCGAGTACTGGATGCGCACCAGCGCCCGGAGGATCTCGTCGCGGGCGATCGTCTCCCCCTTGTTCACCGTCACCATCGTCTCGCGATAGGTGACCGGGTCGCCGAGCCCGTAGATCGCCGACACGGTGGCGACGATGATGACGTCGTCGCGCTCCATGAGACTCGACGTGGCGCGGAGGCGGAGCCGGTCGATGTCCTCGTTGATGGACGCGTCCTTCTCGATGTACGTGTCGGTGGTGGGGACGTACGCCTCGGGCTGGTAGTAGTCGTAGTACGAGATGAAGTACTCGACCGCGTTGGTGGGGAAGAAGCTCTTGAGCTCCCCGTACAGCTGCGCCGCCAGCGTCTTGTTGTGCGAGAGCACGAGGGTGGGCCGCCCGTACTGCTTGATGACGTTGGCGATCGTCATCGTCTTCCCCGATCCGGTGACGCCGAGGAGCGTCTGAAAGCGGTCCCCGCGCCTGAGTCCCCCGCTCAGCTCAGCGATCGCGTGCGGCTGGTCTCCAGCGGGCTGGAACGGGGTCTCGAGGCGGAAATCGGCGGGCATGGTCAGTGGAATATAACATCGGTGGTCGGTGTTTGTTCGGGGGCACCGGGATCGCCAGCTACTCCCCGTCCGTCAGCCGCTCCCGCCTGGTGACGTCGGTGATTCCCTTCACCTTCCGCACGGCCCGGATGATCTTCTGCAGGTGGGTGAGGTTCTCCACCTCGACCAGGACCGAGCCCGACACGCCCCCCCCGTCGCCGCTCCGGAGCTCCATGCTCTTGATGTTCGTCCCGCTCTCCGTGACCGCTTCCGCCACGTCGGCATACAGGCCCCGCCGGTCGGTCCCCTCCAGCGCCAGGCGCACCACGAACAGCTCCCCCTCCAGCTTCTGCCAATCGATGTCGAGGCGGCGCTCCGGCTCGTGCGACAGCAGCAGCAGGTTGGGGCAGTCGGCGCGGTGGATGCTCACGCCGCGGCCGCGCGTCACGTATCCCACCACCGAATCGCCCGGCACCGGCTGGCAGCACTGCGAGTAGCGCACCATGAGCCCGTCCACGCCCTGGATGCGCACGCCCTTCGTCGTCCCGCGCATGCGCTGCACCAGCCGCTCGAAGGCGCTCGGCTTGTCCTTCGCCGGCTCGGGCGCGGTCTCCAGCTCCGGGTAGATCGCCCGTATCGCCTGCGCGACGTGCACGTCCCCCTGGCCGATCGACGCGATCAGGTGCTTCACGTCGGTCAGGCCGAGCGATTTGGCGGCGGTGAGCAGCAATCCGTCGTCGGGCTTGGCCAGGCCTCGCTTGCGCACCTCGCGCTCCAGGATCTCGCGCCCGAGCTTGGCCGACGTCGCCTGCTCCTCGTGGCGGATCCACTGGCGGATCTTGTGACGCGCCCGGCCGGTGCGCACGTGCGCCAGCCAGTCGCGGCTCGGCTTCGCGTTGGGCGAGGTGAGGATCTCGACGGTGTCGGAGTTCTTGAGCTGGCGCGAGAGCGGCGCGATGCGCCCGTTCACCCGCGCGCCCTGGCAGTGCACGCCCACCTCCGTGTGCACCGCGAAGGCGAAGTCGATCGGCGTCGCCCCCTTCGGGAGCTGGATGACGTCACCCGTGGGCGTGAAGACGAAGATCTCCTCCTGGTACAGATCGAGCTTCAGCAGCTCCAGGAATTCGTCCGGATTCTTGGCGTCGAGCTGCGCCTCGAGAATCTGCCGGAACCAGGCGATGCGGTCGTCGAAATCGTCCGACTTGGCGTCGTTCCTCGGCGCGCCTTCCTTGTACAGCCAGTGCGCGGCGATGCCGTACTCCGCCGTCTGGTGCATCTCGCGGGTGCGGATCTGGATCTCGAACAGCTGCTTCTCCGGTCCGAACACCGTCGTGTGCAGCGACTGGTAGCCGTTCGACTTGGGCTGGGCGATGTAGTCCTTGATGCGCTCCTGAAGCGGCGTCCATCCGTCGTGGATGATGCCCAACGCGTGGTAACAGTCGGGGACGCTGTTCACCAGCACGCGGATGGCCATGAGGTCGTAGATCTCCTCGTACGGCCGGTCCCGCTGCTTCATCTTCTTGTAGATCGACCACAGGTGCTTGGGCCGCCCCCTCACCTCCACGTTCTGAATCCCGCTCCCGCGGAGGTCGCGGTCCAGCGGCTGGGAGAGCTTGGCGATGAGCGCCTCCCGCTCGTTGCGCTTCTGCGCCACCAGCCTCGCCAGCTTGCGGTACTCCTCGGGCTCCAGGTACTTGAACGACAGGTCCTCCAGCTCCCAGCGCATCTTCGCCATACCGAAGCGGTGCGCCATGGGGGCGTAGAGGTCCATCGTCTCCTGCGCGATGCGCCGCTGCTTCTCCTCCGGCAGGAAGTCGAGCGTGCGCATGTTGTGCAGCCGGTCGGCGAGCTTGATGAGGATGACGCGGACGTCCTTGGCCACCGACAGCAGCAGCTTGCGGTAATTCTCGACCTGGCGCTCCTGCGTGGAGCGGAAGGTGATGTTCCCGATCTTGGTGACGCCATCGACGATCGACGCCATCTCCTTCCCGAACTCGTGCTCCAGGTCCTCGCGCGTGACCTCGGTGTCCTCCAGGACATCGTGCACCAGCCCGCTGGCGACGGTGGTGCTGTCGAGGTGCAGCTCGGCCAGGATCTTCGCCACCTCGACGCAGTGCGACATGTAGTTGTCGCCTGACGAGCGCTTCTGGCCGGCGTGGGCCCGCTCGCCGAACCGGTAGGCGCGCGCCAGGAGCTCGGTGTCGAGCCGCTCGACGAGCGGATCATCACCGAGATCCCATCCGGGGATCACCGTGCTCAGCGCCGTGGTCGCCATCAGAGCAGTCCAGCCTCCGCGAAGCTCGTGTACCGAGCACGCCCCACGATCACGTGGTCGTGCACGGGGATGTCGAGGAGCCGGCCGGCAGACACCAGCTGCTCCGTCACCATGCGGTCATCCGCCGACGGCGTCGGATCGCCGCTCGGATGGTTGTGCACCAGGATGATCGCCGCCGCACGCTCGGCGATCGCCTCGCGAAAGACCTCACGCGGGTGCACGAGGGAGGAGTTCAGGATGCCGCGGGTGATGCAGACGTCCCGCTCCAACCGGTGCTGCGCGTCGAGGATCGCGACGTGAAACTCCTCCACGGGGCAATCCTCGAGGCGCGGTCCGAAGAGTTGATACACCTCACGGGGCGAGCGGAGCGGCGCGCCCTCGTCGCGCTCCTCGGCCGACATGCGCCGCCCGAGCTCCAGCGCGGCGTGAATGGCCAGCGCGCGCGCCGTCCCCACCCCCGGATGACGAGTCAATGCCGCGATCGGCTGCGCCGCGATCCGACGCAGCGATCCGTTCGCCTCCGCCAGCACCTCCTGCCCCAGCTGAAGAGCCGAACGGCCACCACCGCCCGTGGCCAGCAGAATCGCCATCAGCTCGGCGGAGCTGAGCGCCTGCGCACCATGGTCCCTCAACCGCTCCCGCGGACGCTCCGTGCGGGGCAGCTCTCGTATACTTAATGCTTTCACGTTCCCTCGGCCAGCGGCCCTGAGCGTGCGGCGCAGCCCCGGAAACCGTGCCCGGATGGCACAAAATGAGACCGCGCGGGCACTAGAAGTACCCGCGCGGCGACGTCGCCCGCCATCGAAGCCGCGCCGCCGACATCTCCGGCGCGCTACCGGACTCGCCAGCCCTAGACGGTCGCTCCGTGGCACTTCTTGAACTTCTTCCCCGACCCGCAGGGGCAGGGATCGTTGCGTCCCACGTTCGACCAGTCGCCAGAGCCGCTCCCCGCCGGCTTCGACGCGTCGCTGAGGGAGCGCGCCCGACCCGCGCCGACGATCACCGGGTCCCGCCTCGCCACGGGCTCCTGCTTGGGCGGCTGATCCGGCCCAATGTCCATCACCTCGTCCGCGCCATCGCCGTTCCCAGCCGTCGCCTCCACCGGCACATCTTCCAGCACACCGAGCGCGTTGTAACGCCTGGTCGGCCGCGGCTGCTGCCGCGCCGGCGGACGATCGCGCCCGTCGCCGAGCGTTCCCTGCCCGCTCGGGTCGAACTGGAGCTGCACCTTGAGGAATCGCTCGGCGAAGGTGTTGTGGATGTCGCTCATGAGATCCACGAACATCGTGTACGCCTCCTGCTTGTACTCGATGAGCGGGTCCTTCTGCCCCCACGAGCGATAGTGGATGGCGGCGCGAAGCTGATCGAGGTCGTAGAGGTGGTCCTTCCACTTCTCGTCGATCACGTTGAGCATCACCAGCGCCAGCACCTGTCCGGCGAAGTCGCCGAGGGTGCGCATCTTCGTGTCGAACGCCTCGAGGCCGGCGGTGCGGGCGAGCGCCTGCGCGTCCTCCACCGTCGCCGGCAGCGCGTCGTCGGCGTAGGGGACCGAGAGCAGGTAGTGCATCAGGAGGTCCTGGCGCAGCAGCGCGAAGTCCCAGTCCTCCGGCTCCTCGTACGCCTCCAGATTCGTGGCCACGCGCCGCTCGATGGCCTTCTCGACCATCTTGATCGCCTCGCCCTTCAGCTCCTCCCCGCCCTCCAGCGCGAAGGCGCGCAGCGAGTAGATCACCTCGCGCTGCTGGTTCATCACGTCGTCGTACTCGAGGAGCCGCTTGCGTGCCTGGAAGTTCTGTAGCTCCACCCGCTTCTGCGCCTGCTCGATCGACCGCGTTATCAGCGGGTGGGTGAGGACCTCGCCCTCCTGCGCGCCCATGCGATCCATCAGCTTGGCGATGCGATCCGAGCGGAAGAGACGCATGAGGTCATCTTCCAGCGACAGGAAGAACTGCGAGGCACCCGGATCACCCTGACGTCCGGCGCGGCCGCGAAGCTGCCGGTCGATGCGCCTCGATTCGTGGCGCTCCGAGCCGATGATGTGGAGCCCGCCGCACTCGGTGACCTCCTCCTCCTTCCCGTCCGGATCCTTGATCGTCGACGGCTTCGACACGGTGACGCCCGGACCGAGTTTGATGTCGGTTCCGCGGCCGGCCATGTTGGTGGCGATGGTCACGGCCTCCGGCTGTCCGGCGGCGGCCACGATCTCGGCCTCGCGCTGGTGGTATTTGGCGTTCAGCACGTTGTGCCGGATGCCGGCGCGCTGGAACATGCGCGAGAGCGTCTCCGACACGTCCACGCTCACCGTTCCCACCAGCACCGGGAAGCCGAGCCCGTGGAGCCGCTGCACCTCCTCGAGGATCGCGTTGTACTTCTCGCGGCGCGTCTTGTAGATGAGGTCGTGCCGGTCGTCACGGATCACCTTGCGGTGCGTCGGAATCACCGAGACGTCGAGCTTGTAGATCTGGTGGAACTCCGTCTCTTCCGTCTCCGCGGTGCCGGTCATCCCCGCCAGCTTTTCGTACATGCGGAAGTAGTTCTGGATGGTGATCGTGGCGAGCGTCTGGGTCTCGCCCTTCACCTGAACTCCTTCCTTGGCCTCCACCGCCTGGTGCAGCCCTTCCGACCAGCGACGACCGGGGAGCGTGCGACCGGTGAACTCGTCGACGATGAGGACCTGTCCCTCCTGCACGACGTAGTTCACGTCCTTCTCGAAGAGGGAGTGCGCGCGCAGGAGCTGGTGGAGGATGTTGAGCTTCTCGCTCTTCAGCGCGTACTCCCGCTCGATCTCCGCCCGCAGCTCCAGCTTTCGCGCCGGCGTGGCGCTGTCGTCGTGGTCGATCTGGTGCACCGCCTCCGAGATGTCGGGGAGCACGAAGGCGTCGTGATCGCTCGGCGACAGGTGCTCGACGCCCTTGTCGGTGAGGTGGACGGTGTGTCCCTTCTCGTCGAGCACGTAGAGCAGCCGCTCCTCGATGTCGCGGTACTGCTGCTTGCTGGGCGGGAGCTTGCGGTCGGCGATGTGCGCCAGCTCCGTCTTCTGCACCAGCTGCTGAACGCCCTGCTCCTGGAGCACCTTGAGCAGCCGCTTGTTCTTGGGCGAACCGAGCTGCGCCTGGTAGAGCCGGAGCCCCGCTTCCTCCTCGTTCCCCGCTTCGAGGGCGGCTTCCCCCTCGGCCACCAGCTTGTTGGCGATGTCCGCCTGCGCGCGCACCAGCCGCGCCACCGCGGCGTTGTGCTCGCGGTACACCATGTCGTTCTCGTTGCCCACCGGCCCCGAGATGATCAGCGGCGTCCGTGCCTCGTCGATGAGCACGGAGTCCACCTCGTCGACGATCGCGTACCAGTGCGGCCGCTGCACGCGCTGCTCGAGCGCGGTGACCATGTTGTCGCGCAGGTAGTCGAAGCCGAACTCGTTGTTGGTGCCGTAGGTGATGTCGGCCAGATACGCGTCACGCCGCTCCTGCGTCCCCGGCTCGGTGTCGTCGATGCAGCCGACCGTCATGCCGAGGTACTTGTAGATGTGCCCCATCCACTGGGAGTCGCGGCGGGCGAGGTAGGAGTTCACCGTCACCAGGTGCGCGCCCTTGCCGGCCAGCGCATTCAGGTAGAGCGGGAGCGTGGCCACCAGCGTCTTTCCCTCGCCGGTGGCCATCTCGGCGATGCGCCCTTCGTGCAGCTGCACGCCGCCGATGAGCTGGACGTCGTAGTGGATCATGTTCCACTCGACCGGATGCCCCGTCACCTCGACGCTGCTGCCCATCAGCCGGCGCGCCGCCTCGCGCACCGTGGCGAACGCCTCGGGCAGGATCTCGTCGAGCGTATCGGAGATCGTGCGGCGCAGCTCCGCCTCCAGCCCGCCGCGCCCGTCGCCACCCATGAGCTCCTGATCGATGCTCTCGCGCTCGGTCGGGTCCGGCGTGACGCGCTTGCGCTCCCTCAGCTCGGCGATCTGCCGCTCGATCGCCTCGGTGCGCTCGCGCACGATGCCGCGCAGCTTCTCCGTCTGGGCGCGCAGCTCGTTCTCCGAGACGGAGCTCAGCCGCTCGTATTCTTGGTTTACCGCGTCGACGATCGGCTGCACGCGCTTGAGCTCACGCTCGTGGCGCGTTCCGAAAATCGCCGTCAGGATTGGCTTCAACATGGTGGACCTCTATCGATACAGCGCCGTCGCGTCGATGTAGCGTGCGACGGCGTCCGTCACGAAGCCACGAATCGGACGCCCCGCCGCCACGCGAGACCGGATCTCCGTGGACGAGACGTCCACGCGCCGTGTCTCGATCCGGCGCAACGGTGGCTCCCCCTGCTCGTTCCCCGGCGCCGCCGGGACCCCGGACCTGTGCAGCACCACGACCTCGGAGAGCCGCGCGATCCGTTCGGGCTCGCGCCAGGTGGCGAACTGCGCGGCCAGGTCCTCCCCGATCAGCAGGAAGAGCGTGGCGCCGCGCTCCCGCTCCGCCAGCGCCTGCACCGTGTCAACCGTGTAAGATAACCCGCCCCGCTCGATTTCGACGGGCTCCACCGCGAAGCGGCGATCCTCGCCGATCATGAGCCGGAGCATCTCCAGCCGCTGCTCACCCGTCGCCACGACCCGCCCCGACTTGAACGGCTGGGTCCCCGCCGGGACGAAGAGCAGCCGGTCCAGCGCGAGCGCCTCGTGCGCGTCGCTGCCCGCCAGCAGGTGGCCGACGTGGGGTGGGTCGAATGTCCCTCCGAAGAGGCCGATCCGCACGCTAGGGTGTGGGCGGCGCCGGTCTGGGCGCCGGAGTCTCAGCCGTCGTCTTCGTCGAGTCCGCCGGTTGGGCCGGACTCGTGCCGCACAGCGACACGACCGCGCGATCGCCCGCGTACCGCGTGCGAAGGTCCTCGCACGCCTCGCGTGCTTCCGCCTGATAGTTGATCCGGCGATAGGCGTGCACCATCTGCACCATCGCCTCACGCGCCGTCGGCGTCTCCGGATACAGGCGCACCACGTCGCCGAAGTAGATGAGCGACGACTCGTACGCCTTGCGGCGGTAGTAGTGCATGCCGTTCTCGAACGTCTTCAGCGCCATCCAGTTGTTGAGCCGCTCCATCTCGCGCTGCGCGTCGTCGCGCAGCTCGGAGTTGGGATAGATGTCGAGCAGCGTCTTGAAGGTGGCGAGCGCCGTCTCGCCATACGACGCGTCGAGCGGCGGCTTCTTCCAGAGGCGCGCGTACGACCGGCCGGCGCGATAGATGGCGTCGTCGCCGAGCGAGTCGTCGGGGAAGCTCTCCGAGAGGCGCGTGTAGGTGGTGGCGGCCAGGATGTACTCGCGCTTCCCCTCGTGCGCCTGCGCCAGGTGGAAGAGCGCCACCGGCATCTTGGCGTCGCGCGCCGGGAGCACCTGCGTCAGGCGCTCGAATCCGGCGATCGCGTTGTCCCAATGACGCGCCCGAAGCTCCCGCAGCGAAGCCGCGAAGAGCTCGTCGTTGGTTTTGAACTGGGACACCTTCCAGCCGCGCGCGCATCCGGTGACGATCACCGCCAGCGCGACCAGCAGGAGAAGGCGGTGCAGCGTGAGGAGATTTCGGCTCAAGGGCATGACCGGTATGGTACCCGGAATCGAAGAGTCAGTTCACCGCGCGGCGGCGCTCGTAGCGTGCCGCCCCGCTTGTTCCTTGTACCACTTCACGAAGCGCGGGATACCCTCCCGAACGGGTATCGATGGCGCGTATCCCAGCGCCGCGCGCGCGAGGCTGATGTCGGCGAAGGTGCGACGCACATCTCCCTGCTGCGCCGGGAGCCGCTCCAGCACGGCTCTCTTCTCCGTCGCCTCCTCCAGCAGCCGCACCAGCTCGCTCAGCGACGTCGTGGCGGACTCCCCCAGATTGAAGATTTCGTGCCCGCCCCCACCATCAGCCGTGCGGGACACGGCGCCCAGCACCCCATCGAGGATGTCGGTGATGTAAGTGTAGTCGCGCGAGCTTTCGCCGTCGCCAAAAAACGGAATGGGCCGATCAGCCAGCAGGAGCCTGGTGAACTTGTGGATCGCCAGGTCCGGCCGCTGGCGCGGACCATACACGGTGAAGAAGCGCAGGGAGATGATGCGCGCCTGAGGAGCCAACGCCGCCCAGCACTCGCAGATCAGCTCCGCGGCGCGCTTGGTGGCCGCGTACGGGCTCACCGGTTGTAACGCGGGGTCGCTCTCCTTGAAGGGCGCCGTCGCACTGTCCCCGTACACCGACGAGCTCGACGCCACCACCAACCGCCGGACGCCCCCTCGGATGGCCGCCTCCAGAACGGCCGCGGTCCCCCCCACGTTCACCTCGGCGTACAGCGTCGGCTGCTCGATGGAGGGCCGCACCCCGGCGCGGGCCGCCAGGTGGATGACGACGTCGGGCTCGCTCTCCTCCACCGCGCGCCGCATCAGCGCGAGGTCGCGCACATCACCCTCGATCAGGCGAAAGCGCTCGTGGCGCGAGGCCGCGTCGAGATTCGCGCGCTTCACCGCGGGATCGTAGAACGAGTCGAAGTTGTCCAGTCCCGTGACCGACCAGCCGCGCTCCAGCAGCGTGTCCACCACGTGGGAGCCGATGAAGCCGGCGGCACCCGTGACCAGGGCCCGCTCAGACACGACCGGCCACTCGCTCGATCCCCACCACCGAGCGGAAATACTCGATGGTGCGCGTGAGCCCCTCGCGCAGTGCGACCTTCGGACTCCAATCCAGCATCTGTCGGGCACGCGTGATGTCGGGACGGCGCACCTTGGGGTCATCCACCGGCAGCTCGCGGTACTGGATGGGCGCGGTCGTTCCGGTCAGCTCGGCCACCATCTCGGCCAGCTGCTTCACCGTGTACTCGTCCGGATTGCCGATGTTGGTCGGCATGTTGTCGCCGCGCATGAACAGGCGGTACAGCCCCTCCACCTCATCCGACACGTAGCAGAAGCTGCGCGTCTGCGAGCCATTGCCGTAGATGGTGAGCGGCTCGCCCCGCAGCGCCTGCACGATGAGGTTCGACACGACGCGCCCGTCGTGTGGCCGCATCCGCGGCCCGTAGGTGTTGAAGATCCGGACGATGCGGGTGTCCATGTGGTGAAAGCGATGGTACGCCATCGTCATCGCCTCGGCGAAGCGCTTCGCCTCGTCGTACACGCCGCGCGGCCCGATCGGGTTCACGTTCCCCCAGTAGTCTTCCGTCTGTGGATGGACCAGGGGATCGCCGTACACCTCGGAGGTCGATGCCAGGAAGAAGCGCGCGCGCTTCGCCTTGGCGAGACCGAGCGCGTTGTGCGTCCCCAGCGCTCCCACCTTGAGCGTCGGAATCGGATGCTCCAGGTAGTCGATCGGGCTGGCCGGCGAGGCGAAGTGCAGCACGCCGTCGAGCGGACCCGGGACGTAGGTGTACGTGCTGATGTTGTGCTGGATGAACTCGAAGCTCGGATTCCCCGCCAGGTGGGCGATGTTGTCCGGACTGCCGGTGATGAAATTGTCGAGGCCCACCACCTCGTGACCGTCGGTGAGAAAGCGATCGGTGAGGTGAGAGCCCAGGAATCCGGCGGCGCCGGTGATGAGTACCCTCACGCGCTCCGCCCCACCGAGCTGTAGATGAAGCCCAACGAGCGCATCTTCGGTGGATCGTAGAGATTGCGTCCGTCGATGATGATCGGGCGGCGCAGCGCGCCCTTGATCCGGCCGAAGTCGGGGTGACGGTACTCGTTCCAGTCGGTGACGATCACCAGCGCGTCGGCGCCGTCCAGCGCGTCGTAGTTGCTCTCGGCGCAGGTGATGCGATCGCCCAGCCGGCGACGCGCTTCCGGCATGGCCACGGGATCGTGCGCGATCACCGACGCGCCTTCCTCGAGCAGCGCCTCGATCAGGGTGAGCGACGGTGCCTCGCGCATGTCATCGGTCTGCGGCTTGAAGGCCAGCCCCCAGATGGCGATGCGCGCGCCGCGCACTCCCTCGCCCAGCGCCTCGTGCAGCTTCTCGAAGAGACGCCGCTTCTGCCGATCGTTGGCGTCGTCCACCGCCTGCAGCACGCAGAGCGGAGAGGCGTAATCCCGGGAGCTGCGGATCAGCGCCTTCACGTCCTTCGGAAAGCACGACCCGCCGTAGCCCGGGCCCGGGAAGAGAAATGACGGGCCGATGCGCGAGTCGGAGCCGATTCCCTTGCGCACCAGATCCACGTTGGCGCCCACGCGCTCGCACAGGTTGGCGATCTCGTTCATGAACGAGATGCGCGTGGCCAGCATGGCGTTGGCCGCGTACTTGGTCATCTCCGCCGACGCGATGTCCATGAAGATGATCGGCTTCCCGGTGCGCACGAACGGTGCGTAGAGCTCCGCCATCACCGAGCGCGCGTGATCCGACTCGGCGCCGAGCACTACCCGGTCGGGGCGCATGAAGTCTTCGACCGCCGCGCCTTCCTTGAGGAACTCGGGATTGCTGCACATGTGGAACGCGTGCGGTGCGTTGACGGCGATCGCCTTGGCCACCTTGGCCGCGGTCCCCACCGGAACCGTGGATTTGGTGACGACCACCAGCTCGCGCTTCATGTGCTTCCCGATGAGCTCCGCCACCGCCAGCACGTGACGAAGGTCCGCCGAGCCGTCCTCGTCCGGCGGGGTGCCGACCGCGATGAAGACCACCTCGGCGGCGGCGATGGCGGCGGCAACGTCGGTCGTGAAGCTCAGGCGACGCTGCGTCTGGTTCCGCTCGACGAGATCCTCGAGCCCCGGCTCGTAGATGGGCAGAACGTTCTGCTTGAGGCCGTCGATCTTGGCCGCGTCGACGTCGGCGCAGATGACGTCGTTCCCAGTTTCGGCCAGACAGGCGCCGACCACGAGACCGACGTAGCCGGTCCCGACGACTGTGATCCGCACGTGGCTAGGAGGTGAAGGACGAAGTGACAGAAACGTGCATAACCATTGAACTTAGCCTCTCAACCGTCGGCCGGCAACGCACAAGATTTCTCGGGGAGAAAGGGGGGCGGGCACCGGGGTGGGAATGCAACGCGAGGCGAGGGTTGGACCCCCGCCTCGCGCGCTGGACTGCGTGTCCCGGATCCGCGGCTAGAAGTGCTGGGTGGCGTCGATGGTGAACGTCACTCGTCGGTTGCTGGCCGCGCCAGGCTCGTCGCGCCGTGCACCCGGAATCACCTGTCGCTCGCTCTGCTTTCCGTAACCCACCGTCTTGAGCTGCCGCTCCGGCAAGCCGAAGCGCTCGATCATCACCCGCCGCACCGCCTCGGCGCGACGCTCCGACAGCCGGCGGTTGTACTCCACCGAGCCGGCGGGGTCGGCGAATCCCTCGATCGTGACCAGTGCCGTCGGATACACGCGCTTGATCACCTCCGCCACCTGCTGGAGGACGGGGTAGTCCGCCTCGCGCACGAGGGCCGAGTCGAAGCCGAAGTACACGGGGACGATGTAGCGCGAGATGAGCTCGCTCGGCTCCTGGATCTCCACCCGCGACGCGCGCAGGCTGTCGAGGAGCGGGCGGATCGACGCCATCTGCTCGGCGATCGCCGAGCGAACGGCGCGGTTGATGGAGCCCGTGTCGATCGGCTGGGTGACGACCACCGGCACCACCGGCACGTTGCGCCGCTCCTCGCCCCAGAAGAAGGTGAAGGCGACGTTGTGCGAGTCTCCCACCGGATCGTTCTCGAAGAAGCCGGCGCCGCCGTTCTTGTAGTTCCGGAAGGCGTATTCCAGGCGGAACTGCCCGACGTTGACTCCCGCGCCGAACGAGATGCCGGCCCGGTTGTCGTCCCCCGTCTGGTAGCCGAGGCGGAGCAGCGCCACGCCGTTCATCGTGGCCTCGACCCCGGCGCCGACGTACGGCTCGTGATCCTCGGGCACGTTCACCTGCCCGAGCACCTTGGCATCGAAGATGATGGGCTGGCCGCGGAAGAGCAGCGGCGTCTGAATCAGATTGCGGTGCCGCAGCAGGTCGAAGCCGAGTCCCGCGTAGCCGTAGAGTGGCGGCGCGAATCCGCGGAAGCCTTCGTCGAAGTTGACGTTGGTCCCCCAGTTGCGGAACCCGACGCCCAGGGTGAGGCGCTCGCTGAACACGCCCGGGAATTGCATCCCCGAGTTGACGCCGATGGAGCCCTCGGTCTCGTCGCCGAGCACTTCCTGGGAGAAGACCAGCGTTCCGCCCCACCGCCACCAGCGCGCGAGCTGGAGCGCGCCGCCACCCTCCAGCGCCCATTGATACGCGCGGAAGTTGTCCGCCGTGGGCTCGCCCGCGATGCGGCCGTCCACCGTGCCCGCGTTGAAGATGCGGGTCGCCACGCCGAAGGTCGCGATCTCCGTCGGAAAGATCACCGCCGCGCCGAGCAGCTGCGTCTGCGCGAAGCGCTGCGACGCGTTCACCGTGAACGCGTTGGTGCGCAGCCCGGCGATCCCCGCCGTGTTGTACCAGATGGCCGATGGATCGCGGTCGATGGCGGCCATCGCTTCGCCGATCGCCACCGCGCGCGGCGTGATCGGCATGCCGAGCATCGTCATCGCGTGCACGCCGCCGTCCTGATCACCACCGCTGAATTGAGCGGAAAGCGGAGCCGCGCAGAGCGCGACGAGAACCGCGCCGAGCACCGGGATTTTCGTGTGCATTCTGTGGCTCCTCACCGGATGACCATGAGCTTGCTGCGCATCTGGCGCCGCTCGCCGTCCTGGATCGCCTCCACCACCACGTAGTACATGCCGCCCGCTACCGGCTCGCCGCGCCCGTTCACCAGCGGCCAGGTGAAGCGCACCGCCTGGTCACCCGGGAACGGTCCGCCACCGCCACCGCCGTTTCCACCGCCGCCCGCGAACACCGTCCCGTTGGCGGCGAACGACGCGATTCCCATCATGTCGAAGATCCGCAGGCGCCAGTTGGTCCCCGGGTCGGCGTTGAAGATGATCACGCCCAGATCACCCGCGCGTCCGCTCACCGGATTCGTCTCGAAGACGATGTCGCCGGCGGTGGTGACGACGACGGTGAGCGGGATGCTCACCGCTCCCACGTCACCGCCCTGCACCAGCAGCGCCCCTCGGTACGGGCCCGCCAGCAATCCGGTGGGGATGCGCACGTTCACCGTGATGCGGGCCGTGTCGCCTAACGAGAGCGCCGTGAGGAGCCCCGGCGAGAAGGAGATGCGTTCCTTCGGGATTCGGAGACCGGTCCCCGAGGTGGCCACCAGATCGGTGGCGTCGAAGCGGACGTCGGAGATGGTCACGTTGCCGAGGTTGGCGACGCGAACGACGCCGCTCACGGTTTGCCCCGAGCGCCCGCGCAGCACCAGCGAGTCGGCGCGCGCGGTCGTGTCGGCCTGCACCAGCCCGATGCCGCGCTCCGGCAGCACCGTCACCTCCACGAACACGCCGTCCACGCGCAGCGCTTCACCGTTGGGATTGAGCGCCACGCCGGCCACGGTGTCGCTGATCTCGAACTGCCCGCGGTACACGCCGGCGGCCGTACCGGCCGGAATGTTCACGAAGAACGCCACCTGGTTCTGAAAGCCGTTGTTCAGCGGATTCAGGAAGTCCTGGATCACCAGGTTCGTGCGGAGGATCACCGCCGCCGGGTTGGCGATGTTGACGAAGTCGGTCGTGTCGGTGACCGCCAGATTGTTGAAGTTGATGCCGGGCGCGAAGCCGTCGTGGTCGACGTCCTGCTCGACCGTGGCGGCATTGATCAGTACCAGCACGCCGCGGCTGGTGCCGAAGCTGCTGCGGCCGGAGAGGCGCGCCGTGTTCCCCTCCAGCGTTCCGCAGTTGTCGCAAATGTCGAAGTCACCACCCGCCACCACCTGCGCCCGTGCGGCGGGTGCGGTGGTGAGCGCCAGCAAGCCGACCAGGAGCGCCGCGGCGGCGCGAAGTTCGCCGCCGCGAAGGAGCTCGATCCCGAGTCGTCGGACCACGGATGTGCGCGTCATCGATGCGATCTCTATGGGTTGGTGAACTGACATGCGGCCACCGTACCGGGGGTGTCAGCCGTGCGCGCCGCGACCAGACCGCCGAGGCCCGACAGCGCCGCGAAGTCGTTGGCCAGCGCCTGGATCTTCAGTGCGGGCGAGAAGGAGAGACCGTTGTCGGGCGCCCCCGCGATCGCCTGACGAGTGAAGGTGTTCCCGCCATCGCGCGAGATGAGGATCACGCCGGAGAGGATGTCCGACGCCCCCGGCCGGCGCGTCGTCGACTGCCCCACGATCCACCCCACCTGGCTTCCGGGAACGAAGTCGGCGCGAATGAAGCTGTAGGTGGTCACCGCGCCGGTGCCGGCATCGACGGTCGTCTGCGGGATCCCCTCCGCCGCGCCGAGCGGCACCGCCGCCGCGCCGGTGGCGATGTCCGCCCGCAGCACGGTGGACGAGTCGCCGAGCAGGAGCGCCGTGGTGTTGTCGACGAACCCCGCGCCAAGGAGCGCGAACGTCGTGGCGGGGAGCGGGATCGGCGTGTAGGTCGCCCCGCCGTCGATGGACCGGACCGCGTTGCCGAAGGCGAACGCCGCGCCCTGCCGCACCGTCAATACCGCTCGCATCGCGTCGAAGGAGAGCGCGATGTTGCTGAACTGGGTCGTCGAGCCCGGGAGCCCGGTGGCCGTCGTGAAGCCGCCCGTCGACGTCCAGCGTCTGGCAACCGGACCGGCTTGCTGTCCGCCGATCACGGCGGCGAAGTCGTTGCCGCCGATGTTCCGCAACTGCATCGCGGTCGGAATGCCGCCGAACGGCGCGCCCTGCACCTGGAACGAGAGGCCGGCGTCGATCGAGCGAAGGAGCACGCCCTGCGGCGGGCCTCCCGCCAGCTGAGTGGCGACCACGAACACGGTGTCGTGGCCGAAGGCGTGGATGTCGCGCATGAAGCTGATGGTCGCCGCCTTGAAGCGCGCGGCGAACGTGCTGCCGCCGTTCTCGGTCCGGAAGACCTGCCCCGCCAGCGTGGACAGATAGCCCACGTTGCGATCGGCGAAGTTCACACCGGTGACGAAGTCGTTGGTGGGCGAGTTCAGGAACGCCCAGCTCACGTCGCTCACCGGCGGACGTTGCGTGATCAGGGTGAACGTGATCGGCGTGGCGAACGACACGCCCTGCAGATCCAGAATGTTCTGGATGCGAACGCCCAGCTCGGTCAGGAACGGGAGCGCCGTGCCCGGGGTGAACGTCAGCGTGTCGCCGCTGCCGGACAGCCGGACCGAACCCTCCACGCGGAGACCATTGCAGAGGTTCGTCACCACGAAGTTCGCCGGATCCACGGCGGTCTGCGGCGACACCGGGCGATTGAACACCACCCGGATGGCTTCCTGCCGCCCAATCGTGTCCGGCGTGATGATGGTGAGGTCAAGCGCGCCAGTGCCGGGCGCGTTCGGGTCGTCGTCGCATGCCGTGACCGTCAGCACCACGACAGCGGCGCAGAACGCACGTCGGCAGAGCGCCGAGTAGTTCCCTCTCACGTGACCACCTCGTTGAAGCAGATGGGGGATTGATGGATGAGCCGGGCGGCCGTCACTCGGCCACGGAGGACGGATCGCGGACGCGCGCGAAGTGGCGGATGCCCGTCGCGCCGACGCCGGATCCCAGGACGATCAACTCACGTTGACGATCAACTCACGTTGCTGCAGACGTTGCCGATCGTGTCGAAGCAGGCGCCGAAATTCCCGCCGGACCCGTTCCCCGACGTGACCGTCTTGCAGTTGCTCGTCATGCTGACGCGAACATCGGCCGTCTGCTCCAGCACGAGAAGCTGCGGCTTGATGTAGGGCAAACGCTCGTCGTTCATTTCCACTCCCTGTAAAGCGTTACGCGACGACCGGGAGCACGCGCGCGGCTGCCGCCGACGGTGTCCGCACATGTGATGGAATCCCCTCGGTGACCGTCCGCGGGACCCCCGTCGGGTGGTACCCTGCCCGCTGCGCGCGAAGATGCGTGATGCGGCAGTACTGCTGGACGTACCCGGTGGGCAGGCCAGTCACCTCCTCCACCGTCGCCGGGCACCCTATACAGACGCTCCGGAACCGGCAGGTGGCACAAGGATGTCCGTCCTGGAAGCGGATCTGGACCTTTCCGCCCAGGGCCGCCCACACCTCCGCGAAGGGCTGCCGGAGGAGGTTTCCCACGGGCTTACGCGACGACGTACAGGTCGTCACGTCGCCGTGCACGGTGACGTGCAGCCCCATCTTGCCGGCGCCGCACCGATAGGCGTTGGTGGTGGAGGCCCGCTGCTCGTTCAGGGCGAAGGCGGCGCTGAACTCGTCGAATCCCGGGTCCATGCGCTCGTCCAGGTCGAGCACGGCCCGGGGCGCCAGCTGGAGCTGGAGCGGAGCCACGTCCCCCTTCTCCTGAGGGGTGATGGCCGGATCGTAGCGGAAGCGCACCCCTCGAGAGCGGGCGAACTCCTGCATGGCCGGAAGCTCGTCGGCGGTGAGCGTGAGCGCCGGACACTTGAGGTCCAGCTCGATCCCGCGCTCCACCAGGAGATCGATGGCCCGCACCACCCTCGAGAATGCGCGCGGGATCCCCGTCACCTCCCGATAGCGCTCGTCCGACAATCCGTAGAGCGAGATGGAGATCACCTCGGGCGGCCACTCGGCCAGGAAGTCGGCCCACTTCCGCCCGATCAGATACCCATTGGTGTTGATCAGCGGCACCAGCCCCAGCCGCTTGGCGGTGAGGTAGATGTCCGCGAACTGCTTGTGCGTGAACACCTCGCCACCGGTGAGGAGCACCGTGTACGTGCCGGCGTCCGCCAGCTGCCGAAGGATGCGCGTCGCGTCGGCGACGGAGAGCACATCCTCGCGCTTCGCGCAGGGCGCGATGTAGCAGTGCTGGCACCTGAAGTTGCAGGTGGCGATGATCTCGAGGCTCGCCGTCAGCGGGATGCGCTCGGCCAGCGCGCGCGAGGCCATCCGGTTTACGACCGTCTCGCGACCGATGCGCGGAAGGGTGCACGTCATTGGGCGCCCTCACCGGCGACCCGCAGCGCGGAGATCGCCGTCAGTTGCTCCAGAAACTCGGCCACGTCCGCCTGCGCGCGCTCTCGTGTCACGTCGTAGTGCCGCACCAGGAACTCCGCCAGCGAGTCGGCGGTGGTCCACTCCTCGAGGCGCTCCCACAGCGCGGCGCCCGTCGGCGTGAGCGCGAACAACGGCGCGACAGTCGCCCGATGGATCGACACCAGGAGATGTTCGCCGGCGATGTGGCGGTACACGTGCCGGTCGCCGCGACGGATCTGCTGAGCCATTGGTTCGATCGGCAGCTTGAGCAATTCTGGCGCCATCAACGTTGCGGGAATCCCCACCGAGGACGGTGTCATCCGACCGGTGCGAGCGTCGCAACGCTCTTTCGCGCCGCTAGATAGGCGGCCGCGGTCGGGCGAAAATGTAATGAGGCCACGGAGACCACGCCAACAATCCGCTCTATCGCATCGATCGTCCGCTCCACCTCCGATGCCACCGTGGTCGGCTGCACGGTGCGCACGAAGAGATCACCGAATGCGGTCGCCCGACTCATCGCGCGCACCTCGTCCATTCGGTCCTGCACCAGCAGGAAGATGCCGCGCACGGTCACCGATCTCGGGCTCCCGCGCTTGTAGCTCCCATGCCATGGAGTCCCCCACCCTCGCACCGAGTCGCCGTCCACCGCCAGAATCGTCCGGTCGTCGCTCAAGACCTCGGCGCCAACCGACTCCGCCAACTCGGCCATGGTCGACTTCCCGGCGCCGGAGTGGCCCGCAAACACGAAGCCCTCGTCGCCCTCGGCCACCAGGCAGCCGTGCAGCGCGATCTCCCCGCGGCGGCCGAGCAGTCGCGTCGCCAGATACTCATCGAGAGGGAAATCGATCGGGATCTCGCGATCACCCGCCTCGCGCGGCCGCAGCCGCACCTCCGCGGCACGGAAGTCTGGCGCCAGTCGAATCGAGAGACGGGGGAGGCGACCCCCATCCGCCATTCGCGCCAGGTAGGTCATCTCGTCGCCACCCGACGCGTCGCGCCGGAGCTCCCAATCCCCCTCCGCCGGCGAGAAGGTCGGTGCGCCAGGGAGCGGCTCCGGTGCCATCAGCCGGCAGGTCGCCACGCAATCGGCCGGCTCCTCGTCAGGCACCACGAACGCCGTGTGCGGCGCCCGCAGGACGAACCGCGCGCCGGCATCCGACGCCCGAAAGCGTACCACGATCGGTCCGAAGCGGACGGACACCGGGCCCTGAACAAGCTGCCGGTCGCTCACCGGATCACCTCGGCCAGTGCGGCGCGAGTGGCGCGCGCGGCGCGCATCCGGCGCGCCAGACCCAGGCGCACTTCCCACCACAGCCCGCGCGCCCGTGGAAGCGCGCCGAGCTCGGCGTCGCCGGCCAGGGCGGTGATCCGCCCCTTTCGTTCGCGCGCGATGGCGCGGGCCACGACGCTCGAGCGAGGGCGCGGCGGATCGGCGCGGAGGTGGCC
>DATFFZ010000126.1:0-5755 GCA_035249845.1 Gemmatimonadaceae bacterium
GGTCGGAGGCGGCCAGCACGATCGCCCCCGGCGCGGCCACCAGCGCCCCCAGATGCAGCGGCACCGCCAGCGCGAAGGTGAAAGCGGTGAGGACCAGCCACTTCCCCGAGCGCGTCACGCCGGCGCGATGACCGGCGGCGAGCATGCACATCGACAACAGGAGCGAGGGGGCGTACAGCTCGGTCTCGGTGGCGTTCCGCCACACGGTGCTCATCGCTCCGGCGCCGATCGCGGCGACGACGCCGGCCAGCATCGCGCCCGTCCATCGCGCGAAGAGCCAGGCCAGGATGCCGCCGGCCGCGGCGGTGCAAACCGCCGAGAGCAGATTGGTGGCGTAGGCGCGCGGCAGCCAGCCCAGCGCCTCGCTCCAGGCGCGTGCCAGGAGCACGAACAGAGGCGCGCCGGGCGGGTGCGGGATGCCCAGCACCTCCACCGCCGCGATGAGCTCCCCCGAGTCCCAGAAGGTGAGGCCCGGCGCGAGCGTGGCGACGTAAATGATGAGGAGCAGCGCCGCCGCCAGAAGCGCGGTCAGCGCGGGCGCGCGATCCCCCGCGCTCAGGCGCGGAGCTGCAGGACCGGCATCTCGGTCGTGGTGCGCGGCGCCCTCCCGGCGATGATGTCGCGTACCTGCGGCGCGGAGAGCCCGCGCATGAGTCGGCCGTTCTGCGCCACCGAGATGGTGGCCGTCTCCTCCGAGACCACGATCACCAGCGCGTCCGTCTCGTCCGACAGCCCGAGCGCCGCGCGGTGGCGAGTGCCTAACGAGCGATCCTCCAGCGCCTGCTGCGTCAACGGCAGAATGCACCCGGCGCCGATGATGGTGTCGCCCCGCACGATCACCGCGCCGTCGTGCAACGGCGAATAGGGCGTGAAGATCGTGGCCAGGAGATCCGCCGATACCTTGGCCTGCATCGACGTCCCCGACTGCACGTACTCGCCGAGGTTGACCTCACGCTCCAACGCGATGATGGACCCGATCCCCGACCGGCTGAGCCGCTCCACGGCCTCGGCGATCTCCTCCGCCACCTCGCCCACTTCCATTCGCCGGAAGAAGCGCACCATCGGCGTCTGGCCCAGGTGCGCCAACGCCGCGCGGAGCTCCGGCTGGAACACCACCAGCGCCGCGAAAGCGCCGTAGGTGAACACCAGCCCAAGGATGTACGTGATCATGGTGAGCTTGAACGCCCACGCCATCGCGTAGGCCAGCACCAGCACCACGATGCCGATGAGCATCTGGACCGCCCGCGTGCCGTGAATCAGCAGCAGCACGCGGTAGATGACGTAGGCCACGACGACGATCTCCACCGCGTCGCGCCACCCGAACTCGAGAATCCGAAATTGGTCCACTACGCTCCCGCCCGCGTCTGCCGCTCCCGAACGATCGCCCACGCCACATCCAGCGCGCGGCGGTTGGCTCGTACATCGTGAACCCGAAAGATGCGCGCCCCAGCCACCAGCGCCATGACGTTCGCCGCGATGGTCCCCTCCACGCGCGCCGCCGGCTCCGTGACCCCACTCAGCTCTCCCACGAAGCGCTTGCGCGACACGCCGACGACCACCGGGAAACCGCGCGCCGCCAACCGATCGAGCTCCGCCAGCACCCGGATCGAATGCTCGCTGCGCTTGGCGAATCCGATCCCGGGATCCACCGCGATCCGGGCGTCCTCCACCCCGGCCGCGCGCGCCGCGTCCAGGCGCTCATCCAGCTCCGCGAGCACGGCCGCCATCGGGTCCGGTCCGTACTGCGCGTGCGCGTAGGTCCCCATGTCGCTCACCATTCCGCGCGAATGCATGAGAATGACACCGGCGCCCGCGCCCGCGCAAATCCTTGCCATACGCTCGTCCAGCCGGAAGGCCGACACGTCGTTGACGATGTCGGCGCCCTCCCCCAGCGCTCGCTCGGCGATCTCGCTCTTCACCGTGTCGACGGAGAGCACCGCATCGGGAAGACGCGAGCGGAGCGCCGACAGCACGGGGAGCACGCGCCGGCACTCCTCGGCCGCGTCGACCGGGGTCGCTCCCTGCGGCCGGGTGGACTCTCCGCCGATGTCCAGAATGTCCGCCCCCTGCTCGACCTGTCGCACTCCCTGCTCCACCGCCGACGGCGTCGAAAAAAAATCACCCCCGTCGCTGAAGCTGTCGGGGGTGACGTTCACGACGCCCATGACGAGCGGACGGTCGAGGGGGAGGACGCGAGACCTGACCCGCCACGCAGGCGGAACGCGGCCTTCGGTCATCGGGACTCGGCCATGGCGCGCCGACTGCCGAGTCCCGAGGGCCGAGTCCCAATCCTCACGCCGGCGCCACCTCCGGCCCTCCCAGAATGGGCGGTACGCGGCGCGGCTCGGAGGCCGGTGCGGGGACGGCGCTCGGCGACGGCGGCGTGGGCGTGCCGCTCCGCATCGGCGGAAGCTGCTCACCTCGATCGAGGATGGCGATCTCCTCACCGGAGAGCGTCTCGCGCTCGAGGAGCGCCGCCGCCACCGCGTGCAGCAGATCGAGATTCTCGCTCAACACATCCTTCGCCCGACCGTACGCCTCGTTGATCACCCGCGAGACCTCCTGGTCGACGAGCTGAGCCGTCTTCTCCGACACCTCGCGCCGATGCTGCAGCTCGCGGCCGAGGAAGAGCTCCTGCTCGTTGTCGCCGACCAGCACCGGACCGATCACCTCCGACAATCCCCATTGCGACACGTACCGGCGCGCGATCGCCGTCGCCTGCTGGATGTCGCTGGCGGCGCCGGTGGTGACGCGATCACGACCGAAGATCAGCTCCTCCGCCACGCGCCCGCCGTACGCCATCACCAGGTTGGCCTCCAGCTGTTGCCGCGTCACCGACACCCGATCGTCTTCGGGGAGCGTAAACGCCACGCCGAGCGCGCGACCACGTGGAACGATGGTCACCTTGTGCAGCGGATCGTTCCCAGGAACCTTGATCGCGCAGATCGTGTGACCGGCCTCGTGATACGCGGTGAGCCTCCGCTCCTCCTCCTTCATCACCATCGACTTCCGCTCGGCGCCGAGGAGCACCTTGTCCTTCGCCTCCTCGAGGTCGGCCATGTAGACCTTGTCGTGATTGCGCCGAGCTGCCAGCAGCGCTCCCTCGTTGACCAGGTTGGCCAGGTCGGCACCCGACATCCCGGGCGTGGTACGAGCCAGCCGGGTGATGTCCACGTCGTCCGCCACCGGCACCTTGCGCAGGTGGACCTTGAGAATCCCCTCGCGTCCACGCAGGTCCGGCGCCGCCACCACGATCTGCCGGTCGAAGCGACCCGGTCGCAGTAGCGCCGGATCGAGCACGTCGGGGCGGTTGGTGGCCGCGATGAGGATCACGCCCTCGTTGGACTCGAAGCCGTCCATCTCCACGAGGAGCTGATTCAGCGTCTGCTCGCGCTCGTCGTGCCCACCGCCGAGCCCGGCACCGCGGTGCCGTCCGACCGCGTCGATTTCGTCGATGAATATGATGCAGGGCGCGTGGGCCTTCCCCTGCTCGAACAGATCGCGGACGCGGCTGGCGCCGACGCCCACGAACATCTCGACGAAGTCGGAGCCGGACATCGAGAAGAAGGGCCGGCCGGCCTCGCCCGCGACCGCCTTGGCCAGCAGCGTCTTTCCGGTGCCTGGCGGTCCGACGAGGAGCGCGCCCTTCGGCAGCCGCCCGCCGAGACGCGTGAACTTCTGCGGATCACGCAGGAACTCGATGATCTCCTGGAGCTCCACCTTTGCCTCGTCGGCGCCGGCGACGTCGGCGAAGGTGACTTTGGGAGTGTCCCCCGTGAGGAGCTTCGCCTTGGATTTGCCGAACGAGAACGCCTTGGCGCCGCCCGCCTGCATCTGGCGCATGATGAACAGCCAGAACGCGAGGATCAGGAGGAACGGGAGGAACTGGACGAAGTACTGCCCGAACGACGGCTTCGCGTCTTCGGCTTCGATCACGACGTTCTTTTCGCGCAGCCGCTCCACCTCGGCCTGCGGGTTGTCCACGGGGAAGCGCACCGTGAAGCGATTGACCTCGCGGTTCTTCACGCGAACCGGACGTCTGAACTCGCCCACGACCGTCTTCCCCGCCTCGATCTTCACCCGCTGGACGTTGTCGCGCTCCAGCTCCTGGTCGTACTGCGTGTACGTGATGACGGGCGCCGACTCGCCCCGCGCCCCCGTCAGCTGAATGAAGATGACGGGGATGAGGATGAGCAGCAGCCAGAACGAGAGCGTCTTGGAGAAACGCCCCCAGTTGAAATCCTTCTTGGGTGTTGGCACTCGATCGGCCATTTACTGCAAGCTCGCTATGTAGGGCAGATGTCGAAAATTCTCGGCGTGGTCCAATCCGTACCCCACCAAAAACTCGTGTGGCGCATCGAAACCGACGAACCGCACCGGATACCGCAGGTGCTCGGCGACGTGCTTGTGCAACAGCGCACACACGGCGAGAGACCGCGGACTGCGCGCCGACAGCAGGTCCATCAGCCGGCTCAACGTTCGACCCGAGTCGACGATGTCCTCTACCAGTAGAATGTGCTTCCCCTCCAGCTCGGTTTCCGGATCGTAGACCAGCCTCACCGTCCCGCTGGATTCCATCTCCGTCCCGTAGCTCGAGGCGACGAGAAAATCGATTTGAATCGGTCGCTCGATCTGTCGCACCAGGTCGCTGAGGAAGATGAAGCTTCCCTTCAGCAGACCCAGCACCAGAAGATTTCCGTCGGGATAGGCGGCGGTGATCTCCGCGCCGAGCTCGCGGACCCGCGAGGCGATGGCCTCGGGGCCGAACACGATCCGGCGTACGGCGCGCCCGTCCAGGCGGGGATCAGCGATCGAGGATGCGCTCACACTGCACTCGTACCACCGGCCCCCCGGGCCGGGCGGTTGCCGCGAGAGCGCGGCGTACTCCGGGAACCCAGACGATCTCGTCGTCCGCGAGGACGACCGGCCACCCACGGCGCGCGGCGGCGTCGATCGCCGCTTCGCGCAGCAGCCGCTTCACGCGGCGCGGCGACGTGGCACCGGCGGGGGTCATACGATCTCCGGGATGCCAGGCGCGTGCCGTAAGTCGTCGGTCGGCGGGGAGTTCAGCCCACCAGGAGTCGGCACTACCACCCGTGGAGAGTACCCTGAACCGAAAGGAGCCGACGGTGAGGCCCTCTTCGATCTCGCGCGCCGTCCCGACTGCCCGTGACGCCGCGCGCCGAAGCCGGAGCTCACCCGCGTGCAGCACGACTTCCAACCCGCCGGAGAGCTGGATTCGCCGCCCATGGCTCCCCTCCTTAGTAAACGCACTGAGGCGCCGAGTTCCACGGCGGTCCAGCGCGACGCCCGAACGGGCGGCAATCACCGGCCAGAGCACCGCAAGCTCTTGCGCATCATAGCGTGCCAGAGAGTCCCGGGCAACCACGAGCTCGCCGTTCTCAAAACGAACATCCACCTGTTTCGCCACGAGATTTTCCAGTGCGCGGCGGAGCTCGGCGGCCTCCGAGGCCAGCGCCAGAAGCTCCTCGGCCAGCGACGGCCGCGCGCGCAGCAGCGCGGGGAGCAACTCGTGCCTGACGCGATTGCGCAGATGTGCCACCGAGAGATTGCTCGGGTCATCCACCCAGCGCAGCCGGCGAGCCGCGGCGTAGGCGGCTACCGCTCGCCGCGAGACGGCGAGCAACGGGCGCACGATCCCTCGAGTCGGCGCCGCCAACCCCGCGAGCCCGCGCGCGCCAGTGCCGCGGAGTATGCGGAGAAGAACAGTCTCCACCTGATCATCGCGCGTGTG
>DATFFZ010000127.1:0-4713 GCA_035249845.1 Gemmatimonadaceae bacterium
ACGGGTGGCGACCGTGCTCTCCGTCACGCCGCACGCGCACGACCATCAGACCGCCATGCTCCTGCGGCGGGATCGTCACTGACCCGAGCGAGAATCACCCCTCGGCGCGCGACGTTCGCCCCATCACGCTGGCCCGGCCGCCATGCCGCGCAGATCATCGAGCCGTCTCTCGCACGAGATCGGAACATCCCAATGAAGACCAGGACCCTCCTCCTCGCGTCGCTCGCGCTGGTCGGCTTTGCGCAGCCGTCACCCACCGCGCGCGCTCCCGAAGTACCCTACCCCGACGGATTTCGCCGCTGGGCGCACGTCAAGTCGTCGTTGTCCGCGCCAGAGGGCGACGCCGACCCGCGCTCGGGCATACGACACATCTACGCCAACGAGCAGGCGCTGCGCGGCTACGCCACCGGCCACTTTCCCGATGGATCCATCATCGTGTTCGACGTGCTCGACGTCACCACCGCAAACGGCACCACCAGGGAAGGCGCGCGCAAGCTCGTGGACGTGATGCACAAGGACAGCGCGCGCTTCGCGGCCACCGGCGGGTGGGGGTACGAGGAGTTCCGCGGCGACACGCGCGAGAGATTGGTGCGTGAGCGGGCGCCCACGGCATGCTTCCAGTGCCACACGCAGCGGAAGGAGAGCGACTACGTGTTCAGCCGGCTCCGCCCGTAGGCTGGAGCGCCAACGTCCCGGAGAAGACCATGCCTCCCACCCTCGCCAATGGGAAGATCTGCTACGTCGAGATGCCGTGCGCCGACGTCGCCCGCTCGGCGGAGTTCTACCGCACGGTGTTCGGATGGAACCTGCGCCGGCGCGGCAACGGAAGCCTGGCCTTCGACGACACGGTGGGTGAGGTGAGCGGCAGCTTCGTGACCGGGCGGCCGCCGTCGTCAGGCAAGCCCGGACTTCTCCTCTACATCATGGTGGACAGCGTGGCCGCCACGCTCGACGCCATCGTCGCCAACGGGGGCACCATCGTGCAACCCATCGGCGCCGACGCCCCCGAGATCACGGCCAGATTTGCCGATCCGGCCGGCAACGTGATCGGCCTGTATCAGCAGCCGGAGTGATGCCCGAGACGGCACCACCACCACATCGACAGCGGGCCTCATCTCGAGTCTCGCCCTGACGTCTATCTCGCTCACCACGCCGAGCGACTACGCGCTCGCCAGCGCCTCCCGTCGCGTCCTCACCTCGTGCTCGATCCGCCCGCACATGATGTCGCAGAGGCGGAACACGTCCCTGTCGGCCAGGGCATAGTAGACGAACAGACCATCCTTGCGGCGGGTGACGTAGCCGGTCGCGTGAAGGAGCTGAAGGTGCTTGGAGACGTTGGCCTGGTTGAGGCCGGTCTCCTCTATCAGCTCGGTCACCGTCATCTCTCCGCCGCGAAGCGCGTTCAGGATCGCGAGCCGGGCAGGCTCGGCGAGCGCCTTGAATCGCTCCGCCACGAGCTCGAGCAGCTCCGGTGTCATCGAGCGCTTGCTCACGTGAGTCTCCAATCGAAGGTCCGTCCCTTCCCGCCGAGCTGCGTCATCGCGCGCCGGCGAGCTCTTCATCTCGCGCCTCCCGCTCCACCGGCTGACCGGCCCCCTGCCACTCCGTGTATCCGCCCCCGTAGTTGGCGACGTTGCGAAGCCCCCTGGCGCGGAGCAGGCTCGCCGCGATCGCCGAACGAGTCCCTCCCTGGCAGTGCAGCACCACCGGCCGGTCGGTGGGAATCTCCGCCACCCGCTCGGCCAGATAGCCGACCGGGATGTTCTCCACCCCGGGCAAATGGCCGGCCTCCCACTCCGAGTGACCGCGCACATCCAGCACCGTCACGGCGTCTTGCCGAATCTGCTCGGCCAGCTCCTCGAGGCCGATCTGCGGCACCGTGTCGAGCGTGCGACCGGAGCTGGCCCACCACTCGATGACCTCGCTCCCGAAATATCCGGCGACGGTATCGAGCCCGATCATGGCCAGATCCCGCACCGCTTCGTTCAGCGAGTGCGCGCCGCGCTCGTCGGCGATCAGATAGAAATCGGCGTCGTACGGCACCAGCCAGCCAGCCCACGTGGTGAAGCTCTTGTTGAGCGGGATGTTGATCGTGCCGGCGATGTGCCCCGCCGCGTAGTCGGCCGCGCCGCGCGTGTCCACCACCAGCGTACCGCGCTCGATCAGCGCATGCAGCTGGTCGGCCTCGAGCTTCCGCGGGCGGCCGAGGCCGCCGAGAATCCTGGGCCCGTCCCTGTTGATCCGCTTCATCTCGGCGAAGTACTTGGGTGGCTCCGGCTGTCCCTCGAGGACCATGCGCACGAAGAGATCCTCGTCGGTGGTGCCCACGCCCCAGTTGGCGATCTTCTCGTAACCGACGGTCGAGCCGGGAAGCGCGCCGAGCGCCTTGCCGCACGCCGAGCCGGCGCCGTGGCCGGGCCACACCTGTACGTAGTCAGGCAACGCGCGGAATCGGTCGAGCGAGTGGAACAGCGTGCGGGCCGCCGACTCCATCGTCCCCACCATCTTCGCGGCCTTCTCCAGCAGGTCCGGTCGCCCCACGTCTCCCACGAAGACGAAGTCGCCGGTGAGTATGCCGACCGGTCGATCCGAGGCGGCCGTGTCGGTCACCAGAAAGGAGATGTGCTCGGGCGTGTGTCCGGGCGTGTGCATGACCTCGAAGCGGATGCGGCCCAGGGTGAAGACGTCGCCGTCATGGAGCAGCCGCGCGCCGGCGTCCTTCGCGAAGGCGTACTTCCAGCTCGCGTCCCCCTCGTCGGAGAGGAGCAGCCGGGCGCCAGTGCGGTGGGCCAGCTCTCGCGCGCCCGAGACGAAGTCGGCGTGGATGTGCGTTTCCGTCACCAGCGTGATGCGCATCTCTTCGTCGGCCGCGGCCTGGATGTACTGCTCCACGTCGCGGTTGGGGTCGACGATCAGCGCCTCGCCCGAGTGCTGGCATCCGATCAGGTAGCTCGCCTGGGCAAGCTTCTCGTCATAGAAGCGTTTCAGAAGCATCGTGATCTCTCGCGGTTGGTTCCGAAATGGATATGGATGAGCGTGTTCAGACCCGATTCTGATAGAGCATGAGGCCACCGGCCATGAGCAGCAGCACCGCGAATGCGCGCACGAGTGTGCCCTGCGAGACGAAGCGAACGAGGTGCGTCCCGGCCAGGATTCCGGCCATGGCAACCGCCGTGAAGAGCGCCGCGAAGACGAGTCCGAGCGCGGCCACGTGGCTATTTCGCCGTGGCGAAGGCGCCGGACGGCGCCGACCCGGACTTGAGCGCGCGCACCATGGCGCCGACGTCGCAGGTGGCCGGTCGGTTGTACGGGAGACGCGAGAGCACCATCGCCATGCCGCAGGTGTCGGTGACACCGGCGAAGACGAGGCCGCTTCCGACGATTGCCGGCACGAGAGCGAAGAGGGGGCTCACCGCCAGCGCCAGCACACCGCCTGACGCGGCGAGCGCGCCGGCGACGATGCGCACCTGCCGTTCGAGCGACACGCGCTTCGCGCCGCGCCGGACCGGCAAGCCGGCGGCGATCCAGCTGTTCATCCCCCCGTCGAGGACGTGGAGGTTGACCATCCCCGCCATGGCGAGCGCCTCTTCGGCCTTGCGAGCGCGCTGACCGGACTGGCAGAGGAGCACGACCGGCTCGGCCACCGCGGCGCGGATCTCGAGGGCGTGCTCGCCGAGGGTGTCGAGGGGGACGTTGTAGGCGCCTTCGATGTGGGCGGACTCGTACTCGCCGGGCGTGCGGACGTCGAGCAGCCGCGTGGCGGGGCGCTCGCGGATCACGGCGACGAGGTCGTTCGGACGCAGGACGGGCTTTTCGCTCGAGGCGGACATGGGCGTGGTGGCAGGCCTATGGAGACGACTGACTACATGAGTATATAACCAACTAGTAGTATATGACGCACGCCGACGCGTGTCAACCCCGGGGGGGCGGCTGCGCTCGTCGTCGAGTCAGCCGAGTCCGGCGGCTCGCGCGATCAGGAACAACCCTGCCCCGACGACCGCCACGCCGACGACTCGCGCCACGCGCTCGCCGGCCGGCGCCAGTCGCTCGGCGGTGATGGCGGCCGTCACCACTGCCATCGCGCGAAGGTCCATGATGCCGATGACCAGCAGGACCGCCATCGGACCGGCGCAGCAGCGGCCGCAGTGGAGGCCGAGTCGGAGGCCGTGTCGCCAGGCGGTGCCGGCGTCGGCCGGCAACGCACGGTCGCGCCCCGGCGCCTCTCGACAGCAGGCCAGGTGACGCGCCTTCCAGGTGGTGAATTGGAGCGCGCCGGCGATGAGGAAAACCACACCGGCGGCGATCGGAACGGCGCGCGCCAGCGACGGCTCCCGCATGACGGCCAGCGCCAGAGCGAAACCCAGCGGAACGACAGCAATCCCGAACACCGTCCACACGAAGAAGTACGCCAGCCCCACCAGCGCGGTCAGCCGGCCCTTGCCCGTCTCCCCCGCCCCGCCTATGGCCTGGCGGTAGCGCCACAGCGCCGGCGCCAGGGATGGCAGCATCATCGCCACCATCATCACGACCCACATCCCGAGGAACGACATCGCGGCGCCGAGCCACGTCTGCCCGGGCATCGGCATCCACGTCATGGACATCGTCCAGCCGCCGGGCATCGGCATCCCGCCCATCGCCGACATGGATGTGCACCCGGCGATCGTCGCCGCCGTGCTGCTTGCGAAGAGCAGCGCGGCGGCCACGAAGAAGGCT
>DATFFZ010000128.1:0-14516 GCA_035249845.1 Gemmatimonadaceae bacterium
CCCAATGCCGAATGCCTAATGCCGCCCTTGCCGTTGCCGTTCTCCTCCCTCCTCCCTCCTCCCTCCTCCCTCAGACTGCCACCTCCTCCCCTCTCCTCGACATCTCCAACCATTCCACCATCGCCGTCCCGAACGCGGGGAGATCTTTCGGCACCCGGGCGCTGATGATGTTGCCATCGACGACCACGGGGGCGTCGAGCCATTCGGCGCCGGCGTTGAGGAGGTCGTCGCGGATGCCGACGGTGGAGGTGAGACGGCGGCCGCGGACGATGCCGGCGGAGATGAGGATCCAGGGGCCGTGGCAGATGGTGGCGATCATCTTTCCCGCCGCGTGCAGCTCGCGAACGCGCCCGAGCACGTCCGCGTCGCGGCGCAACTTGTCAGGCGCCCAACCGCCGGGCGCGAGGATTCCCACCAGAGCTTCGGCGTCGAAATCGCGGACCTGCCCATCCACCGCGCACGGGTATCCGTGCTTGCCGCGATAGGACGCCTCGCCGATGCCGGCGATGGGAGTGGCGTAGCCCGCTTCCTCGAGGCGGAGCTTCGGGTACCACACCTCGAGATCCTCGTACTCGGGGCCGACGAGGATCAGCACCGTTCCATTCGACATCGTGACGCCACTCCCGGGTGGACGTGTGGCCGACTTTCGCGCGCTCGCCAAAGTGTAGATGTCGAGAGGGCGCCTGGTAAGCGCCCTCTCGTGCGGCTCTCAGTTCTTCTTCGGGCCCGGCTCCAGCTCGGCGCCGCCGCTACCCGCCGAGCCGAATTTGGGCGCGGTGAGTGGACCGGTCGTGGTGCGCGGCGGATTCGCCTTCTCCTCCTCGCGCGGCTGCTCCGGCGCCTTCCGCGAGCGCGACTCGTCGTGCTCGTCGTGGGGCACTCCCTTGTGGTGTTTCTTCGCCACGTGCACCTCCGGCTGCGGGACGTGGTGATGACGGCAGAGCACATGCCACGAAAAGGCCGGGCGGATCGCTCCGCCCGGCCATTCTCAATCGAACTTCGATCTATGACTTCAGCCCGCCCCAAGGCCGTCAGGGCGTGCGCTCGACGTCGATCGTGTGACCGACGACGCCGCCGAGGATCGCGCCGGCCGCGGCGCCAATCGCCGCACCCTTCACGTCACGGCCAATGGCCGCCCCCGCGATCGCTCCGGCCGTGGCGCCGATCAGGGCATCACGCTTCGTATTGCGCTTGACCGTCGGCTGCGGCGCGGGCGCCGGAGCACGGTAGATCGTCCCGCTGCTCGCCGTGCGCGCGGGCGCCGGAGCGCGATACACCACCTGCTGCGGTGCCGGCTGCGGGTAGTACACCGGCTGCTGGTACGGCGAGTATCCCTGCGGGTACGGCTGGTACCCCGGCGGATACTGCCCCATCTCCATCGGTGAGACGAACGGCTGCCCATAGGGCTGCGCGGCTGCCGCAAGCGACAAGTCGCGGCTCAGCGCGTCATCCACCTTGGCCTCATCCTTCCCGCCGCACGCGGCGAAAACAGCCGCCAGGGACGCGAGACCGAACCATCGAATTGCACGCATGCTGACCTCCTTCCGAGTGCTCGTGCCGGGCCCTTGACGCGCGATGCGCGGTGCCCGATTCCACGCCGGTATCAAGGCATGCTCGATGCCAGACGTTCACCCTGCCCAGAGGGGCGTAATGGGGGTCAAACCGCCGTGGCGTCCCGGCGTGAGACGTCCGAGTGTCCACCCGGCCGGACGGTGGAATATCACATTTATGATGTGGCTTTCGTGGCGTCCCGGAGGTCCGTCGTCTATCTTCCCGCGCCACCAACTCCGAGGCCCGATGCGCCCTCTCCCGACACCCCTACTCGCCCTGGCGCTCACCCTGGTCGTGGCCAGCGGCGCGGCGGCGCAGGACGCGGCCGGCAGTACGGCGCCGGATGTTGGGCAGGTGGCACCCGATTTCGCCCTCCCCGGTGCCACGCGCTACGGGCCGCTTCGCGAGCCCGCACGTCTCTCCGACTTCAAGGGGAAGACGGTGGTGCTCGCCTTCTTCTATCGAGCGCGCACCAAGGGCTGAACGGTGCAAATGGAGGCGTACCGTGATCAGTACGCCACACTCTTCAACGGTGGAAAGGATGTGGTGGTCATCGCCGCCAGCGTCGATCCGGACACGATGCTCGCTTCGTGGGCACGCGACAGCGACTTCCCCATGTTGTTCGTGAGCGACGTGGACGGCCTGGCCGGTCGCTCCTACGGCGTGTACGACGCGCAGCGCAAGATGGACCGGCGCGTCGTGTTCGTGATCGGCCCCGACGGACGGATCAGCTATCGCGCGATGCCCTTCCGCGAGATGACCGACGAGGCCTACACCGAGCTCGGTCAAGCGGTGGTCAGCACACGGGGGCAGAGAGCGCGTTGAATCGGTCGCGCTGATGGTGCTTCGCCGTACCCCGTCGCGTCGGTTGGAGCGAGGGCTGCTCGACCCTCCCGCGGACGCTCGCGGGCTCCTCGCATCGCTCTACTGGGCGGGGGTCGAAGCGGTGTCGCCGGGTCGCTCGCTCCTCGGCGCGCTGGAGCGATCGCCCCCGCCCCGGTCGGGGCGAGTGTGGGTGATCGCGATCGGGAAAGCCTCGCACGCCATGGCCGGAGCGGCCGTCGATTGGTTGCGTGGACATGGAATCGCTCCTGCGGGCGGGATCATCATCGCGCCGAGCGCCGCGGTGCCGCCGCACCCGGGCATCCTGCTGGCGGTCGGCGATCATCCGCTGCCGGGGGCCCGCTCCTTCGCCGCCGCGGCGCGGCTGGGCGAGGTGGCGGCTCGCATGGGGGAGGACGACGAGGCGTGGGTGCTGTTGTCAGGCGGCGCAAGCGCGCTGGCCGCGGCACCGGAAGGAGCGATCAAGCCTGACGAGCTGGTGGAGCTCTTTCGTCTGCTTCTCCGATCCGGTCTCGACATCGCGCGCGCCAACGCCATTCGCAAGCGCTTCCTTCGCTGGGGCGCCGGGCGTCTGGCGGTGGCGCTGCAGCCCGCGCGCGTGCGGAACTTCATCATCTCCGACGTGGTCGGTGACGACATCGACACCATCGGCTCCGGGCCCTGCGCGCCGGACCCCACTGATGCCGCCGCCGTGCGCGCGCTCCTCGAGGAGGCCGGGCTGTGGGATCGCGTGGCGGTGTCGCTGCGGAGATATCTCGGACGGGTCGCGCGTGACAGTTCGGCCGAGACGCCGAAGCCCAGTAACCCGATCTTTCAGCACGTCGAGCGACGGATCGTCGCCGGCAATCGGATCGCGCTCGAAGCCGCCGGCGCGCGGGCCGCGGAGTACGGGTTCGCCGCGCGGGTGGTGAGTGCCTCGCTCTCTGGCCCCGCTTCTGACGCGGGGCGACGAGTGGCTCACGCGCTTCTGGCGTATCGGTCGGACGCGAGTCGAGTGTGTCTGCTCTGGGGTGGCGAGACGACCGTGAGCATGGGCGCGACGAGCGGCAGGGGTGGCCGCTGTCAGGAGCTCGCCCTGGCGGCCGCGCGCGAGCTGTCGCTGGCGCAGCCCGAGTCGGACACGATCGCCATCCTTGCCGCGGGGAGCGATGGCCGTGACGGCCCCACCGACGCCGCTGGCGCGTTTGCCGATTCGGGGACGTGGAACGCGATCCAGCGTGCGGGGCACGACCCGGCGCTCGCACTCGAGGGACATGATTCGTATCGCGCGCTCGACGCCGCCGACTCGCTCTTCCGCACCGGTCTCACCGGCACGAACGTGATGGACCTGGTGATCGGCATCGCCGGTGCCGCCGGCGGAGCGGAGCGCTCGGAGCGCTGACCGGGCGCTTTTCCGGCGTGGACGAGTTGTGTAGACTCCACCGCTCTCTCACCACGCGCCATGTCGACTGCTCCGTTCACACTCGGTCTCATCCAGCAGGCGGTACAGTCCACCGCCGAGGCGACCGTCGCCGAGGCGGAGCGAGGGATCCGCGAGGCCGTGTCGCGGGGCGCGCAGATCGTCTGCCTCCAGGAGCTCTTCAACGCGCCGTACTTCTGCAAGGTGACCGACGCCGAGCGCTTCGACCTCGCCGAGCCGATCCCCGGTGCCACGGTGGAGCGCATGCAGCGCCTGGCGAAGGAGCTGAGCGTGGTGATCGTGGTGCCGATCTTCGAGAAGCGCGGCCCCGGCCTCTACCACAATTCCGCCGCCGTGGTCGACGCCGATGGCGCGCTCCTCGGTGTCTATCGAAAGATGCACATCCCCGATGACCCGCTCTATCACGAGAAGTACTACTTCACACCCGGGGAGATCTATCAGCACGACGAAGCGAAGCCGGCATCCGGCTTCCGCGTGTTTCACACCAGCTACGCGACGATCGGCGTGTTGATCTGCTGGGACCAGTGGTACCCCGAAGCCGCGCGCATCACGTCGCTGATGGGTGCCCAGGTACTGTTGTATCCGACGGCGATCGGGTGGCACCCGAAGGAAAAGGAGGAATGGGGCGCCGCTCAGGCGGACGCCTGGCGCACCGCCCAGCGCGCCCACGCCATCGCCAACGGCATCTACGTCGCCGCCGTGAACCGGGTGGGCTTCGAGCCCGAGCCGGGCACCGACGGACTCGAGTTCTTCGGCCACTCCTTCGTGTCGGACCCCTTCGGCCGCCTGATCGCCGAAGCCGGCACGACTCCGGAGATCCTGATCGCCGAGTGCGATCCGAAGGTGATCGAGTATACGAGAAGAAACTGGCCTTTCCTGAGAGATCGAAGAATCGACGCGTACGGAGCGATCACGAGCCGTTACTTGGGTTAGGGAAGCGGGGAGCGGGGAGCGGGAATCGCCTGCGTGAGGCGCGCCTTCAGCCGCTGGAGCATTCTCGAGATGTGATCGAGCTGCTCGTCGAGAAGGCTCGCCTCGGTGTCGGAGAAGAAACCGAGGCGCTTCGCAAGCTCGAAGTGGGTGGACAACTCGCGAGTGGAGCCACGCGCGATCGACAGAAAGTGTAGATACTCTCGGCGGTGCTCTCTTCCATTGCCCTCCGCGATGTTGGATGGGATGGAGACTGCTGCCCGACGCATCTGTCGCGACAGCTCGAATTTCTGGTCGACGGGAAACTTGTCCGTCACCTTGTAGACCGCGACCGCGAGATCGACCGAGCATTGCCACACGCGAAGTCCGCGATGATCCTGCACGGGCACGAACGCACTCCTGGCTCGAGGGATTCGTGTAATAGCTTCGCAAGTCAGCAGGCTCCGCATCGTGAATACCTAATGACCAGCGAATTGCCGCTCCCCGCTCCCCGCTCCCCGCTCCCCGCGCGTCGCTTTCCTCCCGAATGGCATCCTCACTCCGCCACTTGGTTGGGATGGCCGCATCATCGGCCGGATTGGCCGGGGAAGTTCGAGACCATCCCGTGGGTGTATGCGGAGATCGTGAGGGTGCTGCACCGCCATGAGCCGGTGCACATCCTCTGCAACGGGGAGGAGACGCGGGAGGAGGCGCTGCGGGCGCTGAGGGCGCACGACGTCGACCTGGGCGGGTGCGCGCTGCACCTCGTGCCCAGCGACCGCGTATGGCTCAGGGATTCGGGACCCACGGGGGTGCTGCGCGCCGACGGCGCGCTGGAGTGGATCGCCTGGAAGTTCAACGCCTGGGCGAAATACGAGAACTACACGCGCGACGAGCTCATCGCCGCGACCGTCGCCGAGTTGAGCGGCGTCCCCTGCGTGGAGGCGGAGCGGCCCGACGGGGGTGGGCGCCTGGTGCTCGAGGGAGGCGCCATCGAGACCAACGGGGACGGCACGCTCATGGTCACGGAGGAGTGTCTACTGTCCCCCGTGCAGGAGCGGAATCCCGGGCTCGACCGCGCCGGCTACGAGCGCGCCTTCGCCCAGTACCTTGGAATCGCCCGCACCATCTGGCTCGGCGAGGGGTGCGTGGGAGACGACACGCACGGCCACATCGACGACGTCGCCCGCTTCACCGCGGCCGACACCATCGTGCTCGCCTTCGAGCAGGACCCCAATGACGAGAACCACCGGCGCTCGGTCGACAACCTGAGACGGCTGGAGCACGAGAGTGGCGGCACGCCGGGCGGTCTCCGCATCGTGAAGCTCCCGTATCCGCGTCCGGTGATCATGGATGGCGAGCGACTGCCGGCGAGCTACGCCAACTTCTACATCGCCAACGGCGTGGTGATCGTCCCCACCTTCAACGATCCCAACGATCGCGTGGCGCTCAACGTTCTCGCCGAGCTGTTCGCGGACCGCACCGTCGTTGGCGTGCACGCGGTGGATCTGGTGTGGGGGCTCGGTACCCTGCACTGCCTGACGCAGCAGCAGCCTGAGCGCGGATCGGATCGCCAATCCCGGATCGACAGCGCGGACATGTGACGGGAAGGGAGGTCCGCGATCGACACAAACGATGTGACGATCGCGTCGTCAGGTGTCGATCGCACCTCGGACCTTCGCGTCCCGCAGCAGCTCCCTCACCTCCTCGTCATCCGTCTGCCGAAAATCGGCGTACCACGCGCCGACGCCGTAGAAGCGCTCCGGGGTGGCGACGCAGAGCACGTGCGTGCCTTCCTGCGCGATCAGGTCGCGACCTTCGGGAGAACAGACCGGGGCGGCGAAGATGAGACGGGCGGGAGACTCCTCGCGCAGTGCTTGCAGCGCGGCGCGCGCCGTCACGCCGGTGGCCAGGCCGTCATCCACCAGCACCACCGCGCGGCCGGCGATGCGGGGAGGAGGGCGATCGCCGCGAAACACACGCAGCCTGCGCTCCAGCTCCTCCCGCTCGCGCTGCGTCACCTCCTCGATGTACTCGTCCGGCACGCCGAGCATCCGAATGGTGGCGGCATCGAGCACGCGCGCGCCGCCGGGCGCGACGGCACCGATGCCTAACTCCTCGTGACCGGGCGCCCCGAGCTTGCGCGCGATGAACACGTCCAGCGGCGCGCCAAGCACGCGCGCCACTTCATGCCCGACCACCACCCCCCCGCGCGGAATGGCGAGCACGATCGGATCCTCGCGCGAAAGCCAGGGGAATCGCTCCAGGAGCGCGCGGGCCAGGTGTTGCCCCGCGTCCACGCGATCGCGGAAGATCACGCACTGTGCTCCGGCGCCGCGATGAGGTGCCGCTCGAACCACTTTCGGGCCAGCCGCGCCACGCTCTCGAGCGCGCCCGGCTCCTCGAACAGGTGACCCGCGCCCGGCACGATGGCCAGCTCTCGCTCGCCCTTGAGCGCGGCGTAGGCCTCGCGATTGAGCGGGAGCACCGGTACGTCCTGCTCGCCGACGATGAGCAGCGTCGGCGCGCGCACTTTCGGCAGACACTCCAGCGCCAGATCCGGCCGTCCTCCGCGCGACACGATCGCTTTTACTCGATCACCGCGTGTGGAAGCCGCTTGCAGTGCCGCCGCCGCGCCCGTGCTGGCGCCAAAGTAGCCGATGCCGAGCGACGCCGCCTCCGGAGCGGTCGCCAGCCAATCGGTCACCGCGCCGACGCGCTCGGCCAGCAGATCGATGTCGAAGCGCAGATGACCGGTACGCGCGTCGGCCTCGGCCTCCTCGGGCGTGAGGAGATCCACCAGCAGCGTCGCCAGCCCGGCCTGCTCCAGCTCCCGTGCCACGAGCGTGTTGCGAGGACTCTGGCGGCTGCTCCCGCTGCCATGCACGAAGATGACGAGCCCCGTCGCGCTCTCCGGCACGGCGAGCGATCCTTCCAGGTTTACGTCGCCGGCCGGAATGTGGAGCTCGATGTCGCGTCCCGGTGTGGTCATCTGCGCTGTGGTCCTCGATCGAAGATCAGGCGACCGGTGCAAGGATCATGCGGTCCGCGGGCTCACCCCCGCGGGCCGGCGTGCTCGCCGCGGGCCTCCGCCGCGAGCACGCCGAGCTTCCCCCGACGATCGTCCTCCAGCACGACCAGCTGGCGCGTCGTGAACGAGATGTCGATGCCCAGCGCCCTGAAGCGGTCGAGCAGCTGGAGGGCGATCGCGTGCTTGATGTCCATGTGGGTGTTGTAGTCCGACGTGAGCACGAAATAGACCGTCTCGAACACGATCCCAGTCTCGTCGAACCGGTCGACATGCGAGCGGTCGAAGCGCACTTGCTGCTGCGCTTGCACCAGCTCACGAATGATGCCCGGGATGCGTGCCACCAGCTCGCCCGGCGTGTCGTGCGCCACGCGCGTGATGAGCACCGCGCGGCGCTCCGCCATCCGCCGGTAGTTGCGGATGCGACTCTGGAGCAGGTTGGCGTTGGGGAAGCTGATCTCCTCGCCGCCGAGTCCTCTCAGCCGCGTGGTCTTGATCCCGACGTGCTGCACGGTGCCGATGAAGTCGTCGACCTGGATCGCATCGCCGACGGTGAACGGCTTGTCGAGCACGATGGCCAGCGCCGCGAAGAGATCGCCGAGGATGTTCTGCACCGCCAGCGCCACCGCGATGCCACCGATGCCGAGCCCGGCGATGAGCGCGGTGACGTCGACGTGGAACGTGTCGAGCGCCACGAGGAGGAGAACCGACCAGAGCAGGAAGCGGAGCCCGAAGGCGAGAGCGCGTATGCTGCCGTCGCCCGAAGGCTGCGCCATCTGCGCGCGACGCGCGACCACGCGCTCGGCCGTGAAGCGGATGGCGGCGTTGGCCCACAGGCCGAGCTGTACGAAGAGCGCGATCATCCCGGCGGCGAGGATGAGACGCTCGACGCGTGGCGTGAGCGGTAGCCCGTTGGCCAGCACGCGACTGGCGACGAAGACGGAGAAGAGGAACGGCGAGCGCCGGAGCAGCTCCACCAGGGTGTCGTCGGCGCCGGTGCGCGTGTGGCTGGCGAGCGCGGTCAGGCGGCCGAGCAGGAGTCGTCGCACGCCGTAGATCAGCGCCACCGCGATGACGGTGGCGGCCAGCGCGACGAGCCACTCGCGGGGCGCGGCGCCGAGCACGGTGCGATCGGAAAGCTGAGGAACGGTCATCGGGCTCCCGCGGATGGGGCAAATCGCAACATGCGCAAAGCGCGGGTGCGGCGCCACCGGGCTTGCTCCTTGCACGGACCGTCCGCGTTCGAGGGAGGAACGAGGTGAAAATCACACTGCTCTCCGACGAGCGCTTGCGTCTCGACAACACGCCGGGCCCGCTCACCATCGAGGCGGAGTCGGCCGACATGTCGTACTCCCCCTTTCACATGGTGGCCAGCGGTTTGGCGACGTGCACGCTGGCGGTGCTCCACTCCTGGGCGTCGCACGCGGGGATCGAGGCGGACTCGCTGGCGATCGAGGTCGCGTGGACGTTCGGCGAGAAGCCGCATCGGGTGGCGAGCTACGACGTGCGGCTTCACTGGCCGGATCTGGCCGAGGAGCGCATGGCGGCGGCCAGCCGCGCGGCGACGCTGTGCGCCGTGCACAGCACGCTGGCGCATCCGCCGTCGATCACGGTGGAGGTGAAGGAATGACCGGGCAGACGGTGCCGGTGGTGCGATTCGTCTTCGGCGGCAGCGACCAGACGACCACGGTCGAGTCGCGCCCCTACACGCTGGTGTACGACGGCAACTGCAAGGTGTGCGGACGGCTGGTACGGCTGCTGGTGAAGTGGGACACGGCGCGGGAGATCGAGACCGTCCCCTCGCAGAACGCCTCGGTCCCGGCGCGCTTCCCCTGGATCCCGCCGGAGGCGTACACGCAAGCGGTTCAGCTGATCGGCCCCGGAGGGCGCACCTGGCAAGGCGCCTACGCCATCGAGCGTCTTCTCGACATCCTGCCGCGCGGCGGGCTCATCAGCTGGATCTTCAAGCTCCCCTTCGTGGGCCGGCTCGCCGACAAGCTCTACCGCTGGTTCGCCCGCAATCGGTACAAGTTCGGATGCGGGGAGCACTGTCAGCTGCGGCCGGAGCAGCTGGACTTCGAGGGGAGGTGACGGGACGGCAGGCCTCGGCCCGCCTCGGCCTCATCCTTCCTCCTTCTTCCTCTCCACGACGATCTCCTCCACCCACTCCTCCACCTTCGCCGCCTGCACCTCGTCCAGCGCTTCGCTCTCCCGCTGCACACCCTCGGGTGCGCGGCCGCCGCTCACCTCGATCATTCGCTCCACCAGTGCATCCCACGTCGCGCTCTTGAGGAAGCGGCCGATCGTGGACATGGCGACGCGATCGATCGTGGAGCCCGCGCGGTCGTAGCTCTGGACCTCGAAGCGGACGGCGTCCCCTCGCTCCTCGAACAGGAAGCGGATCGCGCCCGCCAGCGGATGCCCCTCCAGCGTCACCAGCGTCATCGTGCGGTCCGTGATCTCCTCCGCGCGCACCTGCACGTTGCCGCGAAGGGGGAGCGCCATGGTGATCGTCGCGCCCTCCTCGATGCTGGTTGGTGTGCCCGGCTCGGCGCCCACGTTCATCGTGTCGGGCGTCAGCGTGGCGAAGTGCCGCCGCAGGAGCGCGAACAGCTCGTCAGGCGTGTGGCGGCTCCCCACGATGTCCGCCCAGTAGCGCCGACGGAAGAGTCGTCCGACACCCTCCGACGGGAGCTTCTCCGGCTGCGCGTCGGCGAGCCTGGCGAGCCCGTCGGCCAGCGGCGTGGGCCGGATGTGAAGGATCTCGGTGAGCGCGTTCACGCGGTTGGGCTGGATGACGTTCTCCTCGATGAGCATCGTCACCTGGTCGGCGCCGATGGGCGCGTCGACGCCGAAGGCCGAGGCGAGTCGCGAGCCGGTGCTGGCCAGCCAGTTGGGGACGGGGATGCGAATTCGCTCTTTCCCGGTGAGGTGCTGGAAGCGGTCGACGACGTCGTTGGTCGTCGTCACCTCGGGGCCGGCGACATCGAGCGTCCGTCCCGCCAGATCCGGGCGCTCGAGCACGGTGGCGAGGGCGGCGGCGATGTCGTCCATCCAGATCGGCTGGAAGGGCTGGTCGCCGTCGTCGATCACCGGCAGCGCGGGCAGCGTCCGCACCATGGTGAGCAGCAGGGACAGCTCGCCATCACCGGGGCCGTACACGTTGGCCGGCCGCACGATGGTCCAGGCCCCGGGCCACCGCTCCACCAGCTCTTCGGCGCGCCGCTTGGTGCGATGATACTCGCTCGCGCCGCGCTCCGCGCCTAACGAGGACACGTACACGAAGCGGCGGACGCGCGCGCGGTCGGCCTCGGCCAGCATGTGCCGCGTGCCGTCGACGTTCACGCCCTCGAGCGTGACGTCGGGGGGCGCCGCGCGCACCACGCCGGCGACGTGCAGGATCGCGTCACACCCTTCGGCCGCGCCGCGTACGCTCTGGGAATCGGCCACGCTGGCCTCGTACGGCTCCACCCCCTCGGCGAACTGCGCCACGTCCTTGCGCGCATGACGCGAGAGGAGGCGCACCTGGTGGCGGCGCCTCACCAGCTCGCGCACCGTCGCCGTCCCCACCACACCCGTGCCGCCCGTCACCAGCACCTTCATCGTGCCCTCGCCCGTTTCACTACGACGCGGCGTTGCAGATCAGGTGCCACGCGCGGTCACCGCCGCGTCGCCGTTGCGCCGCGCGCCAACGTCGCGCTCCTTCCAGTGGTCCATCGCGTCGCAGGCGTCGCAATGGTGGCAGCGCCATTCCGGCGACACCTCCTCGCCGAAGTACTCGAGGATGAAGCGCGCGCGGCAGCGCATGGTCTGACTGTAGGCGATCATCGCATCGAGCTTGACGCGGTCCATCAAGCGCCGCTCCTCGTAGGAGGTGAGGTCGGCGCTCAGATCCACCTGAGTGAGACGATCGGCGAGTCGCTCCCAGCTCCCGCCGCGATGCTCGCGCACCAGCCCGTGTCGCTTGAGGAGCATGAAGGTGATGCGCGCCTTGCGCGCCGGGACGTCCGCCTGCTTGGAGACCTCGTGCAGCGGCACCGGCGACTCTCTCGGATGCTGCTCCAGCGCGATGGCGACGCGCGCCGCCTCCTCGATCTCCGGGTACTTTCCGCCCAGGAAGTAGGACTGGATGCGTCTGTCCTCCACCCGGTAGAAGAGCGTGCAGGTGGCGCTGAGGCCGTCGCGTCCCGCGCGTCCCGCCTCCTGATAGTACGACTCGATCGAGCCGGGAAAGTGATAGTGCACCACGAAGCGAATGTCCGGCTTGTCGATCCCGAGGCCGAACGCGTTGGTGGCGACCATCGCGTCCAGCTCGCCGGCCATGAAGCGGTCCTGCGACGCCTTTCGGTCGGGCGCGGGCATCTTTCCGTGATAGAGGCCCACCTCGAAGTCATCGTCGAGGAGCGCGTGAATACGCTCGGCCTCCTTCACGGTGGCCACGTAGATGATCCCCGTGCCGGGGCTCTGGCGAAGGATTCGCCCGAGCTCCTGGTCCTTCACGGCGGTGTTCACGGTGCGCCGCACCTCGAAGCGAAGGTTCGGACGCGCGAAGCCGGTGATGGTGACCCTGGGGTCGCGCATGGCGAGCTGCCTGATGATGTCATTGCGCACCTCCGCCGTGGCGGTGGCGGTGAGCGCCAGGATGGGCGGGCGTCCGAGGCGCTGGGCGATGGAGCCGAGCACCAGATAGTCCGGACGGAAGTCGTGCCCCCAGTGGCTCACGCAGTGCGCCTCGTCCACCACGAAGAGGCTGACGGTGCGCGTGAGCAGCTGCTCGAAGAAATCGCGGTCCTTGAAGCGCTCGGGGGTCAGATAGAGCATCTCCCCTTCCCCGTCCACCACCTGCCGCCGCATCTCGCGCGTCTCGGCGGTGGAGAGGTGAGAGTGCATGGCGAGCGCGTCCACGCCCTGCGCGGCCAGCTTGTCCTGCTGATCCTTCATGAGGGCGATCAGCGGGCTCACCACCACGGTGAGTCCGGGGAGCAGGAGCGCCGGAAGCTGGTAGATGATCGACTTGCCACTTCCGGTGGGCATCACGACGAGTGCGTCGCGTCCCTCCAGGAGTGGACTGATGGATTCCCACTGCCCAGGCTGAAAGCCTTCATGCCCGAATCGCTGGCGCAAGACGCTCTGCGCCTGCTCTCGGGTCGATGTCCGACTCGGCACGCGGGCGGGTGAGGCAGGTTTCGTTCCCGAGGGATGGAAAATCGAGATTCGGGATTCGCAGGGTACCGCGCGCCTTCCGAACCGTCGTTCCGATCCCGCTTCCCGATTCCCGATTCCCGCTTCCCGCGTCCTAGTCGCTCTCCGGCCTTCCGAACATCAGCTGGATGAGCGACCGATCCTCCGGGCGGCAGAAGATGTACACGTGGTCGCCCGGATCGAGTGTGGTGTTCCCCTTGGGGGCGACCAGGTCCTGGCCGCGAACGATCAGCGTGGCCGCGGCGCCTTCCGGGAAGGGGAGCTCGGAGATCGGTACGCCAGAGACCGCCAGCGCGGGGTCGATGTAGAACGACATGAGCTCGCCGGTGAGAGGCTGCATCGATTCGATTTCCAGCACCGCCCGTGGCGCCGGAGGCTCCGCCACCTCGAGCTTGAGCAGGCGCGTGATGTATGGCACCGATCCGCCCTGCATCAACACGCTCACCACCACGATGAAGAACACCACGTCGAAGATGCGATCCGCCATCGGCGCGCCGGCCAGCACGGGGAACGTCGCCAGAATGATCGGGACCGCGCCGCGCAGGCCGACCCATCCCACGAACGCGATCTCGCGCGGCGGATACCGGAAGGGAGCGAGACAAGCGGCCACGGCGATGGGGCGTGCCAGCAGCGCGAGCGCCAACGAGAGCGCCATGCCGACCCAGAGCACCTCGATCAGCCGCGAGGGGAACACCAGCAGGCCGAACATGAGGAACATCACGATCTGGCTCAGCCAGGCGAGCGCGTCGTGCACCCGGAGCAGCCCCGCACGGAAGGGAAGCGCGCCGTTGCCGAGGATGAGCGCGGCGATGTACACCGCCAGAAATCCGCTCCCGCGCAGCAGCGTGGGAAGGGAGAAGGCGAGACAGGCGAGGCCGAGCGTGAGCGCGGGATAGAGTCCACTCGCCGGGAGACGGATCCGCTGGAGGAGCATGCGTCCACCGAAGCCTACCGCCAACCCGAAGGCGCCGCCGACCACCAGCTGGAGCAGGATCTCGAGCGCCATCCCCCACCCGTTGACGCTGGCCGGATCGAGCGCGATCTCGGTCGTCGCCACGGTGAGGATCACCGCCATCGGATCGTTGATCCCCGACTCGGCCTCCAGCGTCAGTCCGACGCGCCGCTTGAGGTGGAGGCCGCTGCCGCGCAGCACCGAGAACACCGCGGCCGCGTCGGTGGACGACACCACCGCGCCCAGCAGGAAGGCCGCCGGCCAGGAAAAACCGAGGAAGTGCGCCGCGACCGCCAGCAGCCCCGCGGTGAGAACCACGCCCGCGGTGGCCAGGATCCCCGCCGGCGCTGCATAGCGCCGGAGCTGCGGCACTGGGGTGTTGAGCCCGCCGTCGAACAGGATGAACGCCAGCGCGATGACGCCGATCCGGAACGCCGCCTGATAGTCCTCGAAGGGGATTCTGCCGATCCCCTCGGAGCCGGCCAGCATCCCGATGCCGAGGAAGATCAGCGTGATGGGCACCCCGGCCCTGAGCGAGGCGCGGCTGAACACCACGCTGATCACCAGCAGCGCTCCGAAGACGCTCAGGATGATCGCGGTGAGGAACGGCT
>DATFFZ010000129.1:0-14106 GCA_035249845.1 Gemmatimonadaceae bacterium
TCATCGCCGCGGCGACGTCCCCCTCCAGAAAGCTCGCGTCGTGCCCGCGCTGCTTGAGCATGTTGGCGAAGCCCTGCTTGTCGATCGCCTTGTAGTACGCCTCCTTGGACTCCACCTGCTCGCGATCCACCAGATCGATCAACGCGTCGTTCAGCGTCACCATCCCGAGCCGCTTCGACGTCTGCATGATCGACGGGATCTGGAACGTCTTCGCCTCCCGGATGAGGTTCACCACCGCCGGGATCGAAAGGAGCACCTCGCGGGCGGCGATCCGGCCGCCACCGATCTTCCGGCAGAGCGTCTGCGAGATCACGCCCTTGAGCGACTCCGAGAGCATCACCCGCACCTGATCCTGCCGGTCGGCCGGGAACTGATCGATCAGCCGGTCGATCGTGCTCACCGCGCTGGTGGTGTGCAGCGTGCCGAAGACGAGGTGCCCCGTCTCCGCGGTCTCGATGGCGATCGACACCGTCTCCAGGTCGCGGAGCTCCCCCACCAGCACGATGTCGGGGTCCTCGCGCAGCGCCGCGCGCAGCGCGTGCTTGAACGAGCTGGTGTGCGACCCGACCTGCCGCTGCGTGATCAGACAGTTCTTGTTGGGATGCACGAACTCGATCGGATCCTCGATCGTGATCACGTGGTCGTGCCGCACCCGGTTGATCAGATCGACGAGCGCGCACAGCGTCGTCGACTTCCCGGAGCCGGTGGGCCCGGTGACCAGCACCAGCCCCTTCGTGAGATAACAGAGGCGCTGCACCTCCTCGGAGAGCCCCATCTGCTCCACGGTGACCACGGTGGCCGGGATCACGCGGAACACGGCGCCCACGCCACGACGATCGCGCAGCGCGTTGCAGCGGAAGCGCGCCGACCCGGGCAGCTCGTACGCGAAATCGGTATCGTTCAGCTCATCGAACTGGAGCCGGTTGCGCTCCGGCATCATCGCCAGCAGCATCGCCTCCACGGCGTCGTTGCCGAGCGGCGGCGCGTTCCGCAGCCGCTTCATCTCGCCGTGCGTGCGCAGAATCGGGGGTTCCCCCACGCGCAGGTGCAGATCCGACGCACTCTCCGCCAGCATCGCCTTCAGGAGCGTCTCCACCTCGGCCAGCGCGACCGGATCGCCGGCGCGCTCCTCCTCTCTCGAGGTGAAGGACACGCTCCCGCGCGCGCCCTTTGCGCCGGCCGGCGCTCCATTCCCATTGCCGTGTGCCGGCGCCGGTTGCGCCCGCGCCACGCCCGCCACGATCGGCACAATCGGCACGATCTCGACCCGGAGCTTCCCGCCTGACGAGCGTCCGCTCGCCTGGAAGGCGCCGTCCGGTGTCTCGTAGGCGAAGGTCGCCTCGTCGCCGCCCTCGAGCCGACGCATCGCGTCGCCCGGAGCGATCTCGCGCACCATCATGAGCAGCTGCGCGGCCGAGAACGGCTGCTTGGTGACCGGTCGCGGCGCGTCGCCGATGATGAGCCGCGCCACCTCGTCGGTGGTGAGGTGCAGCGCGGACCCGCGGTTGCTCACCAGCGCGGACAGGAACCGATCGAGATGCGCCATGTCAGTCGAGTGGCCGTACGCGCTCGATGAGCGCGCGGTTGATGAAGCGGACGCCGTCGGACGTGTACAACGTCAGAAAGCGCTCCCGCGAGTCGTTGAGGAGGTCGAGCAAGCGCGGCCGTTCGGTGGGAAGCTCGAGCAGCGCGGTGCCGACGTAGGACATCCCCGGCGCCAGCGTGATCTCCATCATCGCCTCGCGAGCCGACAGCCGCCGCAGCTCATCCTCCGCCAGCTCAGACGATCCCGAGACCTCGGCGACGCGCGCCTTGGAGACGAGCAGCACGCCGCCGTCCTCGAGCTCGAGCGGAAAGAACGGCTCGGGCCCGTTGAACAATCCGTGCGGACCGGCGTGCGCATGCATCCCATACACGCTCGGCTGCACGAACACGTGGCCCCGGACGACGTCACCGCTGGCCAACAGGACGGTCACGCCGAGCCGCTGCTTCTCGATGCGGTAGTCGTACACACGCGTGGGGTGCGGGGAGAGGCGGAGAGGAACGCGAGGATGACGAGCGGGCGGTTGAAGGGAGACGAGGGCGGGAGGATGGCGTCACGCCCGGGACGCGACATTAGAATCACCTAATCGCGCCTCTCTCGCCGCCGCGCACCTCACGGATGGAGGTGTTCCTCCCGATCGTACATCTCCCGCCGCTCCAGCTGGACCGTGACGTGCTGGATGCCGAACAGCCGCAGGGCGTCGTGCACGTGCTCCAGCACGTGCTGGTGGCGCTCCGGCTCGCGGACGATGGCGTGGGCGCTCATGGCCACCACGCCGGAGGTGACGGTCCAGACGTGGAGGTCGTGGACCGACTCGATGCCCGGGATCGCCTCGAGCTGCTGTCGCACGGCGCCTAACGAGATGTGCGCCGGCGTCGTCTCCAGCAGCACGTCCACCGACTCGCGCACCAGCTGCCAGGCGCTCCGCATCACCAGCAGCGTCACCGCCAGCGAGGCGATCGGGTCGGCGGGGAGCCAGCCGGTGAGCAGGATCAGAACGGCGGCCACCACCGTGGCCAGCGATCCGAGCAGGTCGCCGATCACGTGGAGATACGCGCCGCGGATGTTGAGGTTGGCGGTGCTGGCCGGGTGGAGGATCCAGGCCGCGATCATGTTGGCCGCCATGCCCGCCATCGCCACGCCGAACATGAGACCGGCCTCGATCGGCTCGGGCTGGCGCAGCCGCCGAACGGCCTCCCAGATGATCCAGGCGCAGAGCAGCAGCAGCGTGGCGCCGTTCAGGAAGGCCGCCAGGATCTCCAGCCGCCAGTAGCCGAAGGTGCGGTGCGGCGGGTGCGCGCGGCGAGCGAACCAGAGCACGAAGAGCGACAGCGCCAGAGCCGCCGCGTCGGTGAGGACGTGCCCCGCATCGGCGATGAGCGCCAACGACCGCGAGAGCACGCCGCCCACCACTTCGGCCACCAGGATCGCCAGCGTGATGCCGAGCGCGATGCGGAGACGGCGGAGATGATCGCCCCCGCGCGGGTCGTCGGCGAACGACGCCAGGTCGTGCGCGCCGTGCGCGTGTCCCGCGTGGCCGTGGCCATGGGCGTGATCGTGGGCGTGGGGCCCGGCGTGCGCGTGCGGGCTCACGCGGCGCGCTCCGTGCACTGGTGGCACGCGGCGTCCGAGCGGAGGTAACTTCGACCGGTGATCACTCGAATCGCCGCCATCCTCGGTCTCGTGCTGGCCAACGCGTTCTTCGTGGCCGCGGAGTTCGCGTTGGTGCGCGCGCACAAGCCGCGGCTGGAGGCACGAGCCCGCGGCGGGAGCCGGCTGGCTACCTGGGCGCTCCGGGCCATGGCGTCGATGCCGCGGATGCTCTCCACCGCCCAGCTCGGAATCACGCTCTCGAGCCTCGGATTGGGCGTTTTGTTGGCCGAGACCTTCGGACACTTCCTGACGGACCGGGGCTCCACGGGCACCGTCGTGTTCTCCGTCGTGCTCGCGTTCATCCTCGTCACGTACCTCCACCTCGTGTTCGGAGAGCTGGTGCCTCGCACCCTGGCGCTGGCGCAGCCCGAGCGCGTCCTACGCCTCCTCTCGCCGGCACTGCTGGCGTTCGCCTGGGTGACGCGTCCTTTCGGCGCCCTCCTCGGCCGCCTGGCGCAGCTCCTCACGCGACGCTGGCGAGCCGCGGCGCTCGAGGACGCGGTGCACTCTCCTGACGAGCTACGGCTGCTGGTGGAACGGAGCGAGGAGGGCGGCGCAATCCAGCAACAGAACGCGGCGCTGTTGGAAGGCGTGTTCGAGTTCTCGGAGAAGACCGTTCGCGAAGTCATGACGCCTCGCACCGAGATCGTCGCCCTCTCCGCATCCGCCACCCTCGAGGAGACGCTCGCCGTGCTCGAGCGGCACGAGCTGTCACGCTATCCGGTGTACGAGGGGACGATTGACAATATCCTGGGCGTATTTCTGGCGAAAGACCTGATTCCGGTGCTGCACCAGGGGCGCGCGGACTTCTCGCCGCGCTCGGCGATGCGACCGGTGCACTTCGTTCCCTGGACCAAGGAGGTGGACGACGTGCTCGCCGACTTCAAGCGGCTCACGGTGCACATGGCGATCGTGCTCGACGAGTACGGCGGCACCGCCGGCGTGGTGACGATGGAGGACCTCCTCGAGGAGATCGTGGGCGAGATCCACGACGAGTACGACGAGCCCGAGCCGGTGCCCGAGCGCGCGCGGAGCGGTGAGCTGTTGGTGCCGGGCGAGACGAGCATCGCCGAGCTCAACGAGCGATTCGGCCTCGCCGTGCCGGTCGCGGAGTACACCACCATCGGCGGGTTCGTGTTCGGCACGCTGGGGCGGGTGCCGCAGCCGGGCGATGCCGTGACCGTCGACGGCGCGACGCTCACCGTCCGCGCCATGGACGCGCGACGGGTGGCCACGCTGGCGGTCGAGCTGGTGAAGACCGGCGAAAAGAGCTCCGACGATCTCGCGGCGCGGGCCCGCGCCTAACGAGCCGGCGGAGCGTCGCGCGGGATGAGACGCTCGGCGTTGGCCAGCCCCCAGGCGACGCCGGCCAGCACGGTGGCGATCTGCGGAAGATCGGCGGCCACGATGTTGTCGTAGCCGTCCGCTTGCGTGTGCCAGGTCCAGTCGTAGCTCTTGAACTCCTGGTTCACGAGGTAGGCGGGGACGCCGGCGCGGAGAAAGGGGAGATGGTCGCTTCCCGTACGCACGCGCTGCTCCACGGTGAACGGTCCGAGCGGCGCCAGCGGACGGAAGAGCCGCTCCCACACGCCCCGAAGGTCCTCGCGCCCCTGAAGCGCGATCCCCGAGATCCTGCCGCTCCCGTTGTCCACCACGATGACCGCCTGCACCCGCGCCAGCTCGGCGGCATGCGCGGCCACGTACGCCGTGGAGCCGAGGAGCCCCTGCTCTTCGCCGGTGAACAGCACCACCCGGACGCCGCGGGCGGGACGCGTCCCGCCGGACGCGATGAGACGAAGCGCCTCCGTCACGGCCACGACGCCGGCACCGTTGTCGGTGGCGCCGGTGGCCAGGTCCCACGAGTCGAGGTGCGCGCCGAGTATCACCATCTCGTCAGGCGCGGCAGCCCCGCGCAGCTCGGCGATGACGTTGTGCGAGACCGCCTCGCCCATGAAGCGGTTCTCGATCCGCGCGGCCAGGCGCACGCGCTCGCCGCCGGCCAGGAGTCGGTGCAGCTCGGCGAAGGTCTCGTGCGACACGATGACCCCCGGACGAGCGCGGATGCTTCGCGGCGACCCGAACATGGTGAGGAGCCCGCGATCCTTGTCGCTCGACGTGATCGTACCGGCGATCCCCTCGGCGGCGAGCAGCGAATCGCGCGCCGTCAGATACCGCTGGCCGGCGCTGTCCGCCGGCGGTGCCAGCAGCGCGACTCGCGCGTCGCGGACGCGGGCGCTGTCCGCTGCGCTGGGGCGGAACTGGTCGAACATGGGCATGGGTGCGCGTGTCATCACCCAGGCGCCGCGCAGCTTGCCGGCGAAGCGCGCGCGAAACTCACGCTCGGTGCCGGCGTCGACGTGGACGACGTCCCCCTCTAACTCGCCGCCGGTGCCGGGCGCCCACGCGATGCTGGCACCCTGCAGCCATCGCTGGTGGGGCGCGACGAGACGAAGGGAGATCGGCCCGCGCGCCCATCCGCGCGAGATCCTCACGGGCTCCAGCCACACGCTGTCCGCCCCGGCGCCTCGAAGTCGCCCGGCCATCCACTCGCCGGCGCGGCGCATCCCGTCGCTCCCGGTGAGACGCGGTCCGATGACGTCCGTGAGGTGTCGCAGGTCCTCCGTGGTGCGACGGCCGCGCATCCCTTCGGCCAGAATCGAGGCGATCGTCGCCGAGTCGTCGCGGATTCCTATGTCGCTCTGCGAAATGGCGTCGCGCCCGGCCGTGGGCGGGGTGGTGCCGGTTGCGTTGCGAGCGGCCGGCGCGCAGGCCGGCAGCGAGAGCAGCGCCCCCAGAGCGAGATGCGACGGTCGCATCACCGCGCCGGCGTGATGATGCGCGACGGGACTTGCGAGGCGATGCGCGAGGCGATGCGCGAGGCGATGCGGGCGCACTCGAGCACGGCGAGGATCATGCTCGATGGATCGGCGATCCCGCGCCCGGCGATGTCGAGCGCCGTGCCGTGGTCCGGCGACGTCCGCGGGAAGGGCAAGCCGAGCGTCACGTTCACGGCGCTGCCGAAGGACGCGACCTTGATCGCCGTCATCCCCACGTCGTGGTACGGGGCGATGACGGCGTCGAACTCGCCCCGCATGGCTCGCACGAAGACGGTGTCGGCCGGAAAGGGGCCGGCCAGACCGGCGGCACGAGCCGCCGGTGCCAGCACGTCGTCATCCTCGCTGCCAAAGCGGCCGCCATCGCCGGCGTGCGGATTGAGCGCGCAGAGCGCGATCGTCGGCTCGCCGATGCCGTACCAGTCGCGCAACCCCGCGCGAGTCACGCGCGCCACGCGCGCGATGGTGTCCGCCGTGAGCGCGCGCGGCACCTCGCGCAGCGGAAGGTGGGTGGTGGCCAGCACGACGCGGAGCCGGTCGGACGCGAGCATCATGGCGACGTCGCGGCTCGTCAGGCGCGCCAGCATTTCCGTGTGTCCCGGATCCGACACGCCCCCCTCGAGCAGCGCGCGCTTGTCGATCGGCGCCGTGACGACACCGTCCACCTCGCCCGTCATGGCCATCGCCACCGCGCGCTCGACGGCTCGCGCGCCGAGCGCGCCGGCCAGCGCGATGTCTCCCGCCGGCGGCCATCGGCCGATCGACTCGTCAGGCTCGGCAGCGGTTCCGGTGGGTCCCACGACGATCAGGTCGCAGGCGGCGCGGACGCGCTCGTCCCGGGAGGCGGCGACGACGATCTCCGGACCGATGCCGCGGGGGTCGCCCACCGTGACCGCCAGCCGCGGGCGCATCAGCCGGTCTCGTCGTCGCGGACGACGCGGTACAGCGTCCTGGCCTGGGCGCGGCTCACGTTCTTCCCGATGTCGCCAAGCAGCTCGACCTCGAGCGTGCGATGCGCGTAGTCCACGCGCAGACGGTCGCCGGCCTTCACCTCGGCCGACGCCTTCACGGGCTTTCCGTTGATGAACACGGCGCCGACGTCGCAGGCCTCCTTTCCTTCCGTGCGGCTCTTCACCAGCAGGAGCCGCTTGAGCGCCAGGTCGACGCGCACGCTCAGAGGCGCACGCTCACGTACGTCTGCTCGCGCAGCTGATCCAACAGTCGGCGGATGCCGCCTTCCTGCGCCAGCTGCTGTCTGATCTGCTCGCGGAAGTCGTTGGCCGATGCCTGCCGCGCCTCCGAGCGCGCGGTCACCGAAACGACCACGAACTTCGGCACCCCGCGACGCTGGTCCTCGATGCGGAAAGCGTCGGTCACTTCGCCCGCGCCCTTCCCTTCGAGTGCTTTCTGATACGTCTCCGGAAGCTGCGACACCGGGAAGGGCGCGCCGGTGCTTCGCTCCTCGGCGGAATCGTGGTGACGGGCGGCGAGCGTATCGAAGTCGGCGCCGGCCCGGAGCGCCGCGGCGACCTCTTCGGCCTCCTTCTGGGCGGCGGCGATGTCGGTGGAGTCGATCCTGGCGCGAATCAGGATGTGACGCACCTTCCGCTCACCCCCGTTGGCCTGCACGCGGTCGACGCGCGCGATGTGCCACCCGAACGGCGACTCGAAGGGGGGCGTCACGACGTTGGGGCGGATGTTGAAGACCACCTGCTCGAAGGCCCGAACGAACTGGCCGCGTCGCTGCCATCCCAGATCGCCCCCCAGGTCCTTGGATGCCGGGTCCATCGATTCGCGTCGCGCCACCGACTCGAAGTCGCCACCCTTGCTGATCTCGGCGTAGAGCGAGTCGGCCTTCGCGAAGGCGGCGCTGCGAGCGGCTGGCGTCGCCTTGGGCGCGATGATGATCTGCCGGAAGGTGACCGTCGGGGGGAGCTGTGGGATGTTGTTCGCGTTCTGCGCGAAGTAGTCGTTCACCTGCTTGTCGGTGACCGGCGCCGGAGGAAGCTTGCCCCCCGAGCGCAGCTTCTCGAACAACTTCTGTTGCAGCGCCTGACGACGCTGCTGATCGAGCAGCCAGCGCCGGTACTCTTCCGGCGTCCCGAAGCCGGAGCGGCGGAGCGCGGTGCGGAACTCGGCGTCGTTGGTGAACTGCCCCCGCACGCGCGAGATCTGCTGATCCACCGGCGCCGAGATGTCGCCGTCCTCCACCGTCACGCTCTCCACCTTGGCGCGCGACAGGAGCAGCTCCTCGTCGATCAGCCGCTCCACCACCTCACGCATGAGCGCCAGGCGACCCGCGGAGTCGGTGGGAATGGGACGGTTGGCGGCGCGGAGCGCGTTCACCTGCTCCATGACGTCGCTGAGCAGGATGGGGGTGGCACCGACGACGGCGACCACGCGGTCGACCGTGCCGTCGGCGGAGGGAGCCGTGACCGCCTCGGGCGCCGGCTCCTGCGCGCCCAGCGAGCTGCCGAGCGCGGCGGTCAACACGAAGACGCGAAGAACGTGCTTCATGTGCTCTCGTACCCGTGTCGCGGCGCCAGGTTCGTCACGGAGTCGGTGGCGCGGGTTGCGGCGGGGTCGGCTGCGGCGCGCCCTGCTGGGGGGCGGGCTCAGCCGGCTGCGCCGGCTGCTGCAGCGGCACCTGCGACGGTGGCTGGTTGGCGGCGCGAATCGAGTCCTGCTTGGCGCGCTCCTTGGCCGCGCGCTGCATGGCCCGCTCGATACCTGACGAGTAGATCTTCCAATCGTACTTGGAGCGCAGCACGTCCTGCAGCGGCTGCGGCACGTCGACGAAGCGCACCTGATTCAGGAAGAGCTGGTCGATGTAGCGCTCCACGCGACCGGCCGCCACGCGCTGCCGCTCGCTCTCGTTGGTGGCGCTGTCGGCCAGCGACTTGGGCGTGATGCCGAGCGACTCCCAGGTCCCGGACACCATCTGCTTGAAGCGGCCGCGCAGCTCCTCCAGCTCCTTGGCGTCCACCTGCACCTTGGCGCTGTCCGCCTGACGAAGCACCAGCTCGTTGGTGATCAGGTTTTTCGTGAAGGTGAGCACCGATGAATCGGGCGCCGTCTGGAAGCCCTGCCGGATGCTGTTCTGATCGGGGAAGCCGTCGAGCCAGCGTACCAGGCGCGCGACGGTGAAATCCCCAGCCCTGGAGGTGGCGATCACCGTCTTGTCCTCGCGGTGCGCCCCGAAATCCTTGGACACGTTGCGCAAGGTCTGCACGGCGTTGCCGCGGAACTTGATGTCCCCGGCATTCTGGAGCTCCGTGACGTACGCGCTGTCGGCGCTCCGCGTCGTCATCGAGCGGACCGCTTGCGCGTACTCGTCGCGCACCTCGGACAACGGCTGGCGGCGAATGATGTGGAAGCCGAACTGGGTCTGCACCAGCGGGGAGATCTGTCCGGGCTGGAGCGCCACCAGCGCCTGCTCGAACTCCGGCACCATGGCGCCGCGCGGGAAGATGCCGAGCCGGCCGCCGCGCTGACCCGACTGCGGGTCCTCGCTGTGCTGCTGCGCCAGCTGGGCGAAGTTGGCGGGCGTCACCTGGCCGCGCACCGACTGCGCCTTGCGGCGGATCGAGTCCACGCCGGCGGGGGTGAGTCCCTGCGGGACCATGAAGAGAATGTGTTGCGCGGCGAGGACGTCGCCCTGGTTGTAGCGCGCCTCGTTGACGGTGGTGTCTCCGGTGCCGCGCTTGGCCTGGATCTGCTCGTGCCACTTGCTGGCGCGCATCTGCGCCAGGACCGGCCAGAGCGCCTCGTCGATGCGCGTGGAGTCCTTGAGTGAATCGTTCTCGGCGGCGGCCCTGGCGAGCAGCTGATAGTTGACCCACAGGTCGGTCACACCGCGCGACACCTCGGCGGTCGGCGCAACCTTCGCCTGCTCGAGCATCGCCGCCAGGCGATCGACGGAGAGCTCTTGACCACCGGCGCGCGCGGCGACATCGACGTGCGCGGTCATCGCTTCCCGGAAGCCGTCGCAGGCGGCCAGCAAGAGGAGCCCGGACAGGCTCACGAGCTTGAGAACGTTCATGGGGGAGTGACGCTCCGTGATGATGTGTGACAGATGCAGCGCGGCGCGCGGCCCCGCCGCGCCGCGGGCGACGAACGCCGCACGGCGATCGGGTTCACTCCGCGCGCGTCGCGATCAGGTTGCGTAGCGCCCGCACGAGACCGTCGAGCATCTCCGCGCCGCCGAGCCGCGTGAGCTTCAACGACAGCGGGTGCGTCCGGCGCACTTCGGCCTGGAACTGGACCTCGTGGAAGGCGGCGGTCAACCCCTTCATCCGAGGGACCGCATCCTCTCGAAAGGTAACACGCGCCTCGTTGCCGCGCACCAGGATCCCCTCCACCCCCAGCCGCCCGCCGATGACGCGCAGCAGCGTGGCCGCCAGATACGCCTCCGCCTCCCGCGGCAGCGGTCCGAAGCGGTCGCGCAACTCCTCACGAAGGGAGGTGATGTCATCCGGCTCGGTGAGCGCGGTCAAGCGCCGGTAGACATCGAGCTTGACCTCCTGCACCGCGATGTAGCCGTCGGGAAGGTAGGTGGGAATGTCGAGCGTGACGTCGGCGGGGACGAGCCGCGGCGCGCCATCGCCCTGCACGATGCGCCGTACGGTCTCGTCGAGCATGCGCAGGTAGAGGTCGAAGCCCACCGCCTGGACGAAACCCGACTGCTCGGGGCCCAGGAGGTTCCCCGCCCCGCGCATCTCGAGGTCCTTGAGCGCCACCCGGTACCCCGAGCCAAGCTCGGTGTGATGCTCGAGCACCTGGAGGCGCGACTCGGCGTCGGGGTCGACGTTGTCAGGCACCAGCAGGTAGCAGTTGGCGCGCCGGTGCGAGCGCCCCACGCGGCCGCGCAGCTGGTACAGCTGCGCCAGGCCGAGGTGATCGGCGCGATTCACGAACATCGTGTTGGCGTTCGGGACGTCCAGCCCGGACTCGACGATCAGCGTGGAGACGAGGACGTCCACCTCTCCTTCCACGAAGCGGCGCATCGCCTCCTCGAGGTCACGCTCGCGCATCTGTCCGTGCGCCACCGCGATCGTGGCTCGCGGCGCCAGCCGCTGCACGTGATCGGCCACCCCCACGATCGTCTCGATGCGGTTGTGGACGAAGAACACCTGCCCGCCGCGATCCAGCTCGCGCGCGATCCCCTCCTCGATGAGTCCATCGTCCCACGGCTCCACGAAGGTGAGCACCGGGGAGCGATCGCGCGGCGGCGTCTGGATGAGCGTCATGTCGCGGAGGCCGGCGAGCGAGAGGTGGAGCGTGCGCGGAATCGGCGTGGCGGTGAGCGTGAGCACGTCCGTCTCCAGGCGAAGCTGCTTCAGCCGCTCCTTGTGCTTGACGCCGAACCGATGCTCCTCATCCACCACGATGAGCCCCAGGTCGCCGAAGTCGACGTCGGGGCTGAGCAGGCGGTGCGTGCCGATCACCACGTCGATCCTCTTCGACTTGAGGTCGGCGAGGATCGCCTGCTGCTCCTTGGGGCTCTGGAACCGGCTCAGGGTGACGACGCGCACCGGGAAATCGGCCAACCGCTCGGTGAAGGTGCGGCCGTGCTGCTCGGCGAGAATCGTGGTGGGGACCAGCACCGCCACCTGTCGCCCCGACTGCACCGCCTTGAAGGCGGCGCGCACGGCGATCTCCGTCTTGCCGTAGCCGACGTCGCCGACGAGAAGCCGGTCCATGGGGCGCGTGGACTCCATGTCCTTCTTCACTTCCTCGGTGGCGCGCCGCTGGTCGGGGGTGTCTTCGAAGAGGAAGGACGACTCGAGCTGTCGCTGCCAGGTGGTGTCGGGTGCGGCCGGCGGCTTGGCGGAGATCTTCCGGCGCGCGTAGAGGTCGAGCAGCTCGGCGGTCATCTCCTGGAGGGCGGCGCGCGTCTTGTCGCGCTGCTGCGCCCACCGCTTGCCGCCTAACTTGTGCAGCCGTGGCGGAAGGGCATCGCCATCCTCGCGCGCGGAGCGATACCGCTCGATGAGATCGAGACGGTAGAGCGGCACGTTCAGCCGATCGCCACCCTCGTACTCGATGACGGCGACCTCGATGGTGCTCTCGCGAACGAACATCCGCTCGATGCCGCGGTAGATCCCGATGCCCTGCTCGAGGTGGACCACGTAGTCGCCTGGCTTGAGCGCGGTGATGCTCTCCAGCGGCGCGCCGCTTCCGTAGCGCCGGGCGCGGCGGATGCGCCGCTCGCGCCGGAAGATCTCATGGTCGGTGAGGACGCGAAGTCCGGGATGCATCGCGCCGGCCGCGCCCGGCGGGATGATGAATCCGCCGTCGAGCACGCCGATGGTGAGCGACGCGGGCGACGCGCGTCCCCCCTCCGACAGCAGCTCGTCGAGTCGCTCCGCCTGTCCCACGTTGTCGCAGAGGATGATCGTCGGCATCCCGTCGTCCACCAGCCGACGCAGACGCCTGATGTCGCGATCGATCGCCTCCGGCCCTCGGATCGGGAAAGCGAGGTCGGCGCGCTCCGTGTCGCCGCTGCCCGCCAGCACGATCCGCGCGCGACGCTCGAGCGCGACCGCCGCCTCGGGTGGAGGCTGGTACAGCTCCTCGCGCGAGAGGACATCCTCGCCGCGGCGGCGCGCCAGCTCGATGTGGTGCCGCGCCTCCTCCCAGCTCCGCGACATCTCGTCCTCGATGCGCGCGTCGGCGGGGGCGATGACCAGCGTGTCGGGCGGAAAGAGATCGGCGATGACGCCGCGCGCCTCGGGCGGTGTCTCGTCGTCCGAGGGCGCGTTCACCGGCAGGATGAGCGCGTAGTCGGCGCCGCGGGTGGAACGTTGCGTGAGGAGATCGAAGTGGCGGAGCGAGGTGATCTCGTCGCCCCAGAACTCCAGCCGCACCGGATTCGCCATCCCGAACCCATAGATGTCGACGATCCCGCCCCGCACGCTGAACTGCGCGACGTCGTCCACCACGGCCACGCGCTCGAACCCTATCGATGCGAGGTGCTCGGCCAGCGCCTCCGGGCGCCAAGTCTGTCCGGCGCGCAGCTCGAGTCGGGCGGCTCTGATCGCCTGCGGAAGCCGGGTGCGCTCCAGCACCGCACGAGCGGTGGTGACCAGGATGCGCACCTCCCCCCGCCCCACGCGCTCCAGCGTCTCCACCCGCTCGCCCGCCACCTCCAGATGCGGCTCCACCTCTCCGAACCCCTCGCGCTGCGGATAGAGCGCGACGGCGGTCTCCTCGGCCAGCGCCTCCAGGTCGGCCAGCCAGCGCTCCGCGTCGGGGAGCGACTCGGCCACGATCACGATGAGCCGGCTGCCGAGCCGGCGCGCCAGGGCGGCGACCAGCGTCGCATCGCTCGAGCCGGCGAGACCCCCAATCGTCAGGCGATCGCCCGGGGCGGGGAGCGCTGCGATCAGTCGGCGAAACGCGGAAAGCTGCTCGACGGCGTCGAGCAGCGCGGGAAGCGGCACTAGGTCGTTCTCCGGCGGCCGATCCCGGCCACCACTGACTCCGCGAGCAAAGTGACCATGGCCATCATCAGGATCGGTCCCACGATCGGCCGGCGCGGCGCCGACGCGAAGGAGAGCCCGCGCCACTCGTTCGCGCTGCTCACCACGCGCGTGTTCCCCGACCGCACGCGCGCGCCGAGCGCCGCCAGGTCGAGCCGGGCCAGCGCCGACTCGTCAGGCTCGGCGTTCACCGTCAACGCGCCCACGCGGCGATCGCCCTGCCGGAAGAAGTAGACGCCCGCCCGCGTAGGCGCGGCGGCGGTGTCGGCGGTGAGCGGTTGCGATTCCCCGTCAGGCATCTCCAGCGCATCGGCCAGCTCCGGACGCGTGAACGGACGGCCGGCCGGCGCCGCGACCAGTGAGCCGCCCTCGCCGCTCAGGCGCTGGGAAATGACGTCCCCCAGCCAAGGAACGAACGCGGCCCGCACCGGAAGGTCGGTCGCCTCCGGATCGAGGGGCGAGCCGATGAGCACGAATCGCGGACCGGCGACGATCCACGGCTGCCCGGCGGTGACCGCCAGCGTGTCGGGGCGTGCCGGCGCGCGCGCCTGCAGCGTGAGGCGGCGATGCACGTTGACGCCGTCCATCCGCT
>DATFFZ010000130.1:0-2237 GCA_035249845.1 Gemmatimonadaceae bacterium
TGGCGGTCCCGCGCAGCGCGCGCGACGCGTGCGAATCGGGCTCGCGCAGCACGATCGGCGTCCCCTCGTCGCCACCGGTCACCACGGCCGGATAGAGAGGGATCTCGCCTAACAACGGCAAGTGCAGCTCGTCGGCCAGCCGCCTCCCGCCGCCGCTTCCGAAGAGCGGCGTCGGTTTGCCGCAGTGCGGACAGGCGAAGAAGCTCATGTTCTCGACGATCCCGAGCACCGGGACGTTCACGCGCTGGAACATCTTCGCGCCGCGCAACGCGTCGCCCACGGCCACTTCCTGCGGCGTCGTGACGATGATGGCGCCGTGCACGTGCGTGGCCTGCACCAGCGAGAGCTGTGCGTCGCCGGTGCCCGGCGGCATGTCCACGAGGAGATAGTCGAGCTCTCCCCACGACACGTCGCTCAGAAACTGGGTGATGATCTTCATGACGATCGGGCCGCGCCAGATGGCGGGCTGGTCGCGCTCCACCAGGAAGCCGAGGCTCATGAGCTTCACGCCGTGCGCCTCGAGCGGCATGATGCGATTGTCCACCACCGGCGGCGGTTGCGAGATCCCCATCATCCGCGGGATGTTGGGCCCGTAGATGTCGGCATCCATGAGCCCGACGCGCGCGCCGCTCTGCGCCATGGCGATCGCCAGGTTGGTGGCGACGGTGGATTTCCCCACCCCTCCCTTGCCGCTGGAGATGGCGATGATGCGTCCGAGGTGCGGGAAGGCCACCGGCGTCGGCGCGTGCGGACGCGGCGCGGCCTGACGAGGCGGCTCCATCACCGGAAGGGTGCGCTGGGCGCCCGCCGGCCGCCCGGGCATGGCGCCAGGGGAGGACGGCGCCGCCTGCGAGGGATCCTTGACGTCGACTCGCACCTCGGTGATGCCATCCAGCCGCTCCACCGTCTGCCGGATCTCGCGCACCAGCGATGCCGGATCGACCGCGGCGAGCACCACGCTCAGCCGGACCTTCCCCTCGTCGCTCACCGTGAGATCGCGGATCATCCCCGCGCTGATCACGTCACGTCCCACGCGCGGATTCATCACGCCGCGTAGCGCGGCCGTGATCCGCTCTCCCAGCATTCCGGTCATTCGCTCGCTCGCTCCTCGGCTTCGCCCAGCGCGCGGATCTCGCGCAGCTCGGGAATCTTCGTTCGCAGATGCGCTTCCACCGCCTGACGAAGGGTGAGCGCCGACATCTCGCAGTCGGGACAGTCACCCTCGAATCGGAGGATCGCCACGCCGGTCGTGGCCTGGTAGCTGACCAGCTCCACGGCCGCGCTCGACAGGTGCAACATGGGGCCCAGCGCGGCCAACGCCTCGCGGATTCGCGCCGCCACGGTGCCGCCGTTCGGATCGCCACGCCGCCGCCACATGCTCATACGTCGGAAGCTAGGAGGATGACCCGGCAATTCAAGTCGCGGCGCTGCTCACGTACTCGCGCGCGGCATCGATGACGCGCCGGCGAACATCGTCCAGCGCCCCAGGGATCATCGCGCCGGACGCGCGCGCGTGTCCCCCACCCCCGAATCGCCGCGCGAAGCGATTGACGTCGGTGTCGCCGGTGCTTCGGAACGACACCTTCACCTGGCCATGACCGAGGTCGCGGAAGAAGATGGCCAGGCGCGTGCCGGCGATCGCCCGCGCGTACTCGGCGATCCCATCGAGCTCCTCGGCGCGCACTTCGTAGCGCTCCAGCAGTCCCGCCGGAAGGGTGATCCACGAGAGTCCGTGCTCGGCGTCCACCTCCAGGGCGTGCAGCGCATCGCGCAGCAGGTGCATCCGGCCGAGCGACATCGAGGCGTAGATGCGCTGGTACATCTCTTCCGGATCCACCCCGGCGGAGAGCAGCTGCGCCGCGATGGCGTGGCAGCGCGGCGACGTGTTCGAGAACCGGAAGCCGCCGGTGTCGGTGAGAATGGCGGTGTAGAGGGAGCGCGCGATGTCGGGCGTGATCTCGAGGTCGAGCACGCGCGCCAGATCGAAGATCAGCTCGCCCGTGGCGCAGGCGCTGGTGTCGGTCAGCATCTCGTCGCCGGCGGGCTCGCCGGCGCTCACGTGATGGTCGATCACCAGCCGCGGAACCTTCATGGCACGCACCGACTCGGCGAGGACGCCGAGGCGTTTCACATCGCTGATGTCGAGCACGATGAGGAGGTCGGCGCCGTTCAGCGCGCGCGCGCCGTCGGGGCTGCGGTCGACCACGTCGCCTCCCTTGAGGAAGTCGAACATCGAC
>DATFFZ010000131.1:0-17865 GCA_035249845.1 Gemmatimonadaceae bacterium
CCCTTGGGGACAGCCCAGCTCTTCATCACCCCGTCCAGCTCGAGACGCAAGTCGAAGTGAAGGTGGCTGGCGGCGTGCTTCTGGATGACGAACGCCAGCTCGCCCTGCCGGCGCCGGCGGGTGTCAGCAGGGCGATTGCCCGATGGCTCCTTCGTCCGCCCGAAATCGCGCTTGCGCCGGTAGTCGGCGAGCTTCCGCCTAACGGCGGTCGGTGCGCGCGGCGACACGAGCTACGCCGACTTGCTGCGGCGCTTCTTCGTGGTCTTGGACTCGCTCGCCGCGGCGGCTTTTCGAGAGGAGCGCACCGACCCGCGCTGCGCCTTGCCCATCTCCAGGCTCTCGCGCAACCGGTCCATGAGATCGATGACCTGCGTGTCCTCGCGCGCCTCTTCCTCCGGCATCTCGATCTTCTTCCCCTTCATCTTCGCGCGGATGATGCCCATGAGGTTCTCGCGATACTCGTCCGTGTACTTCTCCGGGTCGAACGGCTCGGCGAGACTGGCGACGAGCTGCTCGGCCATCTGCAGCTCCTGTGGGCGCACTCCTTCAGTGCCGGGAAAGCTGAACTCGTTCACGTCGACCAGCTCCTTGGCGAAGCGCATGATCTCGAGCACGAGCGCGTCGCCCACCACCTTCACGCCCGCGAGGTGCTGCTTCTGGCGGATGATGATCTTGCCGATTCCCACCGCGCCAGAGCTGCGGATGGCTTCTCGCAGCAGGGCGTACGCCTTCTCGCCGCCTTTCGAGGGAACGAGGTAGTAGGGAGTGTCGAAGAAGCGTGGATCGATCTCTTCCTGCTTCACGAAGTCGAGGATGTCGAGCGAGCGTGATGACTCGAGCGCCGCGGCCTTGAAGTCATCGTCGGTCATCACGACGTAGCGGCCTTTCTCGTACTCGTAGCCCTTCACGATCTCGCTCCACGGCACCTGCTCTCCCTCCGCCTCGCACACGCGCTCGTACTTGATGGGAGACAGGTCTGCTTCGTGGAGCAGCCGAAACGATATGTGGTCGGATCGGACGGCCGTCTTCAGCTCGACCGGAATGTTGACCAACCCGAACGCGAGTGACCCCTTCCAGATCGACGCCATGTCAGCGGCTCCGCCCGGGTGAAGGTATCGTCGTTGAACCTACGGGGACGGTCGTGAGAGGAGGCAAGAGAAGTGCCCGGGACGGGGACTGAAGTGCCCGGGACGGGGCACCAGGGCCTGGGGACGAGGGGTCTACGGACGAGGGACCAGGAGATTGGCGCGATCTGGTGCTCGCTGGTCCCCAGCTCCCAGTTCCCGGTCCCTAGTCTTTAAAAAAAGCTCCGGCGGGTGCCGGAGCTTTTGGTTGGATCCTGCGAAGTTATCAGATCTTGTGGACCTCGGCGGCCTGCGGCCCCTTTTGTCCTTGCACGATCTCGAACTCCACTTGATCTCCCTCGGCCAGGGATTTGAAGCCGTTGCCGTGGATCGCGCTGAAGTGAACGAACACGTCAGGGCCGCCTTCACGCGAGATGAACCCGTAGCCCTTTGCGTCGTTGAACCACTTCACGGTACCCGTAATGCGAGACATGTTGCCTTACCTCTCCCCCGAGACCCGGGGCTAACTGTGATGCCCGATCCCGTGCGACTGGGAACGCCAAGCCACTCCCAACTGCGCGGTGTAGATGAGCCGAAAAGTAAACAGCTGGTGCGGGGGAAGGAAGCGGTGTTGGCGGAAGAGGTCACGTGAGTGGGTGACGAAAGTGGAGTGAGTGAATGCGACCAGGGTGAACAGCATGAGATGGGTGATGGGTTTATCACCGCCTCATGCCCTTCACCCTGGTCGTCGTCACTCACTCCACTCTGGTTACCCTTTCACGGACCCGCCACACCGCCCAATTGCGCTCGACGCTACGCTGCTCCCGCGATGTACTTCGCGATCCGGCCGCAGTTGGAGCAGCGAAGCGTGACGTGAGTGCGCGGGGGTGGCGGGGAGACGTTGGGGTCTCGCACGATCTTGCCCGAGCAGGACGGGCAGCTGAGCGGGTTGCCGTTGCGGTCGCTCGAGATGAGCTGGAGTGCCTGGGACGGGTTGTACGTGGCCGGACGTGGCTTTCTCATGGGCTCCAATTCTCCAGGTGCCTGAGCGGGCAGGCGCCAACATTGCGCAGGCAGGGGCTTCCTTGCCTGCTCCAACCGTCGTGGGCTACGTGGTCGTAAGAAACGTCATCCGGCTGGTCACGCTCGCGGCTATCGCATCGGTGGCCGGATGCGGTCCGCGTGCACTCGTTCCCACGATCCCACCGCTCCCGGGCGAGCTCATCCCGCCGGGAGACAGTGGCGCGGTGCTGGCGCGCCAGCTGGCGCCTACCTTATACCTCCAGCGGGATGAAACGTTCCCGCTCCTCAGGGCGGTCGCAGTCCTCCACCCCAGCCGGCCCATCATTGCCTACCACCTCCTCTGGGCCGACGACGCGGTAGGGGCCTGGCTGCCCTTTACCAACCCGACCGACCAGGAGGTGATCTGGGTCGGGTATGACTCGACCCTGGCTCCTACCGACCTCTGGACCTACTGGCACGGGACCATCCTGCATGCCGACTGGCGGGGGAAGGGACAGGTCCTGGTCGACGTTCAGTGGGGGAAGCACGGCTCGATACCCCGGGGCACCCGTCGCGGCGACCTACCCGCCTTCCGGTCGCTGTGGGTGTTCTACGCCCTATCCTGGCTGGTCCCGGACCTGTGGCTCGGGGCCTTCTCCAGGCGCGGGCCGTTCTGTTTCTGCCACAGCTTCAGGCGCTACCAGCAGTTCACCCGTCCCATGCTCCTCGCCCCCGAGCTCGATGCCGTCGTCCGAACCGCCGACCCGGACGGGGTCCTCCGCGCGACCTTTGGGGAGAGGTATTCCCGGAAGCCGGCGTGGCCGTAGGCGACGCCTACATCGCCCACCACTACCCCACGTACACTATGTCTCCGTCCTCGTCGATCCCCATCTCCTGATGCAGCCCGCACACACCGCAGATCTTCACGGCGTGCCATACCTCGTTGAATTCCCTGCGGTGCGCGTCGCTGGCGGGCTTTACCGACAGCTTCTTGTAGCTGTACTCACCGCAGTTCTCGCACGCGTGCGACCGCGCGATGATCTCGGCGCGTTCGAGCGTGATCGCCGCGCTCACCGCTTGTCACCGTGACCCGACGAGGAGCCGGGATTGAGTGACCGGCGCTCGCCCTGCTGACCTGCCTGCTGTGGATGCTTCGCGCCGGCGTCGGCGGCAGACGCGCCCGTACGCGCCAGCATCTCGCGCAGTCCACCCAGCGCGCCCATGACGCCGGTGGCCTCGGTGGGGAGGAAGATCGTCGTGCCCGCACCTTGTGTGACCGACGGCAGCGCTTCCAGATACTTGAGGCCCAGCAGATACATCGCCGCCTGTCCCTCGGGCAACGCCGAGGCGATGCGCTGGATCGCTTCCGCCTCCGCCTGCGCCATCGCCAGTCGGGCCTGGGCCAATCCCTCGGCACGCAGCACGGCGGCGTCTTTCTCGCCCTCGGCACGCCGCACCTGCGACTCCCGCACGCCCTCGGCTTCGAGGATCTGCGCTCGCTTGAATGCTTCGGCCTGCGTGACCGCCGCGCGGCGCTCGCGCTCCGCCTTCATCACGAGCTCCATCGACTGCTGGATGTCGTGCGGCGGCTCGATCGCTTGGAGCTCGACGCGGGTGACATCCACACCCCAACCAATCGAGGCGTCCTCGATCACCTCGCGCATGCGCCTGTTGATCACCTCGCGACTGGCCAGCGTTTGGTCGAGCTCCATCTCACCCACGATGTTGCGCAGCGTGGTGCGGGTGAGCGTCTCCAACGCATACGGCAGATTCTGCACCGCGTAGGTGGCTTTCTGTGGATCGTTCACCCGGTAATACAGGACGGCGTCGATGTCGATGGTGACGTTGTCCTTGGTGATCACCGGCTGGCTCGGGAAGTTGAGCACCTGCTCGCGCAGATCGATGCGCGTCGTCGACGTGGCCGTGATGCGCTTCACGCCCGACACGTCGGCCTCGAAGTAGCGCACATCGAGCGACTTGGGCCGCTCGACGAACGGAATGAGCACGTTCAGGCCGGAGCGCGCGACACGGTGAAACCGGCCTAGCCGCTCGATCACCATCACTTCGGCCTGCCCGATGATCTTGAACGACTTGAACAGGGTGATGAGCGCCAGCGCCCCGACCCCGCCGAGTACGATCAGCCCCTCCATGTAATGCTCCTGGTGCAATGCTACATGGAAACTAGAGCGGTGAGGGGTGAGGGGCGAGGGGAGATGCGGAACGGGGGACCGACTCGCTCAATCCCGCAGCGGGCCACCTACGCCTGTCCCGTGTCCCGTGTCCCTAGTTCCTCCACTCGGCGATGAAGATGTTCGTGTCCCCTTGCTTCGCCGCGTTGCGGTTGGAGGCCCACACCAGGTACTTGCCGTCGGGGCTGAACATCGGGAAGCTGTCGAACTCCGTGTGCGAGGTCACCTGCTCGAGGCCGCTGCCATCGGGGTTGACCAGGTAGAGATCGAAGTTTCGCGACCGCGGGTTGGTGTGGTTGGAGGCGAAGATGATGCGCCGGCCGTCGGGAGTGAAGAATGGCGCGAAGTTGGCACCGCCCAGGTTCGTCACGCGCCGCTGATTGGAGCCATCGGCATCCATCACCCAGATCTCCATCCTGCTCGGCCTGACGAGGTTGTCGCGCAGGAGCGCGCGGTAGTCGGCCAGCTCGGTGGAATCGGTGGGGTGATAGGCGCGGTAGACGATCTTCTTTCCGTCCGGGGAGAAGAAGGCACCGCCGTCATAGCCGGGTGTCGTCGTTAGGCGACGCAGCCCGCTGCCGTCGGTGCGCATGGTGTAGATCTCGAGATCGCCGTCCTTGAGCGAGGTGAAGACGATCGTCGAGCCGTCGGGCGAGAGCGTTCCCTCCGCGGTGTACGCACCGAAGCTCGTCAGCCGCGTGAGCGCCGAGCCATCGGCGTTGGCGGTGTAGATCTCGAACGGGTCGAGCCGCCACACGTAGCCTCGGGAGAAGTCGGGGCGGGGCGGGCACGCGGTGTCGGCGTGGTGCGTGGAGGAGAAGAAGATCCTCCGGTCCCGATCGAAGAAGTACCCGCAGGTGGTTTTTCCGGAACCAATCGAGACGCGGTGCAGCCCGGTGCCGTCCACGTTGATGACGTACTGCTGGTCGCAGCTTCTCCCATCGCGAGTGGACTGGAAGATGAGCTGCTTGCCGTCGGCGCTGAAGTACGCCTCGGCGTTCTCACCGCCGAACGTGATCTGGCGAACGTTGCCGAGTCGCGGCTCGGCGGATTGCGCGGGGGCCGATGTGACCGCGGCCACCAAGGTGGCCGCGGTAAGAAGGCACGATCGGGCTGTCAACACCGGGCGCACCTCACCGCTGGTGGTTGGGACGCCTTCCCGTGACCGGCGTCGCCTGCGCCAGGGCGAACAGATCCTGTTGCGTCTGCCCCTTGTTCAGCAACTCGACGGCCCGTGTAATCTGTGGATCTTCGGGGATCGTGCGGCGGAATGCGCTGGAGTCGCCGAAGGCGAAGCGAGCCGTCTGATTGGAGAGCCACCTGTCGACCATCGGCGCGGCTGCATCGTAGAGCGCCTTGTCGACCGTCACGCCGGCCGCGGTCAGGCGGCGGTAGAACTCCTCCCGCCACTCCGGTCGCGGCGTGAAGCCCTGCGTCACCTGCCCCTTCAGCTCGAGCGCGTAGGTGTACATCACCGAGCGCACCGTTCCCGCCTTGGGCGCGATGATCTTGGCGAACTCCTGCTCCCTCGTTGTCGCCGTGTCTTCGGGGATGATCATGTCGGGCGTGATCCCGCCACCGCCGTACACGATGCGTCCGGCATCCGAGCGGAAGGCCGGCCGATCGCGCTTCACGTGCTCCGTCTCGAGCGAATCGGGCAGCTGCTCCTCTTCGTCGTTGCCGTTGACGTCGCTCGTGTCGGCCACGCGGTCCTTCTGGATGGATCGACCGCTCGGCGTGTACCACTTGGCGGTGGTCATCTTCAACGCGTAACCGCCCTCGAGCGGGAAGAGCGTCTGCACCAGCCCCTTGCCGTACGACGTGGTACCGAGCACGAGGCCGCGGTCGTGATCCTGTAGCGCGCCCGCCACGATCTCCGATGCCGATGCCGAGTAGCCGTTGATGAGCACCACGAGCGGCACGTCGGGGATGTGCTGACCGGCCCGCGATACGTACGTCTCGGCCGGACCCTTACGGCCGCGAACGCTGGCGATCTCCTGACCTCGCTTCAGGAAGAGATCGGCAACGGCCAGCCCCTGGTCGAGAATGCCACCCGGGTTCTGCCGAATGTCGAGGATGAACGAGCGCGCGCCCTGCCGCTGAAGTCGCGTGACCGCGTCACGCACCTCCTGCGATGCCGACTCGTTGAAGGTCTGGAGTGGAACGTAGCCGATATTCCCGTCGAGCAGGAGCGCGTAGGGAACGGCCGGAATGTGAATCTGCGCCCGCGTGAGGCGGTGCTGAATGGGCTGCTGCACGCCGGGTCGGCCGAAGGTGACGTTTACCTTGGTGCCGGGTGTGCCGAGGAGCGCTTCGGAGACTCGCTCCGTGCTCCATCCGCGGGTGGACGCGGTGTCCACGGCGACGATACGGTCTCCCTCGACGACGCCCGCCGCCTCGGCCGGCGTGTTGGGGAAGACCTTCACGACGGTGATACTTCCCTCCTGGTTCTCGATCTGCATTCCCACGCCACCGTAGCGTCCGGTGGAGGTGGTCGAGAACCGCTGAAGCTGCTTCGGCGTGAGGAGCTCGGAGTAGGGATCGTTGAGCTCCTCGACGAGTCCGCGCGCCGCCTTCTCGTAGAGCGTGGCGGTGGTGACGGTATCTACGAAGCGATCGGCCACCAGCGAGAGCACCTGGTCGAAGAGCCGGGCGCCGTCTCGTGCCTCGGTGCTCTGGATGACGAAGCCTCCCGCCAGGAGCGGGAGGACCAGGCTGCCGATCAACAGCTTTTTTCGAAGGGAGGGCATAGGGTACACCGGTGCTGGTTGAGGAACACCTACGCTATCTGACTGAATACTGACTAATGCAAGGGAAGTTCCTCCAGCGTCCTATCCCACCAAGCCGCCCGGGCCCTTCCGCACACATCTGGTTACATCATTCCACCGGTTCCACCCATCCCGCCGCTGGCTGCGCCACCGCTGGCACCCTCTTCCGAGCCGCCCGACCACATCGCCTTCCACGTCATCTCGCGCCCCTTGCGGAAGCCTTTCTGCGTGAGCTTCACGCCTTCGGGCGAGATGGCGACCATGTACGGCTGTCCGTCGATGTCGATCTCGCGCTTGAGGGTCTTGTCGAGCTTGGTTGCCATGTTGCGTTCTCCAAGGGTTGAGAGCCGTTGGGGGGTGCGGCCTGCAAGGTTCAGGCTTGGGTTAAGTTAGCCGAGCAGCCAGCACATAGTCCACATACCACTCTCGTGATTGCTGACGAACCACGACATCGCGCAGCAACCCCGCCGCCAGGAGCATCTCGTGTGCCGGTTGCAGCACGCGCTGCAGCTGCGAGGGGTACCGCTGGGTGAGCGGGAGCAGCTCGGCCAGCTCCGTGAGTGGCACGCGCCAGGCGACGTTCCCTTCCTCGCGCGCCACCTCGAGCAGACGGTAGAGCCGGCGTGCGACGGGAGTGGAGAGCGCGAGGTAGCGCGTCGCCGAGAGCGTTACAGTGTGACCAGCGGCGACGTTCGCGCGCGGAAGCGGCGACAGGACGACCGCCGCCTCGCCGGGCTCGGACGCGGTGAGGGACGGGAAGAGAGTGAACTGGTCGCGGTCCAACGAGCGCCGGCGCTCGATCGAGACCGATGTCAGCATTGTGAAGGCCGTGTCCACAAACTGGGAGCTCGGCGCATCGAAGTAGCTGCCCTGCGACTCGAGCGTGGTTCGTTCCAGCCGACTGAGTGCTGAGCGAAGCAGCTCGTACGTGCGCCCATCGACACGGCGGCCGATCGAGCGGAGAAATGCGTGCAGCGTGAAGGAGACCGTGCCGCTGCTGGGTGCACCGGCTTCTTGGTAGCGGTGCCAGAGCTCGACGTAGACGTCCTGATCGAACGTTCCCGGCACGCGGTCGCCGGGATTGGGAACGACGCGCCACCGGCCACCGCGCGATGGTGTGAAGCTGACGGCTGAGTGCTCCGCCACGTCGCTGAGGCGAAAGAGTGGGAGCATTTCCAGCGACCGGTCGAGGAGTACGGTTCGCGAAGCCGACCGGCGGCGCGCCGCGAGAGCCATGGGCGGGAAGGTAGAGAGGGGAGGGGCGACGGGCGAGGGGTGAGGGGTGAGAGTCCGCAGCACTCACCCCTCACTCCTCGCCCCTCATCACTCACATCGCCCCTCACCCTGGCCCCTCACCTTACTTGAGCTCCATCACCTGCCCCGTCACGGCGCTCGCTTGCGGCGAGCACAGGTAGAGAACCACATCGGCCACCTGCTCCCGCTCGACGTAGCGCACCTTCTGTCCCATCGAGTCGATGTTGCTGGCGGTGCGAATGGACGTTGGCGCGACGGCGTTCGCGCGCACGCCGGTGTCGCGCTCCTCTTCGGCGACGGCGCGCATGAGAGCGACCAGGCCGGACTTGGCCGCCGCGTAGGCGGCAGTTTTTGCGATCCGGCTCCCAGGGAGCGCCGACGCGGATGAGAAGTACACGATCGATCCGCGGCCTTTGCGGAGCGCCGGGAGGAATGCGCGCGTAGCGAGATAGGCCGTGGTGAGATTGATCGTGATCTGACGCTGCCACTCCTCGAGCTTGCTCTCGGCGACCGGGCCGGAGAGCGCAAAGCCGCCGGCCAGATTGATGAGCGCGCCGATCTGCCCATCGGACTCCGCACCGACTTCCCGCGCGAGGTTGGCCACCTGGGTCTCGTTGGTGAGGTCGCACACCTTGGCGCGAGCAACGAATCCCGCTTCGCGCAACGCTACGGCGCGCGCCTCCACCTGCTGATCGCGATCCACGACCACGACGGTCGCGCCACGCTCGGCGAACGCTCGCGCCACGACCTCGCCCACCTGTCCCTGTCGTCCAACCCCGGTGAGAACGACAGTCTGCTCGTCGAATCGCACGCGCGAAGTATAGGGGGACGCGGGACGCGGGACGAGGGACGCACAGCCGGTACCGCCCGTTCCGTGTCCCGCGTCCCGCGTCCCGCTTTTCGGCAGCCTCCTTGCATTTCCCTCGCTCGACCAACCAAGGGAAGAAACATATGAAGACCGCGGGCATCATCGTTCTGGTGTTGCTGCTGCTGTTCTTTGCGCTCATCGGCGTGCTCTATGTGACGCGCGGGACGCCGCTCAAGGGTGTGCGCGCCGTAGGAGAGGAGAAAGGGCGTGTTTCGGTCGCCGATGAGCTGTTCATACCGACGATATCGCTTCTCACGTCGACCTCGCTCCGGCCCGCCGGCGAGGTGGAGCTCCTGACCAACGGCGACGAGACCTATCCGCGGCTGTGGGAAGACCTGCGATCCGCCCAGCGATCCATCACGCTGCAGATGTATTACGCGCAGCCCGGTCGTGTGGCGACGATGCTCAAGGACATCATCCTCGAGCGCGTGCGCGCGGGCGTGCGGGTTCTCTTTCTTCACGATGCGTTCGGCTCGCAGAACCTGGAGGCGAGCTACCTGGATTCGCTGCGCCAGGGAGGTGTCGAGATCTCCGTCTTCCGGCCGGTACACTGGTACTCGCTGCACAAGGCACAGCACCGCTCCCATATCCGCGTCGTCGTGGTCGACGGCGCCGTCGCCTATACGGGCGGCTTCGGGCTCGACGACAAGTGGCTGGGCTCCGGTCGCAAGGACGGCGAGTGGCGCGATACGAACGTGCGGTTCACCGGACCGGCCGTCCATCAGCTTCAGGCGACGTTCGCTGCCGGTTGGGTGGAGGCCACCGGTCAGCTGCTCACCGGCGATCTGTTCTTTCCTCTCGCTCCGGTGGAGCCGGTGCCCGTCGCGGACTCCGGCGAGCGACGCGCTGACACCAGGCGCGACGCGCCTCCGGAGAAGATCGATGCCCGACTCTCCGGAATCCTTCACGCCGCGCCAACCATCGGGAGCACTCCGGCCGAGCGCTTTCTCGCCCTGTCGATCGCCGGCGCGAACAGGACCCTGTACATCGCGAACTCGTACTTCGTCCCCGACGACGACTTTCGCCGGCTGCTCGGTGACGCCGCGAAGCGCGGCGTCGACGTGCGAGTGCTGACGACGAGCGAGAAGACCGACATCAAGACCACCTGGTACGCCGGGCGGGCAGCCTACGAGGAGCTGCTCTCCGCCGGCGTGCGAGTTTACGAGTACCAGCCGTCGATGATGCACGCCAAGACGATCTCGGTGGACGGTGTCTGGTCGACCGTCGGGACGATGAACTTCGACAACCGCTCGCTGGTGTTCAACGACGAGTCCAACCTGCTGGTGCTCGATCGCGAATTCGGCGCGGCGATGGACTCGGTCTTCCTGGAAGACCTCAAGTTCGCGAAGGAGATCACCCTTCCGGAGTTCACCCGCCGGCCATGGACCAGGAAGCTCATGGAACGCCTGGCGAGAGGGATCTCGCGGCTACTGTAGGCGAGGGGAGTGAGAGGTGACGAGAGTCACGCGAGTGACGAGAGTGGAGTGAGTGATAACGACTAGGGTGAGAAGCATGAGGCGGTGATGAACCCATCACGCACTTCATCCTCTTCACCCTGGTCGTTATCACTCACTCCACTCTCGTCGCCCGCATTACCGACTCGCCCACGCGCCACCCGCTATCTTTCGGACATGCGCTCCCCACTCCACCACTTCCATCCTCTCGTTCGGCGGTGGTTCACGGAGACACTGGGGGCGCCGAGTGAGCCGCAACGGCGCGGGTGGCCCGCAATCGCGTCTGGGGACGACACGCTCGTCCTGGCGCCCACCGGTACGGGCAAGACGCTCGCCGCGTTCCTCTGGGAGCTGAATCAGCTCATCACCGAGGGGCTGCAAGGCCCGCTTCCCAACGCCGTGCGCATCCTCTACGTGTCACCGCTCAAGGCGCTCAACAACGACATCTACCGCAACCTCGAGCGTCCGCTTGCCGAGCTTCGCGCGCGCTTCGAGCAAGCAGGGAAAGACTTTCCCGAGATTCGTGTCGCGGTGCGCACCGGAGATACGCCTTCATCGGCGCGCGCGCGCATGCTGCGCAGGGCGCCGCACGTGCTCATCACCACGCCCGAATCGCTGCACATCATGCTCACCAGCGAGCGTGGGCGCGGGATGTTCAGCCTCGTGCGCGCGGTGATCGTGGATGAGATCCACGCGATGGCCGGCAGCAAGCGCGGTGTCCATCTCGCGCTCTCCCTCGAGCGCCTCGACGCCCGGTGCGAGACCAGGCCCCAGCGCATCGGACTGTCCGCCACCCAACGGCCGTTGGAGGAGATCGGGAGGTTTCTGGTAGGGATCAGGGACTGGGGACTGGAGAGTGGCGACTCCACGGCGCACGCGCAGCCCCCTCGTCCCGAATCCCCAGTCCCCAGCCCCCAGATCATCGACTGCGGCCTGGTGAAGCCGATGGATCTATCGGTCGTGTCGCCGGTGGAAGACCTCGGCAACGTCGGCGGAAGCGTGTGGCCCAAGGTCGCCGAGCTGGCGCTCCAGCACATCCGGACGGCGCGCACCACGCTGATCTTCGTCAACAACCGGGCGCAGGCGGAAAAGATCGCGGCGCGGGTGAACGCCCTCGCCGGCGAGGAGCTCGCGCGTCCCTATCACGGCTCGCTGGCTCGCGAGCGGCGCTACGAGCTCGAGCGTGCGCTCAAGGCCGGTGAGCTACCGGCGCTGGTGGCCACCAGCTCCCTCGAGCTCGGCATCGACATCGGCTCGGTCGATCTGGTGCTCCAGCTCCAGTCGCCGAAACGCGTCGCGGCCGGCCTTCAGCGTGTCGGCCGTGCCGGCCACACGCTGGCGGCGGTGAGTCGCGGCGTCTTCGTGCCCACGTTCCGCGACGACCTGGTGGAAACCGCGGCGCTGGTGGCCGCGATGCGCGATGGCGACGTGGAGCCGACGCGGGTGCCACAGAACGCGCTGGACGTGCTGGCCCAGGTCATCGTCGCCATGGTATCGGTGGACGACTGGGACGTCGACGAGCTCTACGCCCTCGTCAGGCGTGCGTACCCGTACCATCGCCTAACGAAGGCCGCGTTCGACGAGGTGCTCGCGATGCTCTCCGGGAAGTACCCGGCCGATCTGGCCGCCGAGCTGGAGCCGCGCATCACCTGGGACCGGGTGAGCGGCCGCCTGAGTGGATCACGCGCCAGCCGCATGCTGGCGGTGATCTCGGGCGGCACCATCCCCGACCGCGGTCTCTACACCGTGCACCTGGCCGACCGCACCCGGCTGGGCGAGCTGGATGAAGAGTTCGTGCACGAATCGAGACACGGTGACGTCTTCCAGCTTGGCTCGGCCACCTGGCGGATCGCCGCCATCGAGCACGACCGGGTGATCGTTACCCCCGCACCGGGCGCTCCCGCGCGCATGCCCTTCTGGCACGGCGAGTACTCGGCGCGCTCGGCCGGGTTGGCCGGGCGCATCGGTGAGGTGAGACGTCTGGCGGGCGCGGCGCCCTCGAACGGGGACGTAGGACGCGCCGGGGCGATGGACCGTGAGCTCGCCGGGCGCTACAGCTGTGATGAAGCGTCGGCGCGCTCGCTGCGGGAGTACATCGCCGAGCAGCGCGCGTCGACCGGGATCATCCCCGACGAGCACACGATCGTGGTCGAGCACTTCCGAGACGAGCTGGGCGCGGTGCGCATCGTGATCCATTCCGTGTTCGGCGGACGCGTGAACGCGCCATGGGGGATGGCACTCGCGCAGCGTGTGCGCGCCGAGCTGGGTGGCGTGGACGTTCAGGTACAGACCAGCGATGACGGCATCATGCTCCGCCTCCCCGATCTCGGTGGATCGCCTCCACTCCACGCACTGGCGGCACTGTCCGCGGAAGAGGCGCAGCAGCGCGTGCTCGAAGAGGTGGGCACGACGCCGCTTTTCGGGGCCCGATTCCGCATGAATGCGGCGCGCGCACTGCTCCTGCCGCGTCAGAATCCCCGCCGGCGCATGCCGCTCTGGCTCCAGCGGCTCAAGGCGCTGGATCTGCTCGAGGTCGTGCGGCAGTTCCCTACCTTCCCGATCCTGGTCGAGACGTACCGCGAGGTAATGCAGGATGCCTTCGACCTCGCGGGGATGCAGCAGGTGCTGCGCGACATCGCCGCCGGCCGTATCGCCGTGCGCACCGTCGAGACGGTACAGCCCTCGCCATTCGCCGGCGGACTTCAGTTCGGCTTCGTGATGGATTGGCTGTACGCCGATGACACACCACGCGCCGAGCAGCGCGCGACATGGCTGTCGGTGGATCGGGCGCTGCTCGACGACGTGATGGGCGCGCTCGAGGGAGACGACGAAACCGCGAAGGCGTTGGCCGATGTGCTCGCCGAGCGGCGGGGGACGGCCCCAGGGCGCCGAGCTCGCTCGGCGGACGAGCTGGCGCATCTGCTCGATCGTGCCGGCGATCTGACGATCGACGAGCTGCGCGAGCGAGTTGCCGAGAGTAGCGAGTGGAAACACGGGGATCCCGTGGAGGAGTTGCTGGCGAGCGGCCGAGCGATCGCGGTGCGGTTTGGCGCCACCGAAGGGCCACTGTCGCGCTGGCGCCTGATTCTCACCGAGAGCTATCCGCGGTATGCCTCTGCGCTTGGTACGGATGCGGTAGCGAGGGTTCGTGCAGGTCCAGAGCTCGCAGAACGTTCGGCGAGCGATGTAGTTCCGGACGTGCTGCGCGTGGCCGCTCTGGAGCAGAGCGCTGCCAGGCGAGAGATCCTGGCGCGCTATCTGATGCTCGCCGGTCCGGTCACGGTGAGCTCGGTGGCGGCACGGTATGGTTGGGACGCGCGCTGGATCGAGGCGCGGTTCGAGGAGTGGCAGCGCGCTAGCCGGCTGGTTCGTTCTCGTTTCGGAGAACGGGTACCACAGGCGCAATGGTGTGCCTCTCGTGTCCTTGATATGGCGCGGAAGCGTGCCCTTGCCGCCCTTCGCCGCGAAATCGAAGCGGTCGACGTGGCGGCGTACGCCGGCTTCCTCCAGCGCTGGCAACACCTCGATCCCAGGGATCGGATGGATGGCGTCCCCGGGCTCGAGGCCGTGCTGAAGCAGCTGCACGGCGTGGCCAGGCCGGCCGCAGCGTGGGAGCGCGATTATCTACCGGCACGCCTCAACCGCTACGACCCGCTGTGGCTTCCCCAGCTGGGCGCCTCGGGCAAGATCGTGTGGGCCGGCGGGGGCCGGCCCGACGCCGTCTCGGGCACCGTGGCACTGTCGACGGTGCGGTTCTTTCCCCGCGGTGAGGGCGCGCTCTGGATTCCCGAGACCGACCTCGCCGACGAGCTGGGCCGGCTGAGCTCGGCCGCGACCTCGGTACACGAGGTGCTGTCACAGGGTGGAGCCTCGTTCGCGGAGGACCTCCAGCATGCCACCGGGTTGGGCCTCTTCGCGTTACGCGATGCGCTGCGCGAGCTCGTGGCGGCCGGCCTCGTCACCAACGACAGCGTGGAAGCACTGCGTGAAGTGATCCGCATGCGCCCACTTCCCAACCGCCCGCGCCGTGATGCACCCGATCCAGCGCGCTGGCTGCCAGCCGATTTCACTCCCACTCCGGGTCGTCCGGTGGTCCAGCGCCGTCCGAACATCCGGCGACTTCCGCGGTGGCGCCGGTCGGAGGCGGAGCATCCGTCATCCGGATGGGAAGGACGCTGGTCGCTGGTGCGCGCTCCGGGCACGTGGGGGGAAGCGCCGGCCGAGGAGGAGCACGCGGAGGCGATTGCGCGACAATGGCTCGAGCGGTACGGCGTCGTAACGCGCGACTGGTGGCGGCGCGAGCGGCCGGCGGTGTCGTGGCGTGCGATCTACCGCGAGCTCCGACGGCTGGAATTTCGTGGCGAGGTTCGCCGGGGATACTTCGTGCGCGGGCTGGCCGGCGCGCAGTTCGCGCTTCCCGACGCCGTCGAGCGATTACGCGCGGCGCGCGACGCCGACGAACAGGCTCCGTTCGTCGTGATGGCGATGAGCGATCCCGCCAATCCCTACGCGCTCTCGCTGGAAGGAGTTGAGCTGGATGCACTCGCTCGGCCGCGTGGAGCGGGCGCGCTGCTCGTGACGCGGGCGGGACGCATCGCGATGGCGGTGGAAGGGCGTGGCCGTCGCCTGGCGCTCTCGGCCGCGCTCTCCGAGATCGACATCACCGAAGCGGCTCGGGTCCTGGCCGACCATCTGAAGGCGCGTCCTCACCCCGGAGGGAAACATCGTCCGCCGGTGATCGAGTCGATCGACGGACTGCCGGCGTTCACGAGCCCGCACGTCGATGCATTCGCGCGTGCCGGCTGGCGACGAGGGACCGATGGGCTGGTGTACTGGGGAGTGGGGATCAGGGACTAGGGATTCGAACTGTTGGAGACGAATGGGGCCGAGTGGGAGAGGCTCAAGAGATGATGGAGCTGAGCGAGAACTCGCCCTGGGCTCAGTGACGGCGCGAATCCCGGGCGGCACCAGCGTCGTGTTCAGCTGCCCCTGAGGGGCCGCGCTAGCGCACGTCCTCCCGGCCGAGCGCCGCACGCACCGCTTCGCGCATGGCGATGAGCGCGGTCTCGTGCGCGGCGGGGGAGTCCCCGCGCACGTGGAGCTCGATGCCGTTCGCCACCTGCACGCGACGCCACACCGCGTCGCTGTCCCCGTCGCCTTCCACGACCGTGTCCGCCCCGACGCTCAGCGCCGGTGCCAGCGCCGTGGCGACGCGGCGCTCCAGCGAGTCGCCCACGACCTCGGACATCTCCGCCTTGATCTTCTCCAGCGTGTTTCCCTCCCGCTGCCTGATCTTGATCAGGAGTAGCTGGAGGAGATGACGGTAATTGTAGGTGGCCGCGGTGCCGGTGCCCTCGGGCCGATCGAGCAGTCCACTCGACACGTAGAATCGCACCGCGCGCGCACTCGGCGCCGCGCGAGCCGCGGCGTTGGTGGGTCGCATGGCCGCGGCATCCACCAGGGCCGTGGCGTGCGCAGCCAGACCGCGCGCGTTCCACGGCGCATGACGCGCATGGGCGCGGAGAAGCAGAACCGGTGACTCGGACATGGTGCGAAGATAATGCGGGAAGCGGGATGAGGGATGCGGGACGCGTCCCGCATCCCTCATCCCGCTACTTCGCCGGCAGCGTTACCGTCACCGTCGTGCCGCGATCGGCGGTACTCTCGAGCGTGATGTGCCCATTGTGCTCGTCGATGATCCGCCTGGCGAGGGCGAGCCCGAGGCCGGTGCTGCCCGGCTTGGTGGAGACGAAGATCTCGAACGCGCGCGCCAACACCTCGGGCGGGACGGGCGCACCCTCGTTATGCAGCGTGCACCGCCACGCACGATTGGGAAGCAGGCGGGAGGTGAGCGTGAGCGTCGTGCCCGGAGGCGCCGCTTCGGCGGCGTTCACGAGCAGGTTAGCCAGCGCCTGTGCCACTCGCTCATGCGACAGCTGGCAGCGAGCAGCGTGCGCCGGCTTGGCGCGAGTAACGGAGAGGCCCCTGCTCTCGAGCAGTCCGCGATGGCCCTCGAGCACCTCGTCCCAGACGAGATCCGGATCTCCAGGAGCCATCGCCGCCGTGCCCGGGCGCGCATATTCCAGCAGATCGGCGACGATCGCGTTGAGCCGCTCGGCCTCGCGCAGGATGCGGCCGACGTTTCGCTCGAGGACAGGGTCCTCACGCGCGCGGTAGCGAAGAAGCTGAGCGGCTGACGAGATCCCAAAGAGCGGATTGCGCAGCTCGTGAGCGATCCCGGCGGCCACCTCACCGATTGCTTCCAGGCGCTGCTGCCGCACCGTGCGCTGGATGCGCCGCGCGCGCTCGAGCGCCAGCGCGGCGTGCGACGCGAGCGCGGTCAGCGTGCGCGAAGCCTCCGCGATCTCCTCATCGCTACCATTGTGTTCGGGGACCACCGTGATGGCGCCGGCGATCCCCGTTCCTGTGAGGGGAACGGTCACCGACCTGGCGCCGCGGCGGCCGCCGGTTACCGGCTCGCCGCGCTCCAGCGCCCGGCGCCAGTCGTCGTGCAAGCGCTTGTCGTCCGTCGGCGCGCTGTCGCCACACTCCTCGTGAACCTTGCGCACCTCACCACTCTCGTCGTCGAGCAAGCCAATGGCGAGATGCTCGAACGGGAGAACGTGCCGCGCATGCTGCGCGACCTCGTGCAATACACGTTCAGGATCCAGCGACGTGGAGAGCGCGACGGCAATGTCGTCCTGCCGGCAGTCGGCGAGGGGCATGTTGGGAAGGTAGGGGACAGCGTGGGCGAGGGAAAGCGGCCATGCCGATGCGGAGTAGCGCGTGGAGAGTCCGTAACGAGAGTGACGAGAGTGGAGTGAGTGATAAGGGCCAGGGTGAAGAGCATGAGATGGGGTGATGAACCCATCACGCTTTTCATGCTCTTCACCCCTGATCGTTCTCACTCACTCCACTCTCGTCACCCCTCTCACTTTCACTCCACTCTCGTCACCCGCTCACCCACCGGCCCTTCCGCGCCTCTCGCTCGTCGGCCTATCTCCTCCTCGCCGCCTTCCTGCCGCCTTTGCGTCCGCCACCCATCCGGCCGCGCGACCCCGACTTCTTCCTGGCGCTTCCGCCCTTCCGGGCGCCGCCGGCGCGCTTACGTCCGCCGCCACCGCCCTTCCTGGCGGCCGTCTTGCGCCCGCCGCCCTTACGCGCCGCTTTCTTCTTCGCGCCGCCCTTCTTGGCTGCCGACTTCCTCGCTCCGCCACCCTTCTTGGCCGTCGCGGTGCGACCACCCTTCGCGGCGGAGCGCGTCGT
>DATFFZ010000132.1:0-4931 GCA_035249845.1 Gemmatimonadaceae bacterium
TGAGCATCCCGCCGGGCGAGAAGTCACGCTATCACGCGGCCGCGGTGGTGGCGTCGAACTTTCCCGCCGTCCTCCTCTCCATCGGGGAGCGCCTGCTGGCGGCCACGGGCGTGCCGGAGCAGGTAGCCGGCCGCGCGCTGCGCCCGCTCTTCCACGCCGCCGCCGAGAATCTCCGCGGCCGCACCGCCGCCGACGCGCTCACCGGGCCGATCGTCCGCGGCGACGTCGAGACGGTCCGCCGCCACCTGGTGTCCCTCGCCGGCGACCCTGATGCGCTCGGCGTGTACGTGGCGCTGTCGCGGGCGGCGATCCCGGTTGCTCTCGCCGCCGGCGCCGATGGAGGGCGGTTGGAGGAGATCGAGGAGCTGCTGCGATGAGGGGGCGAGCCTACCCCTGATCGAACACTTTCACTCCCTTCGGCGGAGTGAAGCCGAACGATGAATTCCGCACCGTGACGTTCGGCTGCATCGACGTGATCGTCACCCGCCTGACGAGTCCGCTCTCCTCGGTGACCTCGAACTGCCTGACGAGTCCGTCGGCATCGTCCACCCAGATCGTCGCCTTCCGGAAGGGGATCGAGTCGCCGCGCGGAACCAGCACCAGCGCGCGCGCCGCTCGGCCGTTCACGCTGGCGCGTCCCGCGTCGGTCACGGTGTAGCGCCCCTTGGGCGCATCCAGGAACTGCGCGGTGACGTCCGGCGTCCCCGTGCTCCCGGAGCCGGCGCGCATGCGGATCACCTGACCGGGATTCGTGCTGGGGAGATACACCCACACGAACTTCCCATCGGCCACGATCCGATCGCCCGCGGGGTCGGTGAAGCGGATCGCCAGGCGTCCGCGGTCACGCTGCTGCACGAACTCACCGCGCGCCTTCGATTCGGTGCCGGTGAGCGGATTGGTGACCGACTGCGTGAAGGTCGCGCGCACCGTCTTCACCCCATCGTACGCCTTGGTGGCGCGATCGAGGGTGGCTTCGGGCGTCTGCGCGCCAAGCGGCAAACTCGTTACCGCGGCGAGACTTAGAGCAAGAATGTATGCTTTCATGACCGTCCTGATCAGCAAGTTGCCGACCAGCTTCTACCCGACCGCCACCGTCGCGGTTCCTGACGCGCCGGCCCGCTCGCGCCGCGGCGCGGGCGTGATCGTGCGGCCGATCGCCGCCGCGATCGCGCGCAGCTCGACCACCAGATGCGCGAACTGCGTCGGATCGAGCGACTGCGCGCCGTCCGACATGGCGCGCTCCGGCATGGGGTGCACCTCGATGAGCAGCCCGTGCGCGCCCGCCGCCACCGCCGCGCGCGCCATGGGGCTCACCTTGTCGCGGAGCCCCGTCCCGTGGCTCGGGTCGGCGATGATCGGCAGATGCGACAGACTCTGCACCATCGGGATGGCGGTGAGGTCGAGCATGTTCCGCGTGATGGTGTCGAAGCTCCGCACCCCGCGCTCGCACAGAATGACCTGGTGGTTCCCGGCCGCCAGGATGTACTCGGCGCTGAGCAGCAGATCGTGGATCGTCGCGGCCATCCCGCGCTTGAGCAGCACCGGCTTCCTGAGCCGCCCCACGTGCTTGAGCAGCGAGTAGTTCTGCATGTTCCGCGCGCCGATCTGGATGCAGTCGGCCACCTCGGCCACCAGGTCGGCGCCCTCCTCGTCCATCGCCTCGGTCACGATCGCCAAGCCCGTCTCGCGACGCGCCGTGGCCAGATGGTCGAGACCGCGCTTGCCCAGCCCCTGGAACGAGTAGGGCGAGCTCCGCGGCTTGAACGCCCCGCCGCGCAGCACCGATGCGCCCGCGTCGCGCACCGCCCTGGCCGCGGTCACGATCTGCTCCTCCGATTCCACCGAGCAGGGACCGGCCATCAGCACCACCTGGGTGCCACCCACGTCGACCCCCGGCGCCATGGTGACGATGGTGTTCTCCGGGCGCCACTCGCGCGACACCTGCTTGTACGGCTGCGTGACGTGAATCACCTGCGCGACGCCCGGGAGCGCCTCGATGCGCGAGCTGTCGACGCGTCCATCGTTGCCGACGACGCCGACGGCGGTGCGCTGCGCGCCCGGCATCGGACGCGCCGCGTACCCCATCTCCTCGATCACGCGAACGACGGCGGCTACCTCGCGCTCCGTCGCGCCATGTCTCATCACGACCAGCATTATCCGTCCTCGATCTCGGTGAACCAGCCATCCTCGGCCAGCACCACGGGCCCGTCGAAGCGGCTCGCGATGATCCCTCGGATGTCCTCCCCCTCGACGGGAGGATAGAAGTGCGTGAGCGCCAGCACGCCCGGCCGCGCCTCGGCGGCCAGCTCGGCGCAGTCTTCCGGCGTCATGTGCGTCGGCATCGCCATCGATCGCGGCAGCGAGCATTCCGACAGCAGCACGTCGGCGCCGGCCGCCCAGGCGCGGAAGGCGGGATCGGGTCCGGTGTCGCCCGTGTAGACGACCCGCCGGCCGCCCTGCGTCACGGAATATGCGATGCTCTCCGCCGTGTGCGGAACCTTGTGCGCCTCCACCCGCAGATCGCCAGCCTCAACGGCGCTTCCGTGCGCCAGCTCCCGAATCGCCACCGGGAACCCCTTGGCGCACAGATCATCGGCGACGAGCGCGCCCATCTGCTGTACGAGCGCCTCCGTGCCGGGCGGTCCGATGAGCGTCACCGGTTCCGCGCGCCGCGGAAGCACGCCGTACACCCAGGCGTAGAACAGCGTCGGCACATCCAGCGTGTGGTCGTAGTGAAAGTGCGTGATGGCCACGTGGGTGATGGCGCGCCAGTCGATGCCGAGCGTCGCCATGCGGTGCACCACTCCACTTCCGCAGTCCATGAGCAACCGCGTCTGGCCGGCTTCGACGAGGTGCCCCGCGTTCACGCGCCGGGGTGACGGCGCGGCGTTGCCGGTGCCCACCGTCGTCAGGCGCATCACGGCACCTGCACGACGATCTTTCGAAAGAGATGCTGTCCGTCGGCGTCGAGCCGCAGCAGGTAGACGCCGGTGGGCACCGTGCGCCCATCCTCGTCGCGGCCATCCCAGCTCACCACGGGGTCGCACTGTCCGGTGACGGCGCGTCCGTAGCGGCCGGCCGGCACCACGCCGAAGAATCCGGTGAAGGGAAGGATGCGCTTCACCCGTCGGCCGCGCAGGTCGAACACCTCGAGGCGCACCTCGCTGTCCTGCGCCAGGTCGAACCAGATGCACGTTCGGCCGGCGGCCGAGGGCGTGAATGGATTGGGAAAGTTCTGGTAGAGGAGCGTGACCGGGGGCGTCTCGGCGATGACGCCGCCCGCCGGCACCGGCGGCGCACCCTGCGCTCGCGCGACGCCGACGCTCATCGCCGACGCCGCTGCGAGCGCCGCGACGAGAACGGCCGCGGCGAGCCCACGGCCTGGCGTGCGCACCGTCATACCGGTGCCGCGAGCTCCTCCGCGCCGGTGAAGGTGCGCAGCCCGGGCGCATCCGCGCGCAGCTCCGACTGCACCGTGGTGGGCACCTCGTCCTCCTCCACGCTGGCGCCCCGCATGCGGACGCTCACGAAGGAGGAGACGCCCGGCTCCTGCATCGTCACGCCATACACCGAATCCGCCGCCTCGGTGGTGGTGCGGGGATTGTGGGTGATGACGATGAACTGCGTCTTGTCCTTGAACTGGTTGAGCATCCGCACGAACCGACCGACGTTCTGATCATCGAGCGGCGCGTCCACCTCGTCGAGCAGGCAGAAGGGGCTCGGCTTGGTGAGGAAGATCCCGAAGAGGAGCGACAGCGCCACCAGCGCGCGCTCTCCGCTCGACAGCAGGTGGATGCGCTGCGTGCGCTTGCCGCGCGGCGAGGCGTGGATCTCGATGTCGCAGTCGAGGGGCGCCTCCGGATTCTCGAGGCGGAGGTCGCACTCGCCGCCACCGAAGAGCGTCATGAAGATCTGCCGGAAGTTCTCGCGCACCTGCGCGAACGTCTCCAGGAAGAGCTCGCGGGCGGTGACGTCGATCTCACGGATGGCCTGGATGAGCGACTGCTTGGCGGAGGCCAGATCGTTCCGCTGCGTGGTGAGGAAGTCGAGGCGCTTCATCTCTTCCTCGTGCTCCTCGATGGCCAGCGGATTCACGGCGCCCAACGACTCGAGGTCCTCCCGCAGCTTGGCCACGTCGGCGCGCAGCGTCTCGTCGTCCAGCTCGAGCGGCACCACCGTGGACAGCATCTCCTCCAGCGGTCGGCGCCACTCCGCTTCCAGACGCTCGCGGATGGCGGTGCGGCGCCCCGACAGCTCCGTCAGGCGCAGCTCGGCGTGGTGCAGCTCCTCGGCCACCCCGGTGGCGGCGTGCCGCGTGGCGTCGAGCTCGTGCTCGGCGGCCGCGAAGGCCTGGTCGGCTTCCAGCACCGCGCGCTCGGCGGCCTCCAGACGTCGCTCCCCGTCGTCCAGCGCCGCGCGACGCGCCTCGAGCTCCAACTGCCACTCCACCATCCTGGTCGCCAGCGCGCTGTCCGCCTGCTCGATCTCGGAGAGCTCCGACAGGAGTGCCTGCAGCCGCGCGCTGGCGTTGGTCACCTCGTCGGTGAGGCGCCGCGCGCGGTCGATCGCCATCTGGAGTCGCGCCTCGATCTGTGCCCGTTCCACCTGGCGACGCGTGCGATCGTCGCGAGCGGCCTCCTGCGCGCGGTCGGCGGCATCGAGCCGCTCGCGCGCGGTGCCGATGTCACGCTCCTGGTCGCGCAGCGCCGAGGCCAGGGCCGCGACCTCGTCGTCGATGCGCGCCAGCCGCTCGCGGAGCTCCTCGCGGCGCGTCTGGAGCCGCTGGATCGAAGCATCGAGCTGCTCCAGCTCGCGCTCGGCGCGCTGCACGCGCCTGACGATCTCGCCGTGCTGCTCCTCCGCGCTCCGCAGCTCCTGCTGCGCCGCGTTGCGCGCCTCGGACGCGGCCAGCACGGCGCCCTCGGCGCCTT